>NZ_CP092831.1:4175833-4476666 GCF_022531965.1 Paenibacillus peoriae | reverse complement strand
GCTGGGTCTCTGAATATTAAACTGCAAAAAGATGACTTCTGAATCTTATCAGGAGTCATCTTTTTTAAGGCATGAGCTAACCTTTGACCTTCGTATGGTTCCAATGTTGGCCGGCTCCGCAGGAACTACGAATGACCAGTTCCGGCTCGACTTTAATACATTTGGTATCCATTTGTTTATTCATCAGGTCAAACAGCACCATAGCAGCTAGACGGCCTATTTTTTGCTTGTCTTGTTTTACAGTCGTCAGTGGAGGTTCGGTATAACGACAGGCTTCTATATCATCACATCCCACTACAGCAATATCCTCGGGTACCCTCAAGCCGCTTTCCTTGAAAGCACGTATGGCACCAAAGGCAAGCAGGTCGGTCGCCGCAAAAATAGCTTTTGGTAAATTTCCTTGCTGTATCCACGCTTTCGCGACCTGGTATCCATCTTCTGCCGCGTAGTCCTTACCATACACGACCCATTCAGGTCTAACATCAAGACTAAACCGTTTTAGTGAAGCAATAAAGGCCTCCTCTCTCTCTTTAATAACCAAGGAGGGGCGTTCAATGCCTATAAACCCCATGTCGCGGTATCCATTCATGTAAAAGTGCTCAACAACCTTCATTGAAATCTTCTGATTGTCGGACATAATGTAGCAAGAACTGGCTCCGGTTAGTTCAATATCGACACCGATACAGGGGATAGGGCTGGCATCGAGATCAAAAACACTCTTCTCCACTTCATCTCCAGCAATAATAATGCACCCGTCCACTGAAAAATATTTCGAGCGTGCCAAATAGTCCTCTCCATTATCCAGAAATTTCTCATTTGAAAAAAACAGCAGATCGTAACCAAGCAAGCCAATCTGTTTTTTGAAGACATTAATGATATCTACAAAAAAAGGATGACTAAAATCAACATTCAGCTTACCAGCGAATATAACGCCTACCAGATTAGATTTTTTGGTAGCCAGCGTTTTAGCCGAGGAGGAGGGTCTATAGCCTGTTTCCTCCATGATTTTAAGTACCCGCTGCCGGGTTTCCTCACTGATGTCTGTGTAATTGTTAATGATTTTCGAAACCGTTGCTACTGAAACGCCTGCCATGCTAGCTATTGTTTTTATATTCATGGAATCCTCCGCAACTAAACTGATTTAGTTAAATTGACTTTGTTTTTCAAAATTAATGATTACTCGTATTCTATGCTACCTCATAGAAGTGAGTCAACCGTGCTAATAAAGGATGACTCCTAATATTTTAAGGAGTAATAACGGTGATTTGTGTTTTATTTGATAATTTACAAATCTCTATTTACAAATACAGGCTATCCGATACATAATAGTAGCTGTAATTAACTAAACCGCTTTCGTAAAGGTAAGTGCATTTATTCTAAGATAGCCGGAGCTGTGAAGTCTTGATTCCTGAAAGGATGATACCAAGTATGAATGAGAATACCTATACATTCCCCACCACGTTTATGTGGGGAACTTCGACCTCTTCTTATCAAATTGAAGGTGGCGTGGATGAGGAAGGAAGAACGCCTTCTATTTGGGATACTTTCTGTCAAGTACCCGGGAAGGTGATCGGAGGGGACTGCGGAGATGTGGCTTGTGACCATTTTCACCGCTTTAAGGAAGACGTGCAATTAATGAAGCAACTTGGCTTTTTACATTACCGTTTTTCCGTGGCCTGGCCGCGCATTATTCCCGCACCTGGCGTGGTTAACGAACAGGGGCTACTCTTCTATGAGCGTCTGCTGGATGAGATTGAGTCGGCTGGGCTAATTCCAATGCTGACGCTGTATCATTGGGATCTGCCGCAATGGATTGAGGACGAGGGTGGCTGGACGCAGCGAGAGACTATCCAACATTTTAAAACGTATGCCTCTGTAATCATGGATCGATTTGGACAGCGTATAAGCTGGTGGAATACGATAAATGAGCCCTACTGCGCCTCTATTTTGGGCTATGGCACAGGCGAGCATGCCCCCGGCCATGAGAACTGGAGGGAAGCTCTTGCTGCCGCTCATCATATTCTGATGTGTCACGGGATAGCCATGAACTTACACAAGGAAAAGGGCCTGACGGGCAATATCGGTATTACGCTGAACATGGAGCATGTCGATGCAGCCTCTGAACACTCCGAGGATGTAGCCGCTGCTGTCCGGCGGGATGGCTTTATTAATCGTTGGTTTGCCGAGCCATTGTTTAACGGGAAATACCCTGAGGATATGGTGGAATGGTACGGGGAGCATTTGAACGGATTGGATTTTGTACAGCCTGGTGATATGGAGCTGATTCAGCAGCCAGGGGATTTTTTGGGCATCAACTACTACGCCCGCAGTATCATTCGAGCGACTACAGACGCTTCGTTGCTTCAGGTCGAGCAGATTTCCATAGAGGAACCGGTAACGGATATTGGATGGGAGATTCACCCTGAATCCTTTTATAAGCTGCTGACACGGATTGAGAAGGATTTTACCAGAGGATTACCCATCCTGATTACAGAAAACGGAGCAGCGATGAAGGACGAACTGGTGAATGGAAAGATTGAAGACATTGGGCGTCAGCATTACATTGAGGAACATTTAAAGGCATGCCATCGCTTTATTGGGGAGGGAGGTCAGCTTAAGGGCTATTTTGTATGGTCATTCCTCGATAACTTCGAATGGGCCTGGGGATACAGCAAACGTTTTGGTATTATACACATCAATTACGATACGCAGGAACGGACACCCAAACAAAGTGCGCTGTGGTTCAAGCAAATGATGGCGAATAACGGGTTTTAAAAAGAAAAGGGGTGCACGATGCAGCAGTATTATTTTGACGATCAAGGACGTTTTGTGATTGAGAATTTTGCGCAGGCCAAGCCCTTTTCCAGTTTTCTACCCGGTATTGCTGGTGTTCAGGGAATTCCTCTGTGGGCGTATTATGTTAATCGTGGACAAGGAATTGCGAGCTTTGGTGTGGAGGATAAGAATGGAGCTATCATGGAGTTTTTTCCGGCCAACCGAACAGCTCCTTTATTGCTAGCAGTGCTAATCCTGATGCAAGTTTGCATGGAACGGGATATATCGCGAGGCTGAGCGGATCTACGGCAGAATTTATTCATATGTGGATATGGATGATGACGGGCGGGCAGCCGTTTGGCTATGATCATAGGGGCCTATCCTTGAAGCTGGAGCCCAAGCTGCCAGGCTGGCTGTTCACAGCTACAGGTGAGCTATCTTTCTGTTTTCTCGGAAGCTGTCAGGTGACTTATTTTAATACGGATCGCAAGGATACTTATCCACCGGAATGCATAGTGACCCAGTATGTACTGCATTACGCTAGTGGCGAAAAGAAGACGATAAGACAGGCTATATTAGATCATAAAGAGGCACAAGATGTGAGAGAGCGGTTGATTTCCCGTATCGAGGTATATTTGGGGACATAGCTCCATTCATTAAAGCGGTCATGCTGCAATAACAGAGCATGACCGCTTTTTAAAGTTTCATAAATCCTTGTGTCAGGGCAGGGGACTTATGCTGAAATATCTTGCAACTCCAATATCACAGGACAGTGGTCACTGCCTGTAATATGACAATCAATGTTCGCATCCATCAATAGCGAACGAAGTCTCTCCGAGACGAGGAAGTAATCGATCCGCCAGCCAATATTCCTTTCTCTCACCTTTGGCATGTAGGACCACCAGGAATAAACATCCGTCCGGTCAGGATAAAAGGTTCTGAAGGTATCTATAAATCCGGCGTCTAGCAGCTGTGACATGCGTTCCCGTTCCTCAGGCGTAAAACCGGCATTTCCGTAGTTAGCTTTGGCGTTTTTGAGATCGATCTCCTGATGAGCTACGTTCAAGTCTCCACACACGATGACAGGCTTCAAAGCATCCAGTTGTTGCAGGTAGCTGCGAAAACGGTCTTCCCATTCCAGTCTGTAGGGCAGTCGGGATAAGTCCCGTTTGGTATTTGGTGTGTACACATTGACGAGATAAAATTTTTCGAATTCCAAAGTGATGGTTCGGCCCTCCGGTTCTTCATTTTCTTCAAGTCCATAATGCACAGAGAGCGGCTTGATTTTGGTGAAAATAGCCGTGCCGGAATATCCTTTTTTCTCAGCATAATTCCAGTATTGTGTGTATTCCTCCATGTTCTCCATGAGGATCTGCCCTTCTTGAAGCTTCGTTTCCTGTACGCAAAAAATATCGGCATTCGTTTCTTTTAAATAAGTATAAAACCCTTTGGTCACACAGGCTCTTAAGCCATTTACATTCCAAGATATTAATTTCATTTGATTAATCTCCTTGCTACTTCACGCGGTCAAGCGATGTGATTTGTATATCCTTTGTTGACATAAGCTTATAAATGTCTTCTATCTGGACTTCATAGGTCTTTTCATCAAAATGGTCCTGACCAAACATATAATCGTTTAGTTCTATTGCCTTAAGGTTTCGGTTGGTATTCATAGCCGAAGGGAAGTATTCGATGTCTAATGAGGCTTTATTTCCGGCCAACACTGTTTTGAGAACTTTTGCAGTTTGTAATACCCGTTCTTTTTCCAATGACAATCCTGAGTCAGTTAGATCCTCGAATACAATTATACGAATATATTGATCGCCGACCGCTTCGGGATTCAGTTTAAAATCGTCGTATTCTTTGATCATTTTATCTGTTTCCCCTTCTTGCACCCCAGAATGAACAGCGGCTGCATCATTGTATAGCTTCTGTATAACAGGTTTGAGCTTCATGTCCAGTTGGCTCTCCCAAAGGGCGTTAAGATATTTTTCTCTAAATGGGACATCCTCATAAGGACGCTTGGTCATGTTAAAGAGGACGGAAGGATGACGATTAGAGATCGCCTCCATGGTATATTCAGTGAAGGGAATACTATGATAGCTAATATTTTGAATTTGAAAGTCCTCTCCGTATTTCTGCTCCAGATATTGCTCTGATTCTGCGGCTACGTTGCGTTTATTTTCACCTGTTTGTGTAAAAGGTTCTATAATATCTACGTATTTCATTGTGACTGCAAGAAGTAGAAGTGTAGCTCCCACAGTGAGACTGAGCAACATGCGCCATTTGGAAGGCAACGATGCACTTGTCGGCGCGCTACCCACATTGCTTGTAATTTGAAAAGATCGTATTGTAAAAATAATGCCTAAAATGTGGAGAATAATGGCCAGCGGTCCCGAAATAATAAGCAGGTATCCGAGAGAAAATAATGTAAAATAGATCAGAATTCCCTGTGTGATGATCAGAGCCGCTCCTCCAATCATATAGGAAGGAATGGCGAGATAAAACATACCCAATCCAGTACCTAATATAGAAAGCAAAGTGGCAACAAAACGATGAATTTCCCGCGACTTTTGGAGTTTATTCGTAGTCAAGGGAGTCAGCCAACCTCCTTTACTTCAAAATGGTGTAACATGATAGATGATAGCAATATCTGCGTTTTATTGAAAGAGTAGTGACTTGAAACCAGCGCCTAAAGTAGCGTGGCAGACTATTCTTTCTACATTATTTATCATCAAAAAAAGCTCCCTTGCGGAAGCTTTTTTTTGATGTAATTTATCAAGAGAGATACTCTCCTTATGGTTGACTGCGAAGTATAGGCTAACGATGCCGATGGGCCGACGTTCCCCTGTGAGTTATCTCATGAGAACAAAAAAAGCCTCCATTATGGAAGCTTCTTGTTATGACGTCCCAGGAGGGATTCGAACCCCCGACCGACGGCTTAGAAGGCCGTTGCTCTATCCAGCTGAGCTACTGGGACATAAAATTCAAGCGAATATTAATATATCATATGGATAAAAGAAATTCAAGTCTTATTTTGCATATATCGCTTATTTAGGCTTTATACAGCATAAATTCTGAGTAGACGTAGTTTTTTTTGCCTTATAAAAGGGTATGTTAGAATACAGGTGAATATGTGTAAGACGAGTGGTTGGACTTCGGCTACTGTTTCTCATATAATCTACAAATACTTGAGCTTGTGAAGGAGAGGGGGTGCCTTGAATAAAGGACTCCAAGGTGACGACAAAAGAAAATAATATTGTATTGTTTCCGAAGACACTGGACTATTATCAAATCCAACTTACTGTGATGCTTGAAAACGAACGTTACGGAGAGGCGATGGCGATGCTGCGTTTTTTAATGCAGTGTCAGGGACAGGAGCAGAAGCAATACGATGAATGGAACGCTCTATTACAATGGCTGGAAGCTGCATTTCCACAGTACGCTGACAGCGGGGCGGTAACGGACGCTGTGGAAGAAGAGGTCAGTGAAGTAGAGTTAGCTCGCCGTCATGCACGCTTTAAGCAGGAGCAGGATGCGGGCTACGGCAACAAGCTGTTGCGGATGGCTATGGATGAACCCTTATCCGAACAGACGATTTTAGCGTTGGAGCAGTTGTCCTATTTGGAACTGCCAGAAATCGACGATGCCTTGCTTCGCTGGATTACGGACCGGGAAATCCATCCTTTACTTCAATTCCGTGTTCTACAGACAATGCGACGACGCGGAATGGAAGGGACGATAGAAATCAGACGGGGTGATGAACAAGCGGAAATCGACATTGAAACGGTTCCGTTACAGCCTGGTGATTTTCCAGAGTCGATTATGCGTATTTTGGAACGGGTGGCTGATCAGACTGAGGTGCACGAGCCTACACTATTCTATTTTGCACAGGAGTTGTGGTCACAGTTTGTGATGGCAGTATACGGTACGAATGATTATAGATCCATGTTGGTGGAAGAGGACGGAATGCCGGATATTTGGGCTGCAGCACTCCATCAGACCGTTTCGGAAAGTTTGAACGGTAATAATAATGAGGAAGAAACCCGTGCTATATATGGTATTACAGATGCGTTGCGCTTCCGTTTTGAGCAGGCGTATCGGTCGATGCGACTATTCGTAGCGGCGGGAATGCACACTCCTTAGTGACCGGAAACGTTTACCTGTGAAGCATTCAAAGGGCTGCTCTTGAAAAAGACAGTAATGTTAGATATACTATAGTGGTTATTTTGTGTGCGTTGATTGTAATGAAAACTAAGTGAAGATTTTGTTGGAGGGGAAAGCATAAAATGAAAGCAACTTGGGAGAAAATAGAGAAGAACCTTGGGGTTCTTGAAGTTGAGGTTGACGCGGATCGTGTAGCCGCTGCACTCGACAAAGCTTTTAATAAAGTGGCAAAACAAGTAAGTGTACCAGGATTCCGTAAAGGTAAAGTACCACGTCCTATCTTTGAAAAACGCTATGGTATTGAAAGTCTGTACCAAGATGCAATTGACATCCTGTTGCCAGAAGCTTACAGCCAAGCTGTAGAGCAAACGGACATCTTCCCGGTTGACAGCCCTGACGTTGAAATTGATCAATTTGCTAAAGGCGAATCTTTCAAGTTCAAAGCAAAGGTTACTGTTAAACCTGAAGTGACTTTGGGCGATTACAAAGGCGTAGAAGTGCCTGTAAGCAAACTCGAAGTAAGCGACGAAGAACTGGCTCAAGAACTGGAGCGCCTGCAACAACGTCATGCTGAACTGGTTGTCGTTGATGAAGATGCTGCTCAATCCGGTGATACAGCTATTATTGACTTCGACGGTTCCGTGGACGGTGTACCATTCGAAGGCGGACAAGCTGAGAAGTATTCTTTGGAACTGGGATCTAACACATTCATCCCTGGTTTTGAAGAGCAAGTGGTTGGTTTGCACACTGGCGATTCCAAGGACGTTGAAGTAACGTTCCCTGAGAACTACCATTCTGCTGACCTCGCTGGCAAACAAGCGGTATTCAAAGTGAAAGTTCACGAACTGAAACGCAAAGTTCTTCCTGAGCTGGACGATGAATTTGCTAAAGATGTAAGCGAATTTGACACACTGGCTGAATTCAAGGAAGACTTGAAAAAGCAATTGTTGGATCGTAAGGAAAACGAAGCTAAAGCAGCTCGCGAGGGTGCTGTAGTAGAGAAGGTTGCTGAGAATGCAACAATCGACATTCCTGAAGCAATGGTGAAGAGCGAAGTGCAAAACATGGTTCGCGATTTCGACAACCGTTTGCGTAGCCAAGGTATGAACCTTGAAATGTTCCTTGGATTCTCTGGTCAAAGCAAGGAAGACCTGGAAGAGCAAATGAAAGCTGATGCTGAGAAGCGCGTACGTAACAACCTCGTGCTGGAGCAAGTGGCTAAAGCAGAAAACATCGAAGTTTCCGAAGCGGAAATTGATGAAGAACTGAAAAACATGGCTGAAGCTTACAAACGTTCAGTTGAAGAAATCCGTAGCATTCTGGAAGGTAACGGCTCGTTCGCTAACCTGAAAGAAGAAATTTCACTGCGCAAAACCATTGCTTTGTTGGTGGAAAACAGCAAAGAAGTAGAAGCGCCAGTTGAAGCTGCTGAGTAATTCAGACGATAAAATATACGGAGTATGCTGTAACAAGCTGAAACGTAGTAATTAGATAGGGATAAGGCACGTAGTGAAAGTTACGTGCCTTATTTTTACCTTTGATAACCCAAATTTTAGTCGTTTATGGAAAGTGCTGTGAGTCGCGTTTTCTTGTTTTACATAAGTCACTACCGTATATTTGCACATACATACGAAACATGGTTAAATATGAGAAGGTCTCGGCAGAGTGTACTGTAAATAGCCCGCACTGCATATATGAGCGCATGCAAATATGACACGAGACTCTGAACATGTTAAAATATTTTGTAAGGTGTTCACGTTTCATGCTTGCTGCTTCCGTTTTAATGGGACATAAGGAAGCGGATGAATACAGGTGTTCATTTTAATAAAGAAAAGAGGTTGGTCGTGATGAGTCTCGTCCCTATGGTTGTGGAACAAACGAATCGAGGAGAACGATCTTACGATATTTACTCGCGGTTGCTTAAGGATCGTATTATTTTCCTAAGTGGCCCGATTGATGACGATGTCGCCAATCTCGTCATTGCACAGCTATTGTTCCTTTCTGCGGAAGATCCAGAGAAGGATATTAATTTGTACATTAACTCGCCAGGCGGTTCTGTAACTGCGGGCATGGGTATATATGATACAATGCAATTCATTAAGCCGGACGTATCGACGATCTGTGTAGGCATGGCTGCAAGTATGGGTTCGTTGCTGCTAACAGCGGGTGCGCCAGGTAAGAGATACGCGCTTACCAATAGTGAAGTCATGATTCATCAGCCACTTGGTGGCATTCAGGGGCAAGCCTCCGATATGCTGATTCATGCGGACTGGATTATCAAAACACGTGCTAAGCTGAATCAAATCTATGTAGAGCGTACGGGTCAGCCCCTCGAAAAAATCGAACGTGATACTGACCGGGATTTCTTCATGGAAGCGGAAGAGGCAAAAGCATACGGTATCATTGACCAGGTGCTGTCTAAACCGATTAATCTGTAAAGGGGTGGCTCTATGTTTAAATTTAATGATGAAAAAGGACAATTGAAATGTTCTTTCTGCGGTAAATCTCAGGATCAGGTTCGCAAGCTTGTTGCCGGACCGGGCGTATATATATGTGACGAATGCATTGAGTTGTGTACGGAGATTGTAGAAGAGGAATTGGGTCATGAAGAAGAAGTAGATCTGAAAGACATTCCGAAACCAATGCAAATCCGTGACATTCTGGACCAATATGTTATTGGTCAGGATCAAGCGAAAAAATCGTTGTCTGTAGCGGTATATAATCACTATAAACGAATTAATACTCAAAACAAAATTGATGATGTGGAACTGCAAAAAAGTAACATCTTGATGCTTGGACCTACAGGTTCGGGTAAAACGTTGCTTGCGCAAACCATGGCTAAAATTTTGAACGTTCCTTTTGCTATCGCAGATGCCACTTCCCTTACGGAAGCAGGTTATGTGGGTGAAGACGTTGAAAATATTTTGCTGAAACTGATTCAAGCTGCCGATTATGATGTAGAAAAAGCCGAACGCGGCATTATCTACATTGACGAAATTGATAAAGTAGCCCGCAAATCCGAAAACCCGTCCATTACGCGTGACGTTTCGGGTGAAGGTGTACAGCAGGCGTTGCTTAAAATTTTGGAAGGCACGGTTGCTTCTGTACCACCTCAAGGCGGTCGCAAGCATCCACATCAAGAGTTTATTCAAATTGACACCACGAATATCCTGTTCATTTGCGGTGGTGCCTTTGATGGTCTGGAGCAAATGATCAAACGTCGTATCGGTAAAAAGGTTATCGGCTTCAACGCTACCAGCGAACAAAAAGACCTGAAACCAGGCGAATATACTTCAATGGTATTGCCTGAGGATCTTTTGAAATTCGGTCTGATACCGGAATTTGTAGGACGCTTGCCAGTAATTTCTACGCTGGAGCCGCTTGATGAGAACACATTGGTTCGTATTCTGTCCGAACCGAAAAATGCGTTAACCAAGCAATACCAGAAGCTGCTTGAGCTGGATAATGTGCAACTGGAGTTTAAGCAAGATGCTCTGGAAGCCATTGCTCGTGAAGCGATCAAGCGTAACACGGGTGCCCGTGGCCTTCGTGCGATCATCGAAGGTATTATGCTGGACGTAATGTATGAGGTTCCTTCCCGTGAGGATGTGACTACTTGCGTCATCAATGAGCAGGTTGTAAAAGACAAAATCGCACCGGAACTCGGTGGTACAGATAAGGATAAAAAACAAGAAGAGAGCGCCTAAGGATTGATACTTCGCGATCTCTAAAACATGAGAAGCCGGATCTCCACTTCACTAAACCTGTATGAGGTTTTAAGGGGTGGAGGTTTGGCGTTAATGGGAGAGAAAAGTACATGTTCTTAAGACAAGACACACGTCCCGTTAAAGTCGGGAATCTGACGATTGGCGGCAGCAATGAAGTCATCATCCAAAGCATGTGTACAACTAAAACAGCAGATGTGGAAGCAACTGTAGCCGAGATTCTTCGCTTGGAAGAAGCCGGATGTCAACTGGTGCGGGTTACCGTCAACAATGAGGAAGCTGCCGCAGCCATTAAGGAAATTAAAAAACGGATTCATATTCCGCTAGTTGCAGATATTCACTTTAATCACAAGCTGGCTCTACTGGCAATTGAAAATGGGATTGATAAAGTTCGCATTAATCCAGGTAACATAGGACGACGTGAAAAAGTAGAAGCTGTCGTGAAGGCATGTAAGGAAAAAGGGATTCCGATTCGAATTGGTGTGAATGCCGGGTCATTGGAACAGCATTTACTTGATAAGTATGGCTACCCTACGCCAGAAGCGATGGTAGAAAGTGCGCTGTATCATATCGGGATACTGGAAGAACTTGATTTCCATGACATTATCGTGTCACTGAAGGCGTCTGATGTTCCTATGGCGATTGCTGCTTATACGAAGGCCGCTGAAATTATTAAGTATCCGCTCCATCTGGGTATTACCGAAGCGGGTACACTCTTTACGGGTACAGTTAAAAGCGCGGCAGGTATGGGCGCTTTGCTAGCATCAGGCATCGGCTCCACTATGCGTATTTCACTTAGTGCTGATCCGGTGGAAGAAGTGAAGGTAGCCCGTGAGTTGCTCAAGACGTTTGGATTAATCACAAACGCAGCTACATTGATTTCTTGTCCGACTTGCGGACGTCTGGATATTGATCTGTTCTCTATTGCCAACGAGGTAGAAGACTACATTGCAAAACTCAAGGTACCGATTAAAGTATCCGTACTGGGTTGTGCAGTAAATGGCCCGGGTGAAGCGAAGGAAGCTGATATTGGAATTGCCGGAGCGCGCGGTGAAGGCCTTTTGTTCCGTTATGGAAAAATGATTCGCAAAGTACCTGAGGCTGATATGGTGGACGAATTGAAAAAAGAAATTGATATCATCGTCAAAGCATATGAGGAAACAGGGAAAATACCTGGACGTGAAGAACGTCATACCGCCGAGAAGGTGTAGGCAAAAAGCAGTTATTATAAAGAGGCATAGTCATAATCTATTGTCATCATTTAAACGCCGTGGAGAGCAGCTCTGCTACAGAACTGTTCTTCGCGGTGTTTTTGTATTTCTCTCTGATCTTTTGAAAGACCGCCGTTTAGCTATCGCGGAAAAGGAAATACTGTTTTTCATAGAGCGGCATTTTTAAAATTGCTGAGATGAGAAACGGAGGAAATACGATGGACTTGACTATGATTTTGTTATTGGTGCAAATGTTTTTCGGGATTGTTATTGGTCTGTATTTCTGGAACCTCCTGCGGAGCCAGAAAACGAACCGTAGTGCGGTAGATCGGGAATCCCGCAAGGAATTGGATAAGCTACGCAAATTGCGTTCTATTTCACTTACCAAGCCGTTGGCTGAACGCACACGTCCTGCCACATTACAGGATATCGTGGGTCAGAAGGATGGACTGCGCGCGCTCAAGGCTGCGTTATGTAGTGCGAATCCGCAGCATGTCATTATTTATGGCCCGCCGGGTGTAGGGAAGACAGCTGCTGCACGCGTTGTGCTGGAAGAGGCTAAGAAGAATCTGTCCTCTCCGTTCAAGGGAGATGCCAAATTCACGGAGATTGATGCTACGACGGCCCGCTTTGATGAGCGCGGTATTGCGGACCCGCTGATAGGTTCAGTGCATGATCCAATCTATCAAGGGGCAGGAGCGATGGGGGTAGCGGGTATCCCACAACCTAAACCCGGAGCTGTGACGAAGGCGCATGGGGGGATGCTGTTCATTGATGAGATTGGTGAGCTGCATCCAACGCAGATGAATAAACTCTTGAAAGTACTGGAGGATCGCAAGGTATTTTTGGAGAGTGCGTATTACAACTCGGAAGATTCGAATACTCCTGCTTATATCCACGATATTTTCCAAAACGGTTTGCCAGCCGATTTTCGTTTGGTGGGTGCGACGACCCGTTCGCCGCATGAACTGCCACCTGCGATTCGCTCCCGGTGCATGGAGATTTATTTCCGTGCCTTGCAGCCACAGGAGATTGCTCGTATTGCAGAGGATGCCGTCCACAAGCTAGGCTTTGGCCCTTGTCCTGAGGCGGTAGAAGTTGTACAGCGTTACGCAACGAACGGTCGGGAGGCGGTCAATATGATCCAGCTGGCTGCTGGTTTGGCACTTACCGAGAAAAGGGAATGTCTCAATGCTTCCGACGTCGAATGGGTAGCGGGCAGTAGTCAAATTCAACCGCGTCCTGACCGAAAAATACCAGGCTTGCCGCAAATCGGATTCGTTAACGGATTAGCTGTATATGGCCCGAACATGGGGATGCTGCTTGAAATTGAAGTTACAGCAGTTCCGGTTCCTGAGGGAAAGGGCAGCTATAATATTACGGGGGTTGTGGATGAGGAAGAAATCGGAGGCGGGTCCCGTACACTGCGCCGTAAGAGCATGGCTAAAGGTTCTGTAGAAAATGTTCTAACTGTTTTGCGTACGCTCGGATTGTCTCCGTCGAATTACGATTTGCATATCAATTTCCCTGGGGGTACGCCGGTAGATGGCCCGTCCGCAGGAATTGCGATGGCAACAGCCATTGCTTCCGCGATGCGGGGAATTCCGGTGGATCATGAAATTGCAATGACTGGCGAAATTAGCATCCATGGTCGTGTCAAACCGATTGGTGGTGTATTAGCCAAGGTTGAAGCCGCTTTTCAGGCAGGAGCCAAAAAAGTGATCATTCCGCAGGACAACTGGCAAGCTCTTTTTGACAGCATTGAGGGTTTAAAAGTGATTCCCGTACAGTCGGTTACCGAAGTGTTCCGACATGTGTTCGGGGAAGAGATAACGTCGGATTCGCCTGTACATGCGCCAATTGAGACTTTTCGCCCATCCCAATCTTCCTTGTTACAGGCTGATGGAACGCATAACGGGACGATATCAGATACAGGATCTTGCTGATGAACCACCCTTTCATTGGTTTTTTCATAAAACATTTGATAAAATATGAAAGATAACAACTTGAGGATTGTAAAATCCGGAACCTGAGAATCACTGGAGGTGCGAAAGCGATGGGACCCACCAAGACAAAAGGTCGTCGTTTTCCTTTGCTGCCTTTAAGAGGGCTTCTGGTCTACCCGAGTATGGTTCTGCATCTCGATGTGGGCCGGGAAAAATCGGTCAAGGCTTTGGAAAAAGCGATGGTTGAAGACAATTTGATTCTCCTGTGTTCTCAATCAGAAGTAAATATTGAAGAACCTACACAAGAGGACATCTTTCGAGTCGGCACGGTAGCCAAGGTACGCCAGATGCTCAAACTTCCTAATGGAACCATTCGAGTATTGGTGGAAGGGCTGGAACGGGCCGAGATTATTCAATATACGGACAATGAAGAATATTACGAGGTAATGGCGAAGGAGCTGCACGAGGCAGAAAACGTACAGCCTGAGACGGATGCGCTAATGCGCACTGTATTAACTCAGTTCGAGCATTATATCAACTTGTCCAAAAAGGTAACACCGGAGACTCTCGCTGCGGTATCGGATATTGAGGAGCCGGGACGGCTAGCAGACGTAATCACAAGTCATTTGACGCTCAAAATTAAGGAAAAGCAGGATATACTGGAGACGATCGACGTTACTCAGCGTC
Organism: Paenibacillus peoriae; assembly: GCF_022531965.1. Lineage (GTDB taxonomy): Bacteria > Bacillota > Bacilli > Paenibacillales > Paenibacillaceae > Paenibacillus > Paenibacillus polymyxa_D. The sequence continues at coordinate 4,462,155 of NZ_CP092831.1, read as the reverse complement.
TGGAGAAGCTTCTGGATATTTTGAACAATGAGCGTGAAGTACTGGAGCTGGAACGTAAAATCAACCAGCGTGTGAAGAAGCAGATGGAAAAGACGCAGAAGGAGTATTATCTGCGTGAACAAATGAAGGCAATTCAGAAGGAACTTGGCGAGAAGGAAGGTCGCGCGGGAGAAGTTGAAGAACTGCGCAACCAGCTAAGTGAACTAGAGTTGCCTGTTCCGGTGAAGGAGAAGGTCGAAAAGGAAATCGATCGTCTGGAAAAAATGCCGGCAAGCTCTGCCGAGGGTGGCGTCATCCGTAATTATGTGGATTGGTTGTTAAGCTTGCCATGGAACAAGTTTACCGATGATGATCTGGATATCGTCAAAGCTGAAGAGGTACTTAATAACGACCACTACGGATTGGATAAACCCAAGGAGCGTGTATTGGAGTATTTGGCTGTACGCAAGCTGGTGAAGACCATTAAGGGACCGATTCTGTGTCTCGTGGGTCCGCCAGGGGTCGGCAAGACCTCGTTGGCCCGTTCGATTGCCAAATCCATGGGTCGGGAATTTGTCCGCATCTCTCTCGGAGGTGTGCGGGATGAAGCGGAAATCCGTGGTCACCGTCGGACTTATGTTGGTGCGATGCCAGGGCGGATCATTCAGGGGATGAAGACCGCAGGAACGTCTAATCCAGTATTTTTGCTGGATGAGATTGATAAAATGGCTTCCGATTTTCGAGGAGATCCATCGGCGGCATTGCTCGAAGTGCTTGATCCTGAACAAAACAATACGTTCAGTGACCATTTTGTTGAGCTGCCGTTTGACCTGTCCAATGTGATGTTTGTAACGACAGCCAATGCTGCACACAACATCCCGCGTCCGCTAATGGACCGCATGGAGACGCTCTATATTCCTGGCTACACCGAACTGGAGAAGCTGGAAATCGCCAATCGGTACCTATTGCCCAAGCAGAAGAGAGAGCATGGCTTGGACGAGGAACAACTGGTTATCGGGGAGGATACGCTACTGCGTGTCATTCGCGAATATACGCGTGAATCTGGTGTGCGGAATCTTGAGCAGCAAATGGCTTCTCTGTGCCGCAAGGCGGCGAAGTCCGTTGTATCTGGTGGCGAAGGACCAATTCAAATCACACCGGATAATCTGAAGGATTATCTGGGTATCGCTAAATTCCGTTACGGTGTTGCAGAACTGGAGGATCAGATCGGTACGGTTACAGGCTTGGCATGGACAGAGGTCGGTGGTGAAACACTGATGATTGAAGTGACGGTCGTACCTGGTAGTGGTAAACTGATTCTTACGGGTAAACTGGGAGACGTTATGAAGGAATCTGCACAGGCGGCATTCAGCTACACCCGTTCCAAAGCAGTTGATCTGGGCATTGAACTAGACTTTTATGAGAAAAATGATATCCACATTCATATTCCTGAGGGTGCGATTCCGAAGGATGGTCCATCTGCGGGAATTACTATTGCTACCGCGTTAATTTCAGCTTTGACCAACCGTCATGTATCCAAGGATGTGGCTATGACGGGCGAAATTACTCTGCGCGGCCGTGTATTGCCGATTGGTGGTTTAAAAGAGAAGTCGCTGGCTGCCCACCGGGCAGGCTACAAAAAAATTCTGCTTCCCAAAGATAATGAACGGGATTTAAAGGATATTCCCGACAGTATCCGGCAGGATGTTGAATTTGTCCCCGTTGCCCATATGGATCAGGTGCTAAAGCATGCTTTGGTTGAGCAGGCAAGGGTACATTAGAGAGGAATTAAGGACACAATGAAAGTAACAAAAGCAGAATTTATAATAAGTGCGGTTGGTCCCGATCAGTTTCCTGTGGACGCTTTGCCAGAGATTGCTCTGGCGGGGCGCTCCAATGTAGGAAAGTCTTCATTGATTAATCGGTTGATTAACCGTAAAAATTTGGCGCGTACCAGTTCTACGCCAGGTAAAACCCAGCAACTCAATTATTACCGGATTAATGATGATCTCTATTTTGTCGATTTTCCCGGTTACGGTTACGCCAAGGTATCCAAAACGTCCCGCAAGGCTTGGGGGCAGATGATTGAGTCTTATTTGCTGGAGCGTGAGCCACTCAAACTGGTGCTTCAAATGGTAGATTTGCGCCATCCGCCGTCCAAGGACGATATCATGATGTATGATTGGCTACGTCATAACGGGCTTCCCGTATGTGTTGTAGGCACGAAGGCAGATAAAATCCCTAAAACGCGGCGAGAAAAGCATTACAAGGTAATCAAGCAGGAACTCGGAATACTTCCCGGGGGATTGTTTATCCCCTTTTCATCCGAAGAAGGTATGGGCAAGGAAGAGCTGTGGTCTGTCATCTCCAGCTATATAGAGAATGACGAAGAAGAGCAGACGGAATTGTAAGGCTAGGGACGTCCTTGAGGACGTCCTTTTTTCATGGTTCGGGCTTCAAAAAAATAAACTTACTAAATAGGTGGGAATAATATATAATAACAAAAAGAACTCGTGGATTTTAAGCCGAAAAGTGAGTATATGGGGGATAATGCAGTCTCAACCCCATCATTTTGCGTTTATTTCCGATGTATGGCGGGAATTTATGATTTGATGTGCAAGAAAAGCACTTTAGGTCTGATGTATAATAAATTTAAAGCTTAAACTTATAGGTTCAGGAAAGAATTGAGGAGATGGGTATGGCTCAGCGGTTAGCCACAGAGTATGTTAAAACCACTTTGACCTTGTCGGAAACCCAAATGGACGAATTTTTGCGGGCAGTGGATGATCCCCAGGTGCATTACTATATTAAAGTTCTAGATAACGGAAGACAGGAAATCGTTCTGGAGCATAGTGCGGGTGAGGAAGTTCATTTGTTTTTTGAAGCCAAAGAGGGAGCGTTTGTGTGTGAATTGACTTGTCGCTTAATTCATCCGCAACTAACCCTGTTTATACGCAAACTTTTTGTTCGTTTTAAGGGCGAAGGCATCGTTTACCGAATGTATCAAGGATTCACTATGGTGTATTTTTATAATGAAGGTACGGTTCGTAAAATTATGGAGAAGAATGCCGGAGGCTCCAGGCTGGTATTCGAATATAAAAATACGGTGCAGGAATTGCAACAGCTTTTTCAGCATCAGAACGTCGAAAATGAAATATCTGACGTATATCATCTCATTAATTCGTTGCTTGACCAGCGGAATTTGGCGCGTACTTTCTCGGAGTTGGAACAGATTGACCACAAGCTTCGAATGAGTTGCTCAAAATTATTTGCACTGGAAGCTTAATAAGGCATGAATATATGGAATGAATCGTTATGCCGTGTAGTCCCTTTCTTTACCGAAATAGGCTTTTTTATTCCGAAAAAATGATTGCATTTGCTGCACATAGATGTTATTTTTAATCTCGTTGAAAATGAAATATAGGAACCAGGATTCACTCAGGACATTGAATGTTGCGAGAGGTTATTCCCTCGGGAAGTGAATGACGTAGGTCCTAGCGGATGAAATTTTTCCAAACATTTTATTCCTAGGAAGGGGGAACCGAAAGATGGAATTGGAGTACTCAACTTTCGGAAGACACGTTGCCGTAGATACTTGGGGTGTTGAGTTTGAATTACTGAATGATGCGCAGTTTTTGGAGGCTCAATTAGTTGAAGCAGCTGAAGCTTGCGGAGCAACGGTGATGTCCGTTCAATCCAAGCAGTTCGAACCACAGGGAGCTACCGTGCTTGTACTGTTGTCGGAGAGTCATCTCTCTATTCATACGTATCCTGAGAGAGGGTTTGCTGCTATTGATTGTTATACTTGCGGTGAGACTGTCGATCCGCAGCTGGCTATTGATTACCTGGTATCCGTTCTAAAACCGAAAAAAACATATGCGAAAAAGCTGATTCGCGGCTTGGGAGAACTTCAGGTGGAATCACCAGAGTGCAAGCTGGCTGAGTTAGTGTAAATCGTTTTTTATGGAGCCATTTGTGCGTCCTATATTATAGCCATGGAACATTTCCATGGTTATTTGTTTTAAAAGTGGTCTACACTAAATCAAATCATACAGAACGTGCTGGTTTCATGAAAGCTATTCAATTTTCATAAACAATTCATAAAACAGCCGGAGGAGATTCGGACTTCTGTGATATAATTAACATAGTTTATGATAACAGTGGTTATTCTTATTACAGTTTAGGCAGGTGAATTTGCAATGCACATCGTCGTTGTTGGGTTGAATTATCGTACGGCGCCTGTGGAAGTCAGAGAGCGTTTTACATTTGCAGAACAAGATTTGCCAAAAGCGCTGGAGCAACTCAAACTTACCAAAAGTGTGTTGGAGGGCGTAGTTGTCGCAACCTGCAATCGGACTGAAATATATGTTGTAGTGGACCGCCTTCACATGTGCGGCTATTTTATACGCAGTTTTATGGAGCAATGGTTTGGCATTCCGCGTGATCAATTTACACAACATTTATATATATATGAGGACGAGCAGGCGATTCGGCATTTGTTCCGTGTGACTTGTGGTCTTGATTCTATGGTAATCGGAGAAACACAAATTTTGGGACAGGTAAAGAACGCTTTTCTTCAGGCTCAATCCCAGAAAATTACGGCAACGTGGTTTAATATGTTGTTTAAGCAGGCCGTCACATTGGGCAAGCGTGCCCATTCAGAGACATCTATTGGAGAAAGTGCCGTATCTGTCAGCTATGCAGCAGTTGAGCTAGGCAAACGGATTTTCGGGATGTTTACCGATAAAAAGGTACTGATTCTCGGTGCTGGTAAAATGAGTGAACTTACGGTTAAGCATTTGTACAGCGGCGGAGCAGCCGAGGTTATTGTAGCCAACCGAACCTTGTCCCGTGCGGAAGACCTTGCCTCCAAGTTCCATGGAACGCCGGTTACGATGGAGGAAGGCATGAATCGGTTGGCGGACGTGGATATTGTTATTAGCTCGACAGGTGCCCAGGGGTATATTCTGGATCGGACTCGGGTTGAAGCAAGTATGAAACGTCGACAGTCCCGTCCTTTGTTTATGATTGATATTGCGGTTCCGCGTGATCTCGACCCGGCTATTGGTGAATTACAGAATGTTTTCCTGTACGATATTGATGATCTGGAAGGGATCGTGGAGAGCAATTTGGAAATGCGCCGTACCGAAGCTACAAAAATCGAGCATATGATCGAAGATGAGCTTAGCGAGTTTTATCAATGGTTGAAAACGATGGGAGTGCGTCCGGTGATTCGTGCATTACAGGAAAAAGCGGAGTCTGTACATCAGGATACGTTGGAAAGCTTGTTCAATAAGCTTCCCGAGCTGGATGAACGGCAACGCAAAGTGATTAGCCGTTTGACGAAGAGCATGCTGAACCAGATGATGCATGATCCGATCAATCGGGTAAAGGAACTGGCTGTCCAAAAACAGGGGAATGAGGCCCTGGACATGTTTAGCCACATTTTTGCTCTGGAGGATCGTTTGGATGACGCCGCTCAGAAAGTAGATAAAAGCGATGCATCTGCGTTAATAAAACCGGAAGCCGGTGTTCATGAAAAAACCGTTCAGGCTCAGGCTTTGCCAGCGTCGTTTGCGCCGGCCAGCCTGTAAAAGTGGGTGAACAGACGTGGCTTCAGGCATGCTTATATATGATTCAATGATTTATGTTTTTGCCCTGAGCCTTCTGTTTGTATTCTCGGATGGGATTCGTCGCAATGCGAATGCTAAACGGACAGGTACAGGGCTTCTTGTTGTCGTTCTGGTGCTCCAGCTTGCTTATATGGGGATAAGAACCTGGAATGAAGGGCACCTTCCTATTTTCGTGACCTACGATTTTCTATTTCTGTTTTCAGTTATTTTAGTGCTGATTTCTTTGATTTTGACACGTTATCAGCGTTCCGAATTTGCGGTATTGCTGCTTAATATTATTAGTTTTGCAGTGCTGGTGCTCAACAATATATGGATGGAGCCTCTCGACAATCCACTTGGAAATTGGCATACCGTGCATGGGCTGCTCCTGATTCATATTGCGCTGGCTAATCTTGGTTTTGTAGCGATGACGGTAGCAGCTGTATTTTCGGGGTTATATCTGTTTTTGCATCGTAAATTGAAAGTAAAGAAATGGAATGACACGATCAGACGCCTGCCGAGTCTGGAAATGATGGATCGGTATACGCATATGGCGCTGTTGATTGGTACTCCTTTGCTGGGAGTCTCTATTGTAGTTGCCGTTATTTCTATTATTGCTGAGGAACGCTGGCTTCTCTTGCTAGATACCAAGGTGCTGATGACAGCGATTGCCCTGTGTGTGTATATTATATTTTTAGTGAGCAAAAGATTGAATCAGCGTTCAGGGCTTGTGATGGCAAAGTGGGCATTGGTGGGCTACACGCTATTGATTCTTAATTTTTTGCTGAATTCCTGGTCTGTATTTCATCAGTGGACGGGAGAGTGAAAAGCCATTTGCAGCATTTTGTCCCGATTTCGTTGAATTGTAACAATAAGATCTGTTGTATTGTAGGCGGCGGCAGGATTGCGGAACGAAAGGTTAAGGGGATGATGAAAAGTGGGGCGTCCATTACCCTCATTAGCCCGAATATAACGCCGGATTTACAGGTCCTGGCCGATCACAAGCAGCTCCACTGGGTAAATCGCGTATATCGCGAGGGTGACCTCCAGGGAGCCTTTCTTGTATATGCCGCTACGAACCAGAGAGAAGTGAATAATAAGGTTGCGCATGAGGCCAGACAAAGGGGTATACTGGTAAATGTGGCGGATCGCTCGGAAGAGGGAGATTTTATAACGCCGGGCATCATCCGACGAGGGAGACTGACGATTAGTATCTCTACAGAAGGGGCAGGCCCCGCTGTGACCGCTGATATTACATCAGCCTTGGATACGTTGTTTGGTAGCGAATACGAGCCATATCTGGATTTCATGCACGATATGCGACAGATCATCAAACGTAAGATAAGTTCCCCACAGCAAAGGACTAAACTACTGAGGCGCTTGGCGAGTAGCGGAATTTTGGATCATATACGCCGTCATGAATTTATGGCTTGGACCGAACAACAAATAGACCTGTGGATTGCGCAAAATCAGGAGGAATAACATGCGAACAATTGTGGTAGGCAGCAGACAGAGTGCGCTGGCGTTAACTCAGACCGGGCATGTCATTGAAGATTTGAACGCGCTATGCGCGGAGCATGGAATGGATTTGCAATTTGTCGTAAAGAAAATCCTGACCAAGGGTGATCGAATATTGGATGTAACCTTGTCCAAAGTGGGTGGCAAAGGGCTTTTTGTCAAAGAGATTGAACAGGCCATGCTGGCTGGTGAGATTGATATGGCAGTACATAGTATGAAGGATATGCCTTCCGAATTGCCGGAAGGGCTTGTCAACGGCGCTGTACCGCGTCGTGAGGATCCACGTGATTGCCTGATCACATTGGGCGCCGAGAGCCTGGAGGAATTGCCTCAAGGGGCAAAGGTGGGCACGAGTAGCCTGCGCAGAGCCAGTCAAATCAAGTCCATGCGACCTGATCTACAATTGGAGCCTGTGCGTGGGAATATTGATTCCCGTCTGAAAAAGCTGGAGACGGAAGGTTTTGACGCTATCATTTTGGCGGCAGCAGGTTTGCATCGGATGGGCTGGAAAGATCGAATTACATCCTATATACCGGAAGAAGACTGTTTGCCGGCGGTTGGGCAGGGAGCGCTGGGTATTGAATGTCGCGCGAGTGATGAAGAGCTATTGGCCTTGCTGCGCCTTTACAACGACCGGGATACCTCGGCTACCGTTGCGGCAGAACGAACCTTTTTGGGCGTGTTAAATGGGGGGTGCCAAGTGCCGATCGGGGCTCATGCCGTCTGGGCTGGTCAAGAAATCAGCCTTACGGGCATGGTAGGCTCGCCAGATGGCGAGGTTATTTTGAAGGAAACGCTCCAGGGAAATGATCCGCAAAAGCTGGGAGAAGCGGTGGCGGCCAGTTTGATAGCCAAAGGAGCAGAACAGATTCTGGCGCAGGTGAGGGGATGATAGCATGGCAGGAAAAGTATATTTGGTAGGTGCAGGACCCGGAGACGCAAGATTAATTACGGTCAAGGGTTGGGAATGCATTCAATTGGGCGATGTCATTGTGTACGACAGACTGGCAAGCCCGCGCCTCTTGGGATTGATGAAGCCAGGGGCCCAAAAAATATATGTTGGAAAGTTGCCAGATCGTCACACTATGAAGCAAGAGGAAATTAATCAGCTGTTGGTGGATTTGGCCTTGGAAGGAAAAACAGTTGTTCGTCTTAAAGGGGGAGACCCTACTATATTTGGACGAGTCGGCGAGGAAGCCGGGCTACTGCGTAAACATGGTATTTCCTATGAAATTATACCCGGCATCACATCAGCAATCAGTGTGCCCGCCTATGCGGGGATTCCAGTCACACACCGGGATATGGCCTCATCGCTATCTATCATTACAGGTCATGAAAGTCCGGATAAACTCGACAAAAGTATTCATTGGGATAAAGTGACGAACGCAACGGGCACACTGATCTTTATGATGGGTGTAGCAAAGATTGGCTATATCAGTGAACAGCTGATAAAACACGGCAAGCCATCAAATACTCCTGTTGCCTTGATCCGCTGGGGAACCCGTGCCGAGCAGGATACGCTGGTGGGTACGCTTGCGGATATTGAAGCTAAGGTGAAGGCTGCGAATTTTCAGCCTCCCGCCGTCATCGTTGTTGGAGAAGTGGTCAATCAACGTGAACAGTTAAAATGGGCTGAGGACATGCCTTTGTTTGGCAAGCGAATTTTGGTTACTCGCGCGCGTGCGCAGGCCAGCAGTCTGGTCCATCGGATAGAAGAGCTTGGTGGCGAGCCTTATGAATTTCCAGTTATTCAGACGGTCGCCCCTTCGGACGAGCCAACCAAACAGGAAATTAAAGAGGCATTTGCGCGACTGCCAGAATATGATTGGGTGTTTTTTACCAGCGTTAATGGAGTGGAATACTTTTTCACGCACTTAAAGGAACAGGGCAAGGACGTACGTATGCTGTTCAAAGCGCGTATTGCCGCAGTCGGACCGGCTACAGCAGCCGCGCTTCGGACACACGGAATTGTGGCAGAACAGATCGAGGGCCCATTTCAGGCAGAGGGCTTGCTCGAAGGATTTGAGCAGGATTTGCAGGCAGGGCAGAACGTATTTCTCCCAAGAGGTGATCTAGCTCGGCCGTGGCTGCCAGAAAAGCTGAGGGAGATGGGACTTCATGTGACCGAGGCTGATTTGTATCAAACGGTGCTAGCAGCCAACACACAGGATGATGAACTTCTCAAGCTGCTTGAGGAGCGTGCCATTCATGCGATTACGTTTACCAGTTCCTCAACTGTAACCTTTTTCTTAGAAGCCCTCAGACAAATGGGGATCCATAATCCGGTGTCGCTGCTGGAGGGAGTTACGATTGCTGTGATAGGTCCTTTGACCGGTGAGACAGCTACCCAAGCCGGCTTGACTGTAAGTTTTATGTCAGAGAAGGCGACCATTGAAAGTCTGATCCAATCGTTGTGTGAGTGGAAACGTTCAAGTACTGTTATGACATTATAATTTTTTTGTTTTTACTAATGAATGTATAAAAAATGGAGGTTTGTAATCATGAGTATTCCTTTTACCAGACATCGCCGTTTGCGCCAGTCGGCTGCAATCCGCAGTATGGTGCGTGAGACCGTATTGAATCCCGCTGATTTTATCCAACCGATCTACGTAACATTTGGCACTGGGGTGAAACAGGAAATTAGCTCTATGCCAGGTGTATACCGTTTTTCTCTGGATCGGCTGGAGGAAGAACTGAAAGAGATTAGTGAGCTCGGCATTCCCGCTGTGCTCCTATTTGGCATCCCAGAAACCAAAGACAGCGTAGGGACTTCGGCTTTTGTGGACGATGGTATTGTTCAGGAAGCTACTCGTCTGATCAAGTCGCGTTATCCCGAACTGCTGGTTGTGGCTGACACTTGTTTGTGTGAGTTTACGGACCATGGACACTGCGGTATGGTGCACATGCATGAGCATGATGGTGAGGTATGCGGTGAGGTATTGAATGATGAATCTCTGGAGGTGCTGGTACGTACAGCTGTATCTCAGGCCAGAGCTGGTGCAGATATTATCGCGCCATCTAATATGATGGACGGTTTTGTACAGGCGATTCGGCAGGGGTTGGATCTAGAAGGCTTTTCACATATTCCAATTATGTCGTATTCCGTCAAATATGCGTCTGCTTTTTACGGTCCTTTCCGGGAGGCTGCAGATTCTGCGCCGCAGTTTGGTGACCGCAAATCCTATCAGATGGATCCTGCTAATGCACGTGAAGCATTGCGAGAAGCAGAATCTGATGTGCTGGAGGGGGCAGATATGCTGATGGTGAAGCCTTCCCTTTCTTATCTTGACGTAATGCGCACGATTAAGGATCAATTTGATCTGCCTATGGTGGCTTACAACGTTAGTGGTGAATATGCCATGGTCAAGGCAGCGGCTCTTCAAGGCTGGATTGATGAAAAAGCAATGGTGCTAGAGATTTTGACAAGTATGAAGCGTGCGGGTGCAGATATGATTATTACCTATTCGGCCAAGGATGCGGCAAGATGGTTGAAGCAATAAGTCTATTTTCAGAAGATAGGAGTGGTCAGAATGATCGACGAACAACGAACAGTGCGCAAGGATACGAACTCCAAAGTAGCCTTTGATGAGGCAAAACAATACATTCCGGGTGGCGTAAACAGCCCGGTACGGGCTTTTAAATCTGTTGGGATTACACCTGTGTATATCGACCATGGCGAAGGATCGCGCGTATATGATATTGATGGTCAATCCTATTTAGACTATGTATGTTCATGGGGACCGCTTATTATGGGCCATGCACATCCCGAAGTGGTTAAAGCTTTACAGGCTGCTGTTGTAAAAGGAACCAGCTTCGGCGCACCAACGTTGGCAGAAACCGAAATGGCCAAGCTCGTATGTGAGCGTGTTCCTTCTATGGACATTGTACGTATGGTTAACTCCGGTACTGAGGCGACTATGAGTGCGATTCGACTCGCACGCGGATTTACGAGCCGTAGTAAAATTCTTAAATTTGAGGGATCATATCACGGTCATGCGGACAGCTTGCTGATTAAAGCAGGCTCTGGTGTTGCCACATTAGGCTTGCCCGATAGTCCCGGTGTGCCTGAAGTTGTGGCCACCCATACCATCACTGTCCCTTATAATGATCTAGCTTCGGTGAAGCTAGCTTTTGAGAAATTTGGCGAAGAGATTGCCGCAATTATTGTCGAGCCAGTAGCAGGCAATATGGGAGTTGTACCGCCACAGCCTGGATTTTTGGAAGGTTTGCGTGAGGTAACCCAGCAGTACGGAAGTCTGCTGATTTTTGATGAAGTGATGACTGGATTCCGGGTTGGACTTCATTCGGCTCAAGGTCGCTTTGGTGTGACACCGGATCTTACCTGTTTGGGTAAAGTGATTGGTGGTGGACTCCCTGTAGGTGCTTACGGCGGACGTCGTGATATTCTGGAGCGGATTGCTCCATCGGGGCCCATTTATCAAGCGGGTACGCTTAGCGGAAATCCGCTGGCTATGGCAGCAGGTTATTCGACACTTAAATTGCTGACGCCAGAAGTATACGATCGCTTGGAAGAGCGGGCAGCACGACTTCAAGCCGGATTCGAACGTAATGCGAACGAGCTAGGTATCCCTGTCACGATCAATCGCGTGGGTTCCATGGTTTGTCCATTTTTTACAGAAGAAAAGGTTGTCAATTTTGATACAGCTAAAACGAGTAATCAGGACCACTTCCGTCGTTACTTTACTGAAATGGTGAATGAGGGAGTCAGTGTAGCACCATCTCAATTTGAGGGTATGTTTGTATCGGGCATGCATACGGTAGAGGATATTGATGCCACCATTGAGGCGAACTATCGCGCGCTCAAACGTCTATGAGCTGGCAAGGTGGCTGGAAAAGAAGAGGACCGTGGCTGGAAGTCACGCCAGGACGGGAAATCACAGACGGGGAAAAAAACAGCGCTGATGCTGTAGATCAGTGGTTGCTGAATCGTTTGGAATTACCGGAAAAGCTGTGGCGCAGACTGCGCCATGATAAAGAGATTGAACTTACAGGGGACCGGCTGCGGCTGGCCCTTTTTCCTGTAATGAACCTTGGCATCACCCCTCGCTGGTATGATTTGAAGGTACTGTATGAAGATGATTTTTGCCTGGTAGTACATAAAGCAGCAGGTATGGCAGTACATCCGGACGGTGGTGTGCAGGATGGTCCGCTGACGTTGGATCATGCTGTCGCATCCTACTATGAGATGAATGGCATTCATGCGGTGGTACGGCATGTACATCGTCTGGATGTGGATACGACGGGCCCAGTGCTATATGCCAAAAATGAGTTTGCGTTGCTCAAGCTGGACGAGCAAATGAGAGCTAAGGATATCGACCGCCGGTATGTAGCTTTGGTACGAGGGAAAGTACCTCCATCGCTGCGAACGTTGGATTGGCCGATTGGCAAGGACAGGCATCATAAGCAGCGCCGTCGTGTATCTCCGACTGGGCAGAAGGCGGTTACCCATATTGAACTCGGGGAAGTATGGGGAAGCGGTTCAAGTGCAGTGAGTCTCGTATATCTGACGCTGGAGACAGGACGGACGCACCAGATTCGCGTACATCTTAGTCATGCTGGCTACCCGTTGCTTGGGGATGTATTATACGGGGGGCGTGCTACTGATTTTGGCAGGCAGGCGCTACACGGAGAGTGTCTTACCTTCTGTCATCCGCTGAGTGGCGAAACGATTACTGTTGAGGATGCTTGGCCGGATGATTTTCAAAAGCTGCACAAACAGCTATAAAAGATGGCATGCCTTCTATTTTGGCGCATATACTTGAACCTAGAAACGGTTTGCAATATGGAGTTTCCGTGCGCCTGACCAGAAGTCAGAGGATGTGCGGAGACTGCCCAAAGGAGGATGCCATCCTTGAACAAACAACAGAATGATCAGCCGCAAGGCTTGCGTTTTGATATTTATGAACGCATTCATTTGACGGAGGAAGCTGCCGGGATTGCTGAGTTGGAGGAAATCGAGCTTCTGCCACGCATTCAGGTTGTAACCCACGGCGACCATGCCGCTTTGCGAGGGCATTTGCTGCTGGAGGGCGTGTACCGCACACCTGAACAGTTCACGAGCGAGCTTCATCATTTGATCCCTGTGGAAATTACCATTCCGCTAAACCGCGTAGGGAGATTGGAAGATATCTCTGTCGAGATTGAAAATTTTGATGTAGACCTGCTTTCTTTACGTAGTCTAAACATTACAGGCGTTCTTTCTTTGCATGGTGTGGAAAGCTCGCACGCGGAAGAGACGGCGGTCTGGTTGGATGAGGAATTTACCGTAGTGCATGCACCTGAGCATCCGGTTCAATCCCTTTCCGCCGATGAAGAGTATCGTCAGGCAGAGGCCTATTCTACCAATGATTCTACCAATGATTCGACCTCTGATTACGTTACAGATCCTGAAACCTCCTACAGTGTGCCAGTACAACAGGAGTCCGTTTCCTGGGAACAGCTGTCTGAGGACCAAGGGGAACAGCAAGCTTATGAGCCAGCAGTAGATCCTAACCGATTCTATGAGCCTTGGACGGGCAAAGCAGTTGAAGATAACTCTCCCGAGGTCAAACATGAGCATGGGTCTCCGGAAGTGTGGGGATTTCAGCAAAAGGAAGCATGGGCAGGGGGAAATGAGTCCAAAGTATCTTCCGCATCTCCTAATGTAAATTATGACCCTTTGCTGTCTGAACCGCATCCTGCTACGGAGTCCGAGGTCTATCTGGAGCCACAGTTGGAAGCGAGTCAAGTAGATAGCTTCGACTTCAGGCCTGAAGCGTCAGAACAGGTGAATCACGAGGCCCATGACACTTTTACTGAGGATAAGCCAGAGATGCGTGTGGCGCTTAACAGTAAAAAGGATGAAGAGGCAGACGAGCCAGACCCGGTTGTCTACTCATCATTGCTCCAATCCAGCCGTTCGGTGAAAGAAGCGGAATACCAGCAGCAATTGGAGCAGGAGCCGCAGGATCAGAAAGCCGAAGAAGAGCGGGAGAATGCCAAGTGGAAGAACCTTTTTTTTCATACACAAGATGAAACACCTTTTCGTAAGGTGCGGTTATGCATAGTACAGCGCGAGGATACACTGGAAACCATAGCTGACCGTTATCAGCTCAGCACGCGTGAGCTTCAACTGTATAACAGATTGGCGGAGCATCATGTGGAAGAAGGACAGGTATTGTACATCCCTTGATCCGGTTGCTGAAAAATGCACAGCGGGTGTTGACTATAGTCAATGGGAAATGTATGATGTGGTATAGTTATTGAAAGACTGAGATCGGGAAGAGTAGGCAGCAAGCCCTTCAGAGAGTGGAATTGCAGCGCTGTGAGGTTCCGCAGGAAGCTACTGGCCGAAGTCACCCGGGAGTCGCCTGTTTGAACGGTTCCTCATTTAATTCCTACGGAAGATAAGAGGTTCACGGTAGAATAAGGCCGGTCCGCAACCGTTATCTGCATAAAGTGTCACACCATGTGTAATGGATCAGTGGATACATACACTAGGGGTGAAACAAAGGTGGTACCGCGAGAGAACAGCCTTTCGTCCTTTGAGGATGAAGGGCTTTTTTTATTTGCCAATTGAAAAATCATGGAGGTATCCTGATATGTCAGAACAAGACAACAAGACAACCTTGGAAATGCCAACAACGTACGATCCAAAATCAGCAGAACAAAAATGGTACAAAACGTGGATGGAGAAGGGCTATTTCCGCGCTGGGCAACATCCAGAGGCAGAGCCTTTTACAATCGTTATTCCACCACCGAATGTTACAGGTATGTTGCATATTGGACATGCTCTTGACTTTACTTTGCAGGATATTATTATTCGCGCCAAGCGGATGCAGGGCTATGATGCCTTGTGGCTGCCAGGGGCAGACCATGCGGGTATTGCTACCCAAACAAAGGTAGAGCAAAAGCTGCGTGAAGAAGGCCTGACACGTTATGATTTGGGCCGCGAGAAGTTTTTGGAGAAAGTGTGGGAGTGGAAGGATCTTTACCTAGATAATATCCATAACCAATGGGAAAAGATGGGCTTTTCTCTCGATTATTCTCGTGAGCGTTTTACGCTGGATGAGGGACTGTCCCAAGCGGTACGCGAGGTATTCGTTAAACTGTACAAGAAGGGTCTGATTTATCGCGGTAAACGCATCATAAACTGGGACCCTGCTGCACGTACTGCATTATCGGACATTGAGGTGGAATACAAAGAGGTGAACGGAAATCTGTATCACCTGCAATATCCACTGAAAGACGGTAGCGGATTTATTACGGTAGCCACTACACGTCCTGAAACGATGCTGGGCGATACAGCTGTAGCTGTACACCCGGAAGATGAACGCTACAAGCAAATGATCGGCAAAACGCTTGTGCTCCCAATCATCGGACGGGAAATTCCGGTCATTGCGGATGATTATGTTGATAAAGATTTCGGTAGCGGCGCGGTTAAAATTACACCGGCTCACGACCCGAATGACTTTGAAATGGGACAACGTCACCAGCTGCCACAAATTACAGTGATGGACGAAACGGGAACGATGAATGCCGAAGCAGGCAAATATCAGGGCCTTGATCGTAGCGATTGCCGTAAGCAAATCGTCGCTGATCTGAAAGAGCAGGGCGTACTGATTCGTATTGAAGAGCACGTACATCAAGTAGGCCACAGCGAGCGTACAGGTGTAGTTGTAGAACCTTATCTGTCCACACAATGGTTTGTGGAAATGAAGCCTCTGGCAGCTAAAGCCATTGAAGTGCAGAAGGCTGGCAACGGGGTAAACTTTGTACCGGATCGCTTTGAACGTACTTATCTGCATTGGATTGAAAATGTGCGTGACTGGTGTATTTCCCGTCAATTATGGTGGGGACACCGTATTCCGGCTTGGTACGATGAGGATACCGGAGAAGTGATTGTATCGGCGGAGGACCCTACAACTTTGCCTGAGTATGCTGGCAGAAAGCTAAAACAGGATGAGGATGTGCTGGATACTTGGTTCAGCTCGGCTTTGTGGCCGTTTTCGACACTGGGCTGGCCTGAGCAGACAGAGGACCTCAAACGCTACTATCCGACTAATGTCTTGGTTACAGGCTATGACATTATTTATTTCTGGGTATCGCGTATGATTTTTACAGCACTCGAGTTTACGGAAGAGATTCCGTTCAAGGACGTACTTATGCACGGGTTGGTTCGTGATGCGGACGGTAGAAAAATGTCCAAATCCCTCGGCAACGGTGTTGATCCGCTCGACGTGATTGACCAATATGGTACCGATGCCATGCGTTATATGATTTCCACCAGTAGCACGCCTGGGCAAGACCTTCGTTTCCGCTGGGAGCGGGTGGAGCAGGCCCGCAACTTTGCCAATAAAATCTGGAATGCGTCACGCTTTGCGCTGATGAATCTGGAAGGCGTCACTTCGGCAGATATAGACATTACTGGTGACCTGAGCACCGCTGATCGTTGGATTCTGCATCGTCTAAACGAAACTTCACGCGACATCACGCGTCTAATAGATGCTTATGAATTTGGCGAGACAGGCCGCCTTCTGTATAACTTTATTTGGGATGATTTGTGCGACTGGTACATTGAGTTTGCGAAGCTTTCCCTATATGGCGACAACGCAGATGCGAAAAAGAAAACGCAGTCCGTACTTGCATATGTATTGGACCGGACGCTGCGCATGATTCATCCGTTCATGCCGTTTATCTCTGAGGAAATATGGCAGCATCTTCCACATGAGGGAGAAACGATTACACTGGCCGCTTGGCCTGTTTATGATCCGGCTTTTGAGGATAAGGATGCAGTTGCAGAAATGAATTTGCTGATCGACGTAATTCGCGCTGTGCGCAATATCCGTGCTGAAGTCAATGTGCCGATGAGTAAAAAAATTGAGTTGCTCATAAAACCCGGCGATCAAGCCGTTCTCGATATCATTAACCGCAATGGGGAATATGTGCGTAGATTCTGTAATACGTCTGAATTCGACGCGGGATTAGAGTTCACCGTTCCAGATAAAGCGATGACATCTATAGTTAGCGGCGCAGAGTTGTACCTGCCGCTGGCCGGACTGCTTGATATTGCCCAGGAAATTAGCAGACTGGAAAAAGAACTTCAGCATTTGAACAGTGAAGTGGAGCGCGTGGAGAAAAAGTTATCTAACCAAGGCTTTGTGGCGAAGGCACCAGCTAAAGTCATCGAGGAAGAGAAGGCCAAGCAAGCCGATTACTCAGATAAGCGCGCTAAAGTTATCGCACGTATTGAAGAACTCAAGGGATAATTTCACTCACAATAAAATGACCTGAAGGTGAAGAGGATGTCAGATACGATCAGGGGCGGAGATACGGCTCCTTTACAAAGCTATGATGAGGCAGTGGAATGGATTAACGGCTTGATTCCGTTTGGTATCAGACCTGGACTGGAACGAATTGAACAACTAATGAGTAAATTGGGTGATCCGCAACGACATCTGAAATTTGTGCATATTGCGGGAACCAACGGTAAAGGCTCGACTTGTGCCTTTCTGACCTCTGTGCTACTTAAATGTGGGTACGATGTCGGGACTTTTACGTCTCCGTACATCACCCGATTTACGAACCGCTTTCAATTCAATGGGACCGATATTCCCGATGAAACGCTGGTTTTGCTTGCCAATCGCTTGTATCCGTTGGTGAAAGAAATCGCAGATAGTGAATTGGGATCACCTACAATGTTTGAGGTATCGACAGCGTTGGCTATTTTATACTATGCTACGGTATCTTTCCCAGATGTTGTGGTATGGGAGACAGGTCTTGGGGGAAGGATGGATGTAACTAATATCGTGAATCCAATCCTCTCGGTTATTACAAATGTCGGCTATGACCATACGGATATTTTGGGAGATACGCTCGAACAGATTGCAAGGGAAAAAGCCGGTATCATCAAACCGGGTGTACCTGTCGTCAGTTGTGTTTCCCAACCCGAGGCTATTCAGGTCATACGTGAAACGGCGACAAAGCAAGGAGCTACCTTGTACCTGGCAGGAGAACAATTTACGTATGAACGGCTAAACGGAGATGAAACAGCTCAAACCTTTTCATTCGCGGGGCCCTTCCGACATATGGAAATTGACATCACGTTGTTAGGCGAGCACCAATGTTCTAATGCGGCAGGAGCTATGATGGCACTTGAGGTCCTACGTCAGTATATGGCTTTTGTGTTGGATGATGCAGAACTGCTGGAGGGCTTTAGACAAACTGCCTGGGCAGGGCGTCTCGAACAAGTCAGTACATCACCGAGAATTGTTCTTGACGGGGCTCATAATCCAGAAGGAGCACAGACGCTGGCCAAGAGTCTTCCTCAAGTGTATTCGTACAAAAAATTGGTTTTAATGATGGGGATGCTGTCAAACAAGCATCATGAAGCATACTTGCAGCATATACTGCCACTAGTGGATACGCTTATCCTGACCGAGCCCGATTTTCGGCGCAAAATGAATGCCGCTGAATTGGCTCATCTCGTGGAGAAGCTGCGGCCGTCTTATGCCAAAACGGATTTAAAAATAATTGTAGAAGGTGACTGGAAAAAGGCTCTTGGCCTGTTTCAATCACATACGGAAGCGGAAGATCTGGGGGTGGTGTCCGGCACGCTGTACCTTATTGCGGATGTACGGGCTACCCTTATGTATCAAACCGATTCGGAAAAAGGTTGGTGAAATTTGTTGATTACTTCGGAACATGTTCATTTTATCGGTATCGGCGGCTACGGGATGAGCGCGATTGCTCGGGTCATGCTGGAGATGGGTTATACCGTGACTGGCTCAGATGTGGCATCACAGGAGCTGACAGAAAAACTGGCGGCAAAAGGCGCAAAAATATATATTGGACACACGCCTGAGCATATTGCAGGCGCGGATATCGTCGTCTATTCAACAGCATTGTCACGTGACAATGTGGAGCGGGTGGCAGCGGAGGAATTGAATATTCCAACTCTGCACCGTTCGCAGATGCTGGCTCGCTTGCTTAACGAACGTAAGGGAATAGCTGTTGCGGGTGCGCACGGTAAAACGACAACCTCTTCCATGATCGCTCTGGTTATGGAGAGATGTAACGTTGATCCAACGTATATTATTGGCGGCGAAATCACGAATTTGGGGACGAATGCCAAAGCAGGTAAAAGCGAGTTTGTCGTTGCTGAGGCGGATGAGAGTGATGGTTCTTTCCTGCAATATCATCCTTGGCAAGGCATCGTAACCAATATTGAAGCAGATCATTTGGAAAATTACGATGGCGACTTTAATCGTCTGAAAAGTGCTTATGTACAGTTTTTGAGTCAAATTCGACCGGATGGAGCGGCTATTGTATGCGCAGATGATCAGAACATCCGGGAAATGCTGCCTCAACTCCAGACTCGGGTCATTACTTATGGAGTGGAGCATGAAGCGGATTATATGGCGACAGATATCCAATTAGGTGACCGTCGATTAAGCTTCACTATGAGCCGTAAGGGAACAGCACTCGGAACAATCGAACTATCAGTGCCGGGTAAACATAACATGTATAATGCGATGGCGACTGTAATTTCATGTTTGGAAGCAGGGATTCCATTCGATCAAATCGCTGCTACAATTGTGGAATTTCACGGAGCGAAGCGTCGGTTTCAAGTACTAGGTGAAAGCAATGACATACTGATTATTGATGACTATGCGCATCACCCAACAGAGATTGAGGCTACGATTAGCGCAGCGAGAGCGACGGGCAAGCGTATTATTGCTGTATTCCAGCCGCAACGCTATAGCCGCACCTTTTTCCTGCTCGATGCGTTCAGCCGCGCGTTTAGCGAGGCTAGTGAAGTCATCATTACCGATATTTACTCACCAGCGGGAGAAAAACAGATTGAAGGCGTGCATTCTTCCAAGCTCGTGGATTTAATCGTCCAAAACAGCAATGCTAATGCAATCTACTTGCCAACCAAAGAAGCTGTGATCGAGGAGTTGAAAGATCGATTACAGCCGGGTGATCTTGTGCTGACGATGGGAGCGGGAGATATCTGGAAAGCAGGTGACGCGTTAGCGCGCCATCTTCGCGGACAGCAAGTGTAAACCGTATAATAATGAGCTGTTGCACCAATGAATTACAATTATTTAAGGGTATTCCGAACACGACTGTGTTTCGGGATACCCTTTTTTGTAATGCTGGGGCATATATTCTTAGCTTGACTCATACAACAGACTATGAGGAAGTATGGGACAAGGAGGGAGTGCATCCATGAACAAGACCAAGATGACATTCCGGTTCGACCAACAGTTGCCGGAGACAAGCCGGGAGGATAAGCTACAGGTGCTTCCGTACAAAAACGAGTCGATTACGAACGAACAGCGTGAAACTGATAACCCGCATAAAGAAACGGAACGGAACAGAGGAATGGAGAAAAATACTGCAACTACGCAAGAATCAAAGATCAAAGAACCTGAGAATCGGAATAAACGCATTTCAAGTCGGCGTTTTGCTCCGACATTAAGAGTACAAGAGGGATGGGATGACCCCTTTGGTCGTTCGGCGGCTTCCTGGTCAGATGCGGAAGTTCTACCGGATAGCCTGGAAGAGGATGAGGAAGCTTATCATTCTGGTCAAGAGTACAGAAGACGTCCGCCCCACCCTTCTAGATGGAAACTGGTTGGCTCTGTAGCCAGCGCACTGGTGACCGGAGGCATGTTTGGATATATTATGTTGTTACTGTTTAACGGAGGAGGCATGGTTCCGGGATCAGATCCTTCAGTAGAGGAGGCTGTACCGGTCTTTAAAGAATCTGTTGGTGTGGATGCAATATCTGCAAAAGAGAATTCTGTCCCTGTCACTGTCATAGAGGCTCAGGTACCACCTCAAACCTACTATTTGTTGCAATATGGGGTTTTCAGCACACCAGAACGGGCCTTACAAGCAAAAGAAGAACTGTTAAAGGCAGGTATTGCAGCAGGAGGGGATACCGAGGACCAAAACCGGGTATATGCAGGAATATCACCGGATAGGGAGCAAGCCAAGTTGCTCAGCAATCAGTTGAAAACACAAGGAGTCGAATTGTATGTTCGTGAGCTTGAATTGCCTGGATTTGAAAAAGCGGCTTACGGAGGCGAAAGTGATAAACTCACTAGCTTTTTTCAGTTAAGTAGCTCATTGGTGGGTAAGTTGAGCGGACTTTCCTCAAACTTGCTCGGAGAAGGAGGTCCGAATACGGTGCCAGCCTCCGACATGAAGGAGCTGAACGACCTGCATCAGCAGTGGACACAAAATATCACTGCCCTTCCCGCCGGTCTTCCGAAGGAAGCGGCTGTCTCCGCAACCTCACTCGAAAAGGCGATGAACAGCGCGATCTCAGCAATTGGGGAATATAACAAGAACACAGCCAAGGAACACATTTGGGAGATTCAGTCCTCCATGATGGAATATGTTTTGCTTGAGAAGGAATTTATCCAATTCATAAAACAATAGACTAACCATATTTTCCGGCAAGGAACTGGAAATAGTTCCCCATGCCGGATTTCTGTTTGTATTGCAGTACAAATCACCGTATAATAATGAAGGTGTCAAAAAATGGCGAGGGAAGATCAGGATGAAAAAAAATGTAGGAATGCTTATACTGTTTTTGTTGCTCGGTTGGCTCTTGGGTGCATGGATTGCCAAAGCCCTTCAATCGATCAAATTCCTTTCCTTTCTGACCCACCCCACTAGGATATCTTGGTCGCCGAGAGCGGACCTAGATATTATCAGCTACAACATAACGATAAATTTTGAATTGAGCCTGCTTAGTCTGATCGGCATCATTGCCGCGTTCTGGCTGTACCGCAGGCTCTAACTGATGAAAAGGAGCTTCCCTTATGGACGGGAAAATTACGCCCCGCATTATTCTGGCATCGACTTCACCAAGAAGGAAGGAATTGCTCGCATTTTTGAGACTCCCCTTTGAGGTGGTGCCGAGTCATGCGGATGAGAGCACGCCTGAGAGCTGGACGCCTCAGCAAATCGTGGAGACCCTTGCGGCACGCAAAGCCGAAGCGGTCATGAACACCGCCGCTCAGTCGAAGGAAGCCAGACTGGTGATTGGCAGTGATACCATTGTCGTGCTGGATGGTTCGGTGTTGGGTAAGCCTGCCGACCATGCGGACGCGGTTCGCATGCTGACTGCATTGCAGGGAAGGATACACCGTGTGTACACCGGGGTAGCCTGCATACATACCGGAACCGGCGAAATGCTTGTCAGACATCGCCAAACGGAGGTTACAATGAAGCCTCTGAGTCAAGAGCAAATTGTGGCATACGTGAATACTGGTGAACCGTCTGACAAAGCAGGAGCGTATGGCATTCAAGGCATGGGTGCTACGCTGGTGGAATCTATTCAGGGTTGTTATTTTAACGTCGTAGGATTGCCGCTTTCCTTACTGTCGGACATGTTGTCCGAATTTGGAGTAAATGTGTTGCGTCCATAAAGGGGATAAAAATATGCTGGAGTCGCCAATACTGATGCTTCGCGACCTCCCCCATGAAGAACGACCAAGAGAGCGCATGATGACATATGGGGCGGATGCCTTAAGCAACGCGGAGTTGCTGGCAATATTGCTGCGTACAGGAACGCAAAATGAGTCTTCGGTGCATTTAGCGCAGCGTATTTTGCAGCAGGCAGGAAATTTGCGTCAACTGGTGGATATGAGCTTGAGCGAGTTGACCCAGATTAAGGGCATTGGGGATGCTAAAGCGATACAGCTAAAAGCGGGTATCGAACTGGGGCGTCGATTAGCATTGTCTCGCCATTTGGAGACCCCGGTGATTAGTTGCCCGCGGGATGTGGCAGATCTGCTGTTTGAGCAGCTTCGTTATTTGCAGAAAGAGCATTTTGTATGCTTGTTCCTTAACACTAAAAATCATGTCATTGCTCAGGAAACACTATCTATGGGTAGCCTGAATTCTGCCATCGTGCATCCTCGTGAAGTATTTCGGGCAGCAATCAAATGTAGCAGTGCTTCGATAATTTGCGCTCATAACCATCCGAGCGGTGATCCGAAGCCAAGCCCGGAGGATGTCCAGTTGACTCGCCGCTTGATGGAAGCGGGGAACATCGTGGGGATCGACGTGCTTGATCATATTGTGATCGGGGACGGGACCTTTGTAAGTTTGAAGGAACAAGGTCTGATATAATATAATATTTAAATCAAACATTTAAACACGACCGGATAATCCGGCCTGAATAAACCGTTTATACATGGATAACAGATTTCAGGGAAGAGAAAAGGAGATTACATCATGCTGGGTGGCTTTACAAAAGATTTAGGAATTGACTTGGGGACGGCAAACACGCTTGTATACGTAAGAGGTAAAGGAATTGTAGTTCGTGAACCATCTGTAGTCGCTTTGCGTACAGATACAAAAACCATTGAGGCTGTTGGTGAATCTGCGAAAAAAATGATCGGTCGCACACCGGGAAATATCCGTGCGATTCGTCCGATGAAGGACGGTGTCATTGCTGATTTTGATACGACCGCAACGATGATCAAATATTTTATCCGTCAGGCGCAAGCCCAACGCTCTTTGTTTCCACGCCATCCGAACGTGATGGTTTGTGTGCCCTCAGGCATTACTGCGGTGGAGCAGCGTGCTGTTGAAGATGCGACGAAGCAAGCAGGCGCAAGAGAGGCATACACGATAGAGGAGCCGTTTGCAGCTGCCATTGGTGCTGATCTTCCTGTATGGGAGCCTACAGGCAGTATGGTTGTCGATATCGGTGGGGGTACTACCGAGGTTGCAGTCATTTCTCTGGGCGGGATTGTAACAAGCCGCTCCGTACGTGTGGCTGGTGATGAAATGGACGAGTCCATCATCCAATACGTGAAGCGCCAATACAATCTGATGATTGGTGAACGGACTTCAGAGCAACTGAAAATGGAAGTGGGTTCAGCTATGCCATTAGAGCAAGTGGAAACCTCGGAAATCCGCGGACGTGATCTGGTAACAGGTTTGCCGAAGACGATCACGATTACTTCTGATGAAATTAGCGAAGCGTTATCGGATACAGTCAATGCAATCGTGGATGCGGTCAAAGTAACACTGGAAAAATGCCCTCCCGAATTGGCAGCGGACATCATGGATAGAGGAATCGTACTTACTGGCGGTGGAGCACTTCTACGTAATCTGGACAAGTTGTTGGCAGGTGAAACCGGAATGCCGGTGATCGTAGCAGAAAATCCTCTGGATTGTGTGGCAATCGGTACAGGCAGAGCGCTGGAAAATATTCATTTGTTCAAATCGCGCAGCAGTTCTGCCGTCCGTTCCAAACGTTGAATCGGGGGTGTAGGAACTGTTTAAGCTGTTTGGCAATAAAAGACTATTTGTTCTATTGATCGGAATCGTTCTGTTTATTGCCCTTATGGGGATTACACTTGGACAGAGAAATTCCTTAACCTGGCCCGAGAAGTTCGCCAGAGATTCAATTGGCTTTGTGCAAGGTATCTTTTACAGGCCCGCTTCAGCAATAGCGGGCTTCTTTGAAGATATCGGAAATATGCGTAGCATCTACGAAGAAAATGAACGGTTAAAAATTGCTGTGGCAAAGCTGACTCGTGACCAGATTCAGACCCATAATTATGTTGAAACAAATGCCAGACTGCAGAATGAACTGAAGTTCACCCAAACGCAAAAGGCGAAAAATAATTATGATTATCGTGTTGCTCAAGTGAACAGCGTCAGCAATGATTCCAAAACGCTTGTGATCGATATTGGTGAGAAGGACGGAGCGAAGGTTGGTCAGGAAGTCAGTTCGCTTGAAGGATTTGTCGGAGTCATTAGTCAAACGGGGAATTTTACGTCCACCGTTACCCTATTGACTACATTGGATCCTAAAAATCCGAATTCTTATGCTATTGCAGCGACAGTCTTGGGCAAGGAAAATCAATCGTTTGGTATGATTGAAAGCTATGATCCGGGTACGAACAGATTTCAAATGACTCGCATTGAGGAAAAAGATCCAATCGCAAAGGGTGATCAGATTATTACATCTGGCGCAGGTGGTAAATTCCGCAAAAACCTAATGGTTGGAACGGTAGAGAAGATTCAGGTTGGGGAGTTTGGCAAAACACGGACAGCGATTATTAAACCGGCAGCTAGCTTTGTGGATTGGAAAGAACTGCTCATCCTCTACACTCCTGAGGTACCGGAATAATGAAGATGCGCGGTCAGGTTCTAATACTGCTGCTGTTTGTACTGTTTATAGCTGAAGGGACGATTCTTCCATGGCTTCTTCCGGATAGTTGGCATTCAAGAATGGTTCCGAATTTTGTGTATGTCGTGATCTTGTTTGTGTCTGTGTATTACAGCCGTCATACAGCATTGGTGCTAGGTATTGTTTTTGGACTTATTCATGATGTAGTGTTCTATGGGTTTATCATTGGGCCTTATTCTTTTGCAATGGGGTTGTCTGCATACTTATTGGGGCTTGTTTTTACAGCTCGACGTGCGCAGATGCCCATTATGATGGCAGCCGTGTTGATTGGTAGTTTCCTCTTGGATTCTATGCTTTTTGCCATTGACCAGCTGTTCCAGCTGAATCATCAGACTTTCAATTGGGCACTTGCTCAGTATATAATTCCTGATTTATTTATCCATTTTCTGTTCGCCCTCATCATTTATGTCCCAGTTCGCAAGCAGTTGCAGCGTTTGGGTACCCGTGTGAAAAAGGAAGAGGCTGTCTAGGTCTTTTTACACACATTTTGTCCGGGTTAGCAGGGATTTGACGTCCCGGGGACGAAATGATTGAGATAGGAGGGACAGGCTAATGGCAGTGAAATCGAATCATGTCACGATTAAAGGCATCAAAGATGGCCTGGTATTCCTGCTGGACGATCAATGCGAGTTTGAGAATTTGCTGGGTGAGCTGCGTTTTAAGCTGGAGCACAGTCATCAAAATATTTTAACAGGCCCGATCATTCATGTGGATATTAAGCTGGGAAGCCGAGAAGTGACAGAGGAACAGAAGGAAAGTATTCTGGAGATTTTGAAGCAAAAGGGGAATCTGCTCATCAGGTCTGTAGAATCACCTGGACTGCCTGTGGAAGTGCAGGGAAAGCCCCCTATTCATACGGTGACAGGGATTATCCGATCTGGTCAAGTGCTTCATCACAATGGGAACCTACTCTTTTTGGGAGATGTAAACCCGGGTGGAATTATAACATGTACTGGTGATATTTATGTCCTCGGCGCTCTGCGAGGCATGGCGCATGCAGGGATGGAGGGAAATAGTGAAGCGATTATAGCGGCTTCCTATTTTGCACCGACACAGTTGCGAATTTCCGAAATGATCAGCCGTCCACCAGACGAATGGGAGACACGTGAATCCGGTATGGAATTTGCGTATCTCAAGGATGGCGCTATGCAAATAGATAAAATGAGCAATATTGTGCGTCTGGGCCGCGATTTTAACGTGTTCAAAGGGGTGTAGCACATGGGAGAGGCTATCGTCGTCACTTCAGGAAAAGGCGGCGTCGGCAAAACGACGACGTCAGCCAATATAGGAACAGCGCTTGCACTGCTCGGCAAAAAGGTATGTTTGGTGGATACGGATATCGGTTTGCGTAATCTAGACGTTGTGATGGGTCTAGAAAACCGAATTATTTACGACCTTGTTGATGTAGCGGAAGGTCGTTGCCGTTTAAATCAGGCACTGGTTAAGGACAAGCGTTTTGAGGAGCTGTATATGCTGCCAGCCGCTCAAACCAAGGACAAGAGTGCTGTTACGCCGGAGCAGGTTAAGGATATTATTTTGGAGCTTAAAAAGGATTTTGAATATATATTGATCGATTGCCCTGCGGGTATTGAACAAGGCTTTAAAAATGCCATTGCTGGGGCGGATCAGGCTATTGTTGTGACTACTCCGGAAAATGCAGCCGTACGCGATGCAGACCGGGTAATTGGTTTACTGGAAAGCTCACATGTGATATCACCCAAGTTGGTGGTTAACCGCATTCGCAATAGCATGGTTAAATCCGGAGATATGTTGGATATTGATGGGATTTTACAAGTGCTTAGCATAGACCTTATTGGGATTGTGCCGGATGATGAAATGGTAATTAAAGCAGCTAATACAGGGGAGCCCACCGTTATGAATCCAGATTCACAGGCCGCGATTGCTTACCGTAACATTGCGAGACGGATTTTGGGCGATACAGTGCCCCTCATGCAGCTAGACCAGAAGAAAAGCGTGATGACACGTTTTAAGAAGTTTTTTGGTATGGGTGGATGAGGAAAACCGGAAGTTATGGCTGGTAAATTGCTTCCACGCTTCCTAAGTGATTTTCTATTGGTTCTAAGGTAGGAGCTGTAGTAGTATTCATTTGTAATACTAGACACTTAAATAAGTAATAATCTTATTTAAGTGTTTTTGGTTTGTCTTTTTAAATTCCTATAATACGGCTTCACAAAATTTAGGGTCACTACATAAATATTATAAATACAAAACAAATCCGGTGCGTTAGCGCCGGTTTTTTTTTGATTTTTAGGTACTTATTCCCGAGCGGGACAACATAAGTTGAAGCCCGTCCTCATAAGATGTATCAAACATACCTCGCTGAGGGGGCTGAACAGGATGAATAAAAATTCCGGAATCAAGCAGCGCAGAGAAGAACGTATACAGCAGCTAATCGCGGGAAGCAAAGCGGAGACGTATCCCTCTGGCATATATCAGTACAGGCACGGGGATAAAGATATGAGGTCGATGCCTATAGTCAGTGCCGACTCGCCCAGAGACCCAGAAACGGAGTGGAAAAATGAGCGGCAACACTGGCAGCAATCTTTTGGGGCGAATCGTGCTCCGTCTTTTTGGACTTCCTTTTGGCGAAGATCAGTCATAGCAACGGTGTTATTTGGAATGGTATGGGGAATGTTTCGTTGGGATATTCCTTATGCAGTGAATTTGAGAATGTTTATTGCGGATGCCTTGAATAAGGATATGGATTTTGCAGCCGTCGGACAATGGTATGAAACTTATTTTGACGGAGCTCCTTCCTTTTTGCCGATTTTTGGCGAGGAGCATGAAACGCACAAGGTAGCCGCAAATCGAAAGGGCTCTCCACCGATCGAAGGCACTATAACACAGCCTTTTGTACTGAGCCTGAAAGGGGTAGAAATTACGCCGAATGTCACTGACAACGGGCCAATCGTTGTTAAAAGTATAGATGCAGGACGAGTATTAGACATATTAAATCATCCCAAAAGCGGGATTTCGGTTACAGTTCGACACACTGGCGGTATCACAGCAACTTACGGGAGGCTTTCCCGCTCTACCTTAAAAGTGAACGACTGGGTTCAGGAGGGAGATGAGATCGGTGTACTGCCAGCAAGTCGCAGCGGCAGCGAGGCGGCAACTTTATTTTTGGCAGTTCAGAGAGGGGATCACTACATTGACCCGTCGGAAGTGGTAGCCCTTGATTAATGTCCGAGGGGTGACCTTATCACTACATCCACTGTTTGTATTGGTTATGCTGACCTCCATAATAACGGGACATTTTATCGAGATCATCACTTTATTTACATTGGTGTTTATTCATGAGCTAGGTCATGCGACAGCTGCTTCGTTGTTAGGCGCGCGGGTGCTTTCCATACAGATGTTACCCTTTGGAGGAGTTGCGGTCATTGAGGATCAGGGGAAGCTCAATGCGTGGAAGGAGATTGTCATTGCGCTAGCGGGGCCCCTGCAAAACGGAATCATGATCATCATCCTTTTATGGTTCAAAAATGTGAGTGGACCGGAGTATGATTATGTAAATTATATAATTCAGGGGAATGCAGTTATTGCACTGTTTAATTTGCTGCCCATTTTACCACTTGATGGTGGGAAAATATTGCAGGCAATGATTAGTTTATCCTTTTCTTATCACCGCACATTAGTGTGGACCTTTAGGGCCAGTATCGTAACGAGTCTGCTATTTTGTATGTATGGTATTTCACCGTTGTTAAGGCAAAATGGGCCTATGCATTTAAATCTGCTGGCGGTAGGGATTTTTTTGCTTTATTCTAATATTGTGGATTATCGGAATATCCCTTACCGTTTTATACGGTTTTTGCTGGGGAGGGACGAGCTTTTTTACCGCGAAATAGCTAAGGGAAGTATTGCCTTACCTATTGTATCCCTGCCAATGAAACATTTGGAGCCTATTTTGCGTCTTTTCAGAAGAGATCGGTATCATATGGTTTATGTTATGAATGAACAGGGACGAATTGTAGCCGTACTGCCGGAGCAACGCCTTATTCGCTCTTATTTTGCGACACGCCCGCCAGATGGTGGAGAACCCAAGCCTAAATAATGTTTTATGAGTAAGAAAGAGGCTGTATCCAGAGAGGTTGAAAAACCATGAAGCAAATGATTGTACAATGCCAGCAGCAGATGACCCAAATGGCGCTGTTGGAAGAGGGACGATTGGTTGAATATGCGGCTGAACTACCGCGAAAACGGGGGATTCTAGGTTCTTTTTTCAAAGCGAGGGTGGTCAATGTGCTACCAGGTATGCAAGCCGCCTTTGTTGACATTGGACAGCGAAAGAATGCCTTTTTGTACGTAGATGACGTACTTCACGCTCATTTGGACAAGCAGCCGGAGGTAAAGCCATCCATTTCTGAAGTGTTAAAGGTGGGGCAGGAAATTGTAGTACAGGTATTAAAAGAGGCAGTTGGTAGCAAAGGAGCCAGGGTCACCACTCATTTTTCACTTCCGGGTCGCTGGATCGTATATATGCCCCGTGCTGATTATGTGGCCGTATCCAAGAAGATCGAACGTGAGGGCGAGCGCACCCGTTTGAAAGCAATGGGAGAGCAGCTACGCACAAGTGAGGAAGGACTCATAATCCGTACCGTTTCGGAGGACATGAGTATAGAGGCGATTGAAAATGATCTGAATCAACTACGTAAGCAGTGGGCGGCTATTCAGCGTAAAGCTGGTGAACACTCGGCTCCGTGCGAATTACACCGGGATTTAAGTATTGTTCAGCGATTGATTCGGGATGTGTTTACACCTGAACAGGATGAACTGGTTATTGACAGTGAAGAGCAAGCAAAGGATGCAGAAATCATGCTGCAACAGATTGGTCCTGCGAAAGCTCATGTAAGTATATTTCGTGGTGCAGAAGAAACGATTTTTAAAGCTTATGGCATTCATGAGCAGCTGGAACGCGATTTTGCGCGAAAGGTATGGCTGCAGGGCGGTGGATACATTGTCATTGATCATACGGAGGCACTAACCGTCATTGATGTGAATACCGGGAAGTTTACGGGAGGCAGTAATCTGGAAGAAACGGTAACCCGGACTAACATTGAAGCAGCTGAAGAGATTGCCCGCCTGGTACGTGTGCGTGATATTGGTGGTATCATCATCATTGATTTTATTGACATGGAACAAGAGGAGAACCGTCGGGAAGTATCCTCTGTGCTGGAAGCAAGATTGAAGAAGGATCGGACCAAATCTTATGTTGTCGGTTGGACGCGGTTAGGTTTGCTGGAAATGACCCGCAAAAAAGTGCGTGAAGAAAAGACGCTCGTGTAGAGCGATGCGTAACCCAAAATCATTTTAAAACTAAAGGTTGAATGTGTATAAAGCTTGTGCTACAATCATTTAGTATGTGTGATGCGTAAGATTGGCTGCACATGCTGTAACCGCTCCAATCAGGTACTGAAGTGCAGTATCCTAAGGGAATCTGCCACCTGCTATTAGGCGAGTCTGAGACATAAGGAGGTGCAAGCAAATGTACGCAATTATCGAAACAGGTGGTAAGCAATACAAAGTTCAAGAGGGCGACGTATTGTTCATCGAGAAGTTGGAAGCTAATGATGGTGAAACTGTAACGTTCGATCGTGTTCTGGCAGTGTCCGGCGACAATGGCTTGACAGCAGGTACACCGCTTCTTTCTGGAGCTTCTGTAACAGCTAAAGTTGAGAAGCATGGTCAAGGTCAAAAGGTCATCGTATACAAATACAAACCTAAAAAGAACTACCATGTGAAGCAAGGTCATCGTCAACCGTACACGAAAGTGACGATTGAAAAAATCCAAGCGTAAGAGGGTGCGATAAGTGATTATCGTGCGTATTACACGACTGGAGGATGGCAGCATACAGGGGTTTTCCGTTAAAGGACATGCAAATTTCGCTAAATCTGGCGAGGATATCGTATGTGCTGGCGTTTCGGCGGTAACAGTAGGAACTGTCAATTCGATTGGAGCTCTTACGGACGTTGAGATGGAAACGGAAATGGAAAACGGCTTTTTAAGCGCGTATCTTTCTCCTGAAAGTTATCATGATGCGAACGCACAGGTTCAACTGTTGCTGGAGTCCATGGTGATTATGCTGACAAGCATTGCTGAATCATACGGTAAGTATATTCAAATAGAAAATAATCAAAGAAGGAGGTAGACATCATGTTGAAATTGACATTGGATCTTCAATTATTCGCATCGAAAAAAGGTGTAGGTTCCACAAAAAACGGACGTGACAGTAAATCGAAACGTCTTGGAGTGAAACGTGCTGACGGTCAAGCAGTTACCGGCGGTAGCATCCTGGTTCGTCAACGCGGAACGAAAATTCACCCGGGCACGAACGTGGGCATCGGTAAGGACGACACCCTGTTCGCGAAAGTGGACGGCGTTGTGAAGTTCGAACGTTGGGGCCGTGATCGCAAAAAGGTGAGCATCTACCCGATCGACGTTGCTCCAGTAGCAGCTACTGTAGAAGCTTAATAGCGGCTTAGACACGCTGAAAAGCCTCCGGCACTTTTGTCGGAGGCTTTTTTGCATGATGGTAATGAACTGGAAAGTTAGTCTGTGCTATACTGGATTAAGGTTCTTTAATAATCCATTTAATTATCGCAGAACGGAGAGAAGCCATGTTCCAGCGGATAAGAGCGCCTTATCTGGCGTTGGGTTCCATTCTGATTCCTTTGGTTTTTTCACTGCTCTATCCCGAAGTATTAACGATTATCTTATTAGCAGTATGGTCTGTAGTTGCTGCATGTTTTGGTATGTGGTATACGAATAGACAGGTTGAGTATGAGCGGAAAGCTGCTTTGCGTTCTTTTGAGCGTACAGCGATTGCAATGCTTAACCATCATCGGCATGACTGGATGAATGACTTGCAGGTGCTTTATGGATATATTCGCATGAATAAGCATGATAAATCTGTTGCTTATGTGGAAACAATAAAAGGGCGCGTGGCGGAAGACAGTAAAATATCTAAGTTGGGTATTCCCTCACTGGTGTTTTATTTACAGTCTTTTCGCGTGAACGCCGGTAATTTACAGTTGTCGGTACAGGTTGAGGAGCAGTTAAAGTTAGACGCTGTCATGTCTCCCGAAGACGGCGAGTCGCTTGCCTCGGCCGTCATAGAAACGGTGCGTGCGTATCAATATGGCGGGGGCCGGTCGTCCTGGGGAGAAGTGCGCAGATTGACACTTTATTTCGGTATGGATCAGAATGATGTTATCGTCCGTTTTGAAGGAAGTGACATACCTGCGGATTTGAATATCCTTAAGCGGGTCAGATCCGTACCCGGAAGTGAACGCATTCGAACAGAGAAGCTCCCTACGGGCGAAATGTTTCAAATTCGGATGCAGTGCCAGACATAAGGAAGGTGTAACCATGTTTGTAGATAAAGCGAAGATTTTTGTTAAAGGCGGAGACGGCGGAGACGGATTAATTGCGTTTCGTCGTGAGAAATACGTTCCTGAAGGTGGCCCAGGTGGTGGTGACGGAGGGAACGGTGGAGATGTAATTTTCCGTGTAGATGAGGGTTTGCGTACCTTGATGGATTTTCGGTACCAACGACATTTTAAAGCCCAGCGTGGAGTGAAAGGTCGTAACAAAAGTCAACACGGAGCCAATGCGGAGCACATGATCGTACGTATACCGCCGGGAACGGTCATCATAGATGATGATACTGGTGAAGTAGTAGCAGATATGACACGTCATGGTCAACAAGTCGTCGTAGCTAAAGGAGGACGCGGAGGGCGCGGGAACATCCGTTTTGCTACGCCGAGTAATCCAGCGCCTGAGTTGGCTGAGAACGGTGCAGAGGGACAAGAACGTTATATCACGCTTGAGTTAAAAGTAATGGCTGATGTAGGCTTGGTCGGGTTTCCTAGTGTTGGGAAGTCTACCTTGTTGTCGGTTGTATCTTCCGCAAAACCGAAAATTGGGGCCTACCACTTTACAACGATTACTCCGAATTTGGGTGTTGTGGATGTGGGTGATCATCGTAATTTTGTGATGGCGGATTTGCCTGGTTTAATTGAAGGGGCTCATGAAGGTATTGGGCTGGGACATGAATTTCTGCGGCACATTGAGCGGACGCGTATTATTATCCATGTCGTGGATATGGCGGGCTCCGAAGGACGTGACCCGTTTGAAGATTGGACTAAAATTAACGACGAATTGAAGCAATATAATTCAGCATTGGCTGAGCGTCCGCAAATTGTGGCGGCCAATAAAATGGATATGCCGGAAGCTGAAGAAAACCTGGCTCACTTCAAAGAGCAGATTGCTTCTATACGTCCTGATCTTGAAATCATGCCTATTTCCTCACTGACACGTCAAGGTGTGAAGGAACTGCTCTACCGGGCTGCTGATTTGCTGGATCAAATACCGGACGAGCCGGTTGTTGAGGAAGTAGCAGAAGTTAATGAACGTAAGGTATTTAAGCTGGATACAGCAGAAGACGAGGGCTTTACAATTGTACGTGAAAACGATACATTCGTGGTGCAGAGCCCTAAAATTGAGCGCATGATGAAGCGCATGCAGTTGAACTCGCATGATGCCATTTTGAAATTAGCAAGAACGTTACGCCACATGGGTGTGGATGCTGAGTTACGCAAGCGTGGCGCCAAAGATGGTACATCTGTACGCATTGCTGATTTCGAGTTCGAATTTGTTGAAGGCAGCAGCTACTACTAAATTTCAAATAAAGGTCTAAAACCTGAACGGTTACTGTACTATAGGAAACTCTATAGAAGGCAGTAGCCGTTTTTTGCATTGTTTGCTTGCCGATTTTCATGAGTTTCGATATAATGTCCTCTATACAAAAACATAAGTCTTTGAGGAGAGGACGTTCTTGAAAGAGCGCTATTACTTGGTACGGGAAGATATTTTGCCTGAAGCTATTGTTAAGACCATACAGGTGAAACTGCTGCTGGCTTCAGGAGATGTTAAAACCGTGCATGATGCCGTCGAGCAAGTTGGGCTAAGCCGAAGCGCCTTTTATAAATATAAGGATGGCATACATTTGGTTAACCAGCTGGAGCGTGAGCGAATTGTTAATATCTCTATTGATTTGGAACATCAATCCGGAATGTTGTCCAGGGTACTTGGCAGAGTGGCAGATTTCGGAGGCAATGTGCTGACGATTCAGCAAAGTATTCCACTGCAAGGCAGAGCCAACGTAGTCATCTCGGTAGAAATGTCCAGACTCAGTGAAGAGTTGGGTGTTCTACTGGAGGGCTTGGAAGATATCTCTGGAGTCAAACGTGTTCGCCTGATTGGGCAAGGTTAAGGCAATACAGTTCATTAGATAAAAGTTATCAGGAGGGGAATGGATGAAACCGGTCAAAGTAGGATTGTTAGGTTTGGGGACGGTAGGAACGGGGGTCGTTCGAATCGTAGAAGGCAATCAGGAAGACTTGAGCAGACAAGTCGGTTCACCGATCATCATTGAAAAAATAGCTGTAAAAAACATAGAAAAATATCGTTCCATTGAAGTGGAGACGAGCAAACTTACTGAGGACCCATGGGAAGTTATTCGGGACCCTGAAATTGATGTAATTATCGAAGTCATGGGCGGCGTTGATCAGACGAAGGAGTACATTCTTGAAGCGCTGGAGCGGGGTAAACACATCGTAACGGCAAATAAGGACTTAATGGCTTTGCACGGTTCTGAAGTATTAGCAAAGGCGCAGGAAAAGCAGTGTGATATTTTTTATGAAGCGAGTGTAGCGGGTGGTATCCCGATCATTCGTACACTAATTGAAGGTTTCTCCTCCGACCGCATTACCCGCATTATGGGGATTGTGAACGGTACGACAAACTTTATTTTAACCAAAATGAGTCAGGAAGGGGCCTCGTACGAGGAAGTTCTCAAGGAAGCACAGGAGCTTGGGTATGCTGAATCCGATCCGACCTCAGATGTGGAAGGACTGGATGCAGCCCGTAAAATGGCAATTCTCGGCACGCTGGGTTTCCGCTCTAATGTAGAGCTCAAGGATGTAAGTGTCAGCGGCATTTCAAAGGTAACCAGTGAAGATATTGCTTTTGCTAAAAAACTAGGATATGAAATGAAATTGCTAGGCATTGCAGAGCGCCAGGGTGATGAATTTACGATTAACGTTCAGCCGACCATGGTACGCAAGCAACATCCATTGGCTTCGGTGAACGGGGTATTCAACGCGGTGTATGTGCATGGTGAAGCAGTGGGTGAAACCATGTTTTATGGTGCGGGTGCAGGTGAAATGCCGACGGCAACATCAGTTGTAGCCGATTTAGTTGCTGTAGTGAAAAATCTCAAACTTGGTGTCAATGGGCTTAAAGCCATCGTTCCTTACAACCCTAAAAAAATTAGTAACGACGAAGATGTGTATTTCAAAAACTTCGTGCTTCTGCATGTGGATGATAAAGCAGGGGTGTTGGCACGGATTACGCAAGTATTTGCTGAATTTGATGTCAGTCTGGCATCTGTTGTGCAGCAACCGAATGAGGTTAACCCCGATGCTGAAATTATTATCGTGACTCATTTAGCCAGTAAAGCAAGTATGAAAAAGGTTTTGGAGCATTTTGAAACTTTGGACGTCATCCGTCGCATCAAGAGCGTATATCGAGTAGAGGGATAGTCAATAAAAGCAGGAGGAATTGTCTGTATGACCGTTTTAAAAACAGCAAGAGTGCGTGTGCCCGCGAGTACGGCCAACTTGGGTCCGGGCTTTGATACATTGGGCATGGCGTTGTCCTTATATGCATGGATTGAAATGAAGGAGGCCGAACAGACGGCTTTTCATTTATACGGAGATGAAATGAATGGTGTTCCCCAAGATAAAACTAATCTGATTTTCAAGGTAGCACAAATGGTTTTTCGGGAAACGGGTGTATCAGTTCCTGAGCTCGATATTTCGATGTACTCAGATATTCCACTCACTCGTGGTTTGGGCAGCAGTGCTTCCGCCATTGTGGGCGCCTTGGTCGCTGCAAATACGTTGATTGGCTCGCCTCTGCCGGATTCCAAGTTGTTCGATATGGCAAGCGCCATTGAAAAACATCCGGATAATGTTGGAGCTTCTCTGTTTGGCGGTATTATTACAGCGATGTGGGACGGTGAGCGTGCTAGGCATTTACGACTTGAACCGGATACCAATCTGGAGGTTATGGTAGTTATTCCAGATTTTCAGCTGTCCACGTCGAAAGCCAGAGAGGTTCTACCCGCACAAGTATCATTGAAGGATGCTGTATATAATATAAGTCATGCTTCCATGCTGGTAGCAGCATTGGCATCAGGGCGAACCGACTTAATCGCTGAAGCGATGCGTGATCAGCTTCATCAGCCTTACCGCGCGGCACTTGTGCCAGGTATGGCAGAGATCTTGCAGGATGCGCACCATTATGGTGCTTTGGGTGTGGCTCTAAGTGGGGCTGGACCAACGTTGCTGGCATTGACAGATCGGCGGGAAAATCGGAAAGCAGAGCTGGAGCAGTATTTAACGGATACCATGAACAAAGAGGGGATCACTGCTTCTGTTTTAAAATTGCGCCCTGAGGATGAAGGAGTTAAAGTATATACAGAAGGGAATACTCTCCCTTTTATGGATATGATTAAAGGGGAACTTACGATATGAAACGAATTGCACTTCTTCCTGAGGGGACTGTTTCTCATGAAGCGATTAAGTATTTGTTAGGAGATACGTCCCATGAATTACTTTTTTACAAACATATCGCGGACGTATTTCAGGCAGTAGACAAGGGTCAGGCAGACTATAGTGTAATTCCCATTGAAAATACGATTGATGGCTCTGTAAGTTTGCATATGGATTGGCTTGTACATGAAGTAGACATTCAAATGCAGGCGGAATGGGTATATCCTTCAATTCAAAATCTTATTGGTCATCGCAGTGAATTTACGAAGGATTTGGACAAGCTAGATTTGAGCAAAGTGGTCAAAATTATGTCTCATCCTGTGGCGCTTCCCCAGTGTAAAGAATTCATACAGGCTTCCGCTCCTCAGGCCGAGTTGGAGAGTGCAGGAAGTACGGCGGAAGCTGTCGAAATTGTTAAACATAACCCCGGTAAAGGCTGGACCGCTCTCGGAACCAAGCTTGCGGCTGCCAAACACGGATTGGATATTTTGGCCAGCAAAGTGACGGATCACGATAACAACTTTACCCGCTTTGTCTTGATCGGTCATCAACCTATAAGTCTCCCGGGTACGCCTGAAGGTCAGCGAACCAGTATTTTGGTCACGCCGCCGCAGGATTTCCCGGGAGCGCTGCATCAGGTTTTATCCGCATTTGCATGGCGCAGGTTAAATCTGTCCCGTATTGAATCGCGTCCGACCAAAAAGCAATTGGGGAATTACTATTTTTACATTGAAGTTTTGGAATCTCTGCATTCCGTGCTACTTCCGGCAGCCTTTGCAGAGATCGAGGCTTTGGGGTGCCATGTACGTGTTCTTGGCTCTTATCCAAGCTACAAGTATGTTGAAGCAGCGATCGAACCTATTTTAAAGGA
This sequence comes from Paenibacillus peoriae, assembly GCF_022531965.1. GTDB lineage: Bacteria > Bacillota > Bacilli > Paenibacillales > Paenibacillaceae > Paenibacillus > Paenibacillus polymyxa_D. The sequence continues at coordinate 4,424,303 of NZ_CP092831.1, read as the reverse complement.
ACATTAATCGGAGGTGTGGTTTTAATGGCAGAACAATGGATCTATCTGGATGGGCAGCATGTGACTAAGGAAAACGCAAAGGTTTCCGTATATGATCATGGATTCTTGTACGGAGACGGTATATTTGAGGGCATTCGTATCTATAACGGGAATATTTTTAAATGTAAGGAGCACTTGGAGCGTCTGTATGATTCTGCGAAATCCATTCAGTTAAACATTCCGTTGTCTCCTGATGAAATGTTGGAAGCAATGGCTGAAACGATTCGTCTTAACGAAATGCGTAACGGATATATCCGTCTGATTGTATCCCGAGGTGCAGGAAATCTAGGTTTAGATCCTCTTCGTTGTGCGAAGGCGAGTGTCATCATTATCGTGGAGCAGCTCGCCATTTACCCGGAAGAAGCTTACTTGACTGGCCTGAAGACAATTTCTGTCTCTCAGCGTCGCAACATCCCGGATGCTTTGAATCCGAAGATTAAATCATTGAACTATCTCAACAATATCCTCGTGAAGATCCAGTCTAACTATGCTGGTGTAGGTGAGGCTATTATGCTCAATTCCCAAGGGTATGTGACGGAGGGCTCTGCAGACAACATTTTCATTGTCAAAAACGGAGTGTTGTATACACCTCCTTGCTATTTGGGGGCGCTTGAAGGGATCACTCGTAATGCTATTATCGATTTGTGTGCTAAGCTTGGGTACTCCCTTAAGGAACAACCTTTTACACTGCATGATGTATATGTTGCGGACGAGGTGTTTTTTACAGGAACTGCGGCAGAAGTTATTGCAGCTTATGAAGTGGATGGTCGTACGATCGGCTCTGGCGTTGCTGGCCCAGTAACTTTGGAGCTCCTGGCTGAGTTCCGGAAGATCGTGGATCAGGATGGCTACAAAGTGTGGCAGGACTAAAATAAAACCGAATCCTTTTAATTGAATGCTCGCGAGAGTATTCAGTTAAAAGGATTTTTTTGTTTGTATGGGGTCATTCGCCCGGGAGGTGCATAGGATGTAATAACAGAAGCCGGGCGTTTATCCCGCCCGAACGAAAGTCTAGGAGGTTTGTGACCTGTGAAAATACACATCGTCAAAAAAGGTGACACTCTGTACTTGCTGGCACAGAAGTATAATGTGACGCTGGAGAAAGTTATTGCCGCCAATCCCCAATTGGCAGACCCTAATCAGTTGAGCATCGGAGAGAAAATTAAAATTCCGACAGAGCCTGTCACGATGGAAACACAGCCGTCAACGGTATATCAACACAAGGTTAAGCAAGGAGACTCATTGTGGAAGTTGTCTAAGGCGTGGAATGTACCGCTCAAGCTAATTATTGATGCCAATTCCCAGCTTAAAAACCCGAACGCACTACTGGTTGGAGAAACAGTTAATATTCCACACTACAAAGAAGAGAATTCTGATTTTACTGAGAATAAAAAAAATACCGCAGTCAAAGAAGAGATGACACAGCCTAAACCTGAATCCCCCACTAAGCAAGAACTTACCCAGCCCAAGGCAGAGATGACACAGCCTGAGCCGGAGAATATGCCTAGCCCTAAAGAGGAGATGACACAGCCGAAAGAAACAGTGAATCCTCCTAAGCTTCCTGAATTAAAACTGCCTGAAGTTCCTATGGCACCCGTAAATCCCGCTCCACCTCAAATGCAGCCCATAGTTACACCACCTGCTCCACCTCAAATGCAACCTATAGTTACCCAACCGATTGCATCTAAGCCACAGCTTCCTACAACTGTTGTGAAGCAACCTGTAGCTGAAAAGTTTTGCGGCTGCACAAAATCGGAGCCGATGGTAAATTCCGAGTGGTCGATACAACAGCCGACATCTGATTACAGCCCACAAATAAATGCAATGCCGAACTCGTGGTATCCGGGGATTGGGTCTCCTCAAGCGCCTATAAATACCTCCTTAGCAGAATATGCCTCTCCTACTGTAGTTTCTGATCAGGGCTATCATCATGACTGTGAGCATCCATGGTGCTGGGGGCCTGTGCAGACACCAATTATAAATGCCTATCCAACACCTTATCCTGCCTATTCAGATTGCTGCGCCCCCGGATATTATCCGAGCCATGAAGCGTCTGAAAATGCATCCTATCCTGTCTATCCTCCATTTATCCATCAAGGGCATCCGCCGCAGTATTCAGAGAGTACAGTCCAGAGCAGTCAATGGAGCCAGGCATGGGGAGGACCTCCATATGGTTTGCCTGCGGCTGGACACGTATCCGACTATAGCCAACTACAAGGGCAACAATCTGCGAATTCCCCTTATCATCCGTTTGCGCATGGGAATGCACCTATGTATCCATTAGAGGGATATACAACACCCTATATGTTTATGCCAGACTGTGGATGCCGGGAAGAGAACGTCCAGTCGGCACCAGCAATTCCAGGAACGCAGGAGGTAGGTAACAATCTGACTATAGCATCCCAAAATGAAATTGATTCTTCTTCTAAAACAAAGGATCGTAGCGTGAGTAAAGGTAAATCAAAAGACAGCTCTGGCAGCACATCCAAAGAAGAGACGTCCAAAGTCAAGGTTTCCAGTAAAAATGCTACTAATAAGAAGCAAAAATCCCGTAATTCAACTGGAGGAGAAACTCGTTCCTCATCCTTTAGTGCTCGTTCGCGTAAAAATCCATGGATTAGGGACTGACGTGGCTAAAAGTAAAAAGTAAAAGAAGAGAGACTCCTAGTAGTGCCCCGGCTTTATTAGTCATTAAGAGAAAGAAATGAATGTTAAAGAGACTGTTATTCTGCTTGAGGGAATAATGGTCTCTTTATTTAAATGCAGTGATTTTAAAGATGAGAAAATAATTTTTAAAAAAAGGTGTTGCTACTAAGCTTATATATGTGGTATATTCTTATAGCTGTCTTTTACAAGATAGTTAGCAATACGAAAACAAAGCAGAGTTGATTATAAAATTCTCTTAAAAAAAAGTGTTGCAAAGACGCGTAAAACATGATATATTATTTAAGTCGCCGCTGAGATGCGGTGGTGAAACAAAGTGAGATATGATGTAGGTTTGATCTTTGAAAACTGAACAACGAGTGAGTGCGGATTTTGCTTGCGAAATCCAACGCTGAGATTTTGGTACATGCCATCAGGCTGTATAAAATGGAAGCAAACAAGAGATATTTTTTATCTCGTCAGTTTCAAAATGAGCTTATCGCTCTTTCTATAAACCAGCTTCGGTTGGTCTTTAATGGAGAGTTTGATCCTGGCTCAGGACGAACGCTGGCGGCGTGCCTAATACATGCAAGTCGAGCGAGGTTAGTTAGAAGCTTGCTTCTAACTAACCTAGCGGCGGACGGGTGAGTAACACGTAGGCAACCTGCCCACAAGACAGGGATAACTACCGGAAACGGTAGCTAATACCCGATACATCCTTTTCCTGCATGGGCGAAGGAGGAAAGACGGAGCAATCTGTCACTTGTGGATGGGCCTGCGGCGCATTAGCTAGTTGGTGGGGTAAAGGCCTACCAAGGCGACGATGCGTAGCCGACCTGAGAGGGTGATCGGCCACACTGGGACTGAGACACGGCCCAGACTCCTACGGGAGGCAGCAGTAGGGAATCTTCCGCAATGGGCGAAAGCCTGACGGAGCAACGCCGCGTGAGTGATGAAGGTTTTCGGATCGTAAAGCTCTGTTGCCAGGGAAGAACGTCTTGTAGAGTAACTGCTACAAGAGTGACGGTACCTGAGAAGAAAGCCCCGGCTAACTACGTGCCAGCAGCCGCGGTAATACGTAGGGGGCAAGCGTTGTCCGGAATTATTGGGCGTAAAGCGCGCGCAGGCGGCTCTTTAAGTCTGGTGTTTAATCCCGAGGCTCAACTTCGGGTCGCACTGGAAACTGGGGAGCTTGAGTGCAGAAGAGGAGAGTGGAATTCCACGTGTAGCGGTGAAATGCGTAGAGATGTGGAGGAACACCAGTGGCGAAGGCGACTCTCTGGGCTGTAACTGACGCTGAGGCGCGAAAGCGTGGGGAGCAAACAGGATTAGATACCCTGGTAGTCCACGCCGTAAACGATGAATGCTAGGTGTTAGGGGTTTCGATACCCTTGGTGCCGAAGTTAACACATTAAGCATTCCGCCTGGGGAGTACGGTCGCAAGACTGAAACTCAAAGGAATTGACGGGGACCCGCACAAGCAGTGGAGTATGTGGTTTAATTCGAAGCAACGCGAAGAACCTTACCAGGTCTTGACATCCCTCTGACCGGTCTAGAGATAGACCTTTCCTTCGGGACAGAGGAGACAGGTGGTGCATGGTTGTCGTCAGCTCGTGTCGTGAGATGTTGGGTTAAGTCCCGCAACGAGCGCAACCCTTATGCTTAGTTGCCAGCAGGTCAAGCTGGGCACTCTAAGCAGACTGCCGGTGACAAACCGGAGGAAGGTGGGGATGACGTCAAATCATCATGCCCCTTATGACCTGGGCTACACACGTACTACAATGGCCGGTACAACGGGAAGCGAAGCCGCGAGGTGGAGCCAATCCTAGAAAAGCCGGTCTCAGTTCGGATTGTAGGCTGCAACTCGCCTACATGAAGTCGGAATTGCTAGTAATCGCGGATCAGCATGCCGCGGTGAATACGTTCCCGGGTCTTGTACACACCGCCCGTCACACCACGAGAGTTTACAACACCCGAAGTCGGTGGGGTAACCCGCAAGGGAGCCAGCCGCCGAAGGTGGGGTAGATGATTGGGGTGAAGTCGTAACAAGGTAGCCGTATCGGAAGGTGCGGCTGGATCACCTCCTTTCTATGGAGAATCGTTTCCTGCGATGGAAACATTCAAATTAGCAGGTATAACGTACCTGCGACCGGATATTCAATTCGGTTCATCACATTCGTGTGAATGAAATGAATATCCTGAACTTACTCACTCGTTGCTCAGTTTTGAGAGTTCAAACTCTCAAGCTTCGACGAATACTTCATTCACACATCCGTGTGGAACCGAAATATTCATCGGGTTTCGCTTCGATGAAGCGAATTGCACCTTGAAAACTGGATACCGAAACGAAATTGCGTTTTAGAATATTCCTTTAAGCTGATCTTGTGTAAACAAGTGAAATAAAGGTAGCAGGTAAGGAAAGATCTTTTGCCTTTGGCAAAAATCATTCTTTATCGAACATCGACATTTTCTTTTATCAAAGAAAAGTCAAGGTTAAGCTACAAAGAGCACACGGAGGATGCCTAGGCGCCAGGAGCCGACGAAGGACGTGGCGAACAACGATAAGGCCTCGGGGAGCTGTAAGCAAGCTTTGATCCGGGGATGTCCGAATGGGGAAACCCGGCTGTCTTCATCGACAGTCACTTTCTGCTGAATACATAGGCAGAATAGAGGCAGACCAGGGGAACTGAAACATCTAAGTACCCTGAGGAAGAGAAAACAATAGTGATTCCGTCAGTAGCGGCGAGCGAACGCGGATTAGCCCAAACCAAGGAGCTTGCTCCTTGGGGTTGTGGGACGTCTCACATGGAGTTACAAAGGAACCGGTTAGATGAAGAGGTCTGGAAAGGCCCGCCAGAGAAGGTAAAAGCCCTGTAATTCAAAACTTGTTCTCTCCGAGACGGATCCCGAGTAGTGCGGGGCACGTGAAACCCCGTATGAATCCGGCAGGACCATCTGCCAAGGCTAAATACTCCCTGGCGACCGATAGTGAAGCAGTACCGTGAGGGAAAGGTGAAAAGCACCCCGGAAGGGGAGTGAAATAGATCCTGAAACCGTGTGCTTACAAGAAGTCAGAGCCCTATTTATGGGTGATGGCGTGCCTTTTGTAGAATGAACCGGCGAGTTACGTTCACGTGCAAGGTTAAGGTGAAGAGCTGAAGCCGCAGCGAAAGCGAGTCTGAATAGGGCGAATGAGTACGTGGACGTAGACCCGAAACCGGGTGATCTACCCCTGTCCAGGGTGAAGGTGCGGTAACACGCACTGGAGGCCCGAACCCACGCATGTTGAAAAATGCGGGGATGAGGTGGGGGTAGCGGAGAAATTCCAATCGAACCCGGAGATAGCTGGTTCTCCCCGAAATAGCTTTAGGGCTAGCCTCGGAAAAAAGAATCGTGGAGGTAGAGCACTGATTGGGTGCGGGGCCCGCAAGGGTTACCAAGCTCAGTCAAACTCCGAATGCCATAGATTTAGTTCCGGGAGTCAGACAGTGAGTGCTAAGATCCATTGTCGAAAGGGAAACAGCCCAGATCATCAGCTAAGGTCCCCAAGTGTGTGTTAAGTGGGAAAGGATGTGGAGTTGCACAGACAACCAGGATGTTGGCTTAGAAGCAGCCACCATTGAAAGAGTGCGTAATAGCTCACTGGTCGAGTGACTCTGCGCCGAAAATGTAACGGGGCTAAACACACCACCGAAGCTATGGCTTGATGCTTTGCATCAGGGGTAGGGGAGCGTTGAATGCGGGTTGAAGGTGTACCGTAAGGAGCGCTGGACTGCATTCAAGTGAGAATGCCGGTATGAGTAACGAAAAGATCTGTGAGAATCAGATCCGCCGAAAGCCTAAGGGTTCCTGAGGAAGGTTCGTCCGCTCAGGGTAAGTCGGGACCTAAGGCGAGGCCGATAGGCGTAGTCGAAGGACAACAGGTCGAAATTCCTGTACCACCGTAATCCGCTATGAGCGATGGGGTGACGCAGTAGGGTAGTGACGCGGACTGATGGATGTCCGTCTAAGCAGTGAGGCTGGTGTGTAGGCAAATCCGCACATCGTTAAGGCTGGGCTGTGATGGGGAGCGAAAATTATAGTAGCGAAGGTCATGATCTCAGACTGCCAAGAAAAGCCTCTAGCCAGGAGAAGGTGCCCGTACCGCAAACCGACACAGGTAGGCGAGAAGAGAATTCTAAGGCGCGCGGAAGAACTCTCGTTAAGGAACTCGGCAAAATGACCCCGTAACTTCGGGAGAAGGGGTGCCTCGGTAGGGTGAATAGCCCGAGGGGGCCGCAGTGAAAAGGCCCAAGCGACTGTTTAGCAAAAACACAGGTCTGTGCGAAGCCGCAAGGCGAAGTATACGGGCTGACGCCTGCCCGGTGCTGGAAGGTTAAGGGGAGTGGTAAGCCCTTCGGGGCGAAGCTATGAACCGAAGCCCCAGTAAACGGCGGCCGTAACTATAACGGTCCTAAGGTAGCGAAATTCCTTGTCAGGTAAATTCTGACCCGCACGAATGGCGTAACGACTTGGGCGCTGTCTCAACGAGAGATCCGGTGAAATTTTAATACCTGTGAAGATGCAGGTTACCCGCGACAAGACGGAAAGACCCCATGGAGCTTTACTGCAGCTTGATATTGAATTTGGGTACGATCTGTACAGGATAGGTGGGAGCCGTTGAGCCTTGAGCGCCAGCTTGAGGGGAGGCATCCTTGGGATACCACCCTGATCGTATCTAGGTTCTAACTTGGTACCGTAATCCGGTGCGAGGACAGTGTCAGGTGGGCAGTTTGACTGGGGCGGTCGCCTCCTAAAGAGTAACGGAGGCGCCCCAAGGTTCCCTCAGAATGGTTGGAAATCATTCGAAGAGTGCAAAGGCAGAAGGGAGCTTGACTGCGAGACCTACAAGTCGAGCAGGGACGAAAGTCGGGCTTAGTGATCCGGTGGTACCGCATGGAAGGGCCATCGCTCAACGGATAAAAGCTACCCTGGGGATAACAGGCTTATCTCCCCCAAGAGTCCACATCGACGGGGAGGTTTGGCACCTCGATGTCGGCTCATCGCATCCTGGGGCTGAAGTAGGTCCCAAGGGTTGGGCTGTTCGCCCATTAAAGCGGTACGCGAGCTGGGTTCAGAACGTCGTGAGACAGTTCGGTCCCTATCTGTCGTGGGCGTAGGAAATTTGAGAGGAGCTGTCCTTAGTACGAGAGGACCGGGATGGACGTACCGCTGGTGTACCAGTTGTTCCGCCAGGAGCACCGCTGGGTAGCTATGTACGGAAGGGATAAGCGCTGAAAGCATCTAAGCGTGAAGCCCCCCTCAAGATGAGATTTCCCAGTATGTAAGACCCCTTGAAGACGACGAGGTAGATAGGTTGGGGGTGGAAGTGCAGTAATGCATGGAGCTGACCAATACTAATCGGTCGAGGGCTTATCCTAAGATAAAACGCAATAAGTTTCGGATCCAGTTTTCAGGGTGTAACCTTGAAGGTATGTACAAGTGACATACAACAAGCGCATGGCTATTCATTCACACGATAAGTGATGAACTGAATAGCCGTACGGAAGAATTTGCGTAGCAAATTCATGTTTGGTGGCGATAGCGGAGGGGTTCCACACGTACCCATCCCGAACACGACCGTTAAGCCCTCCAGCGCCGATGGTACTTGGACCGCAGGGTCCTGGGAGAGTAGGACGTCGCCAAGCAGAGCTTTATGATTATTATTCCCTGATAGCTCAGTTGGTAGAGCACTCGACTGTTAATCGAGTTGTCACAGGTTCGAGTCCTGTTCGGGGAGCCATATGGAGAGGTGTCCGAGTTGGCCGAAGGAGCACGATTGGAAATCGTGTAGGCGCCAAAAGCGTCTCGAGGGTTCGAATCCCTCTCTCTCCGCCATAATTATTTTATTGTATGGCCCGTTGGTCAAGGGGTTAAGACACCTCCCTTTCACGGAGGTAACAGGGGTTCGAATCCCCTACGGGTCATAAGTAGTATGGAGGCTTAGCTCAGCTGGGAGAGCATCTGCCTTACAAGCAGAGGGTCGGGGGTTCGAGCCCCTCAGCCTCCACCATTTATTTAAATAGCAGTCCCTAATATTATCGCGGGGTGGAGCAGTTCGGTAGCTCGTCGGGCTCATAACCCGAAGGTCGCAGGTTCAAATCCTGCCCCCGCAACCAATTAACTTTTGAATGTAAACTGCTATGGAACTGTGGTGTAGAGGCCTAACATGCCTGCCTGTCACGCAGGAGATCGCGGGTTCGAATCCCGTCAGTTCCGCCATTTTCACAAAGTTATGTTACCCTGTTGGGAGCCATTAGCTCAGTTGGTAGAGCACCTGACTTTTAATCAGGGTGTCGAAGGTTCGAGTCCTTCATGGCTCACCATTCATGCACTTATATGTCATGGATATAATGATATTGCGGACGTGGCTCAGCGGTAGAGCATCGCCTTGCCAAGGCGAGGGTCGCGGGTTCGATTCCCGTCGTCCGCTCCATATTTGCGCCCTTAGCTCAGCTGGATAGAGCGTTTGACTACGAATCAAAAGGCCGGGAGTTCGAATCTCTCAGGGCGCGCCATTAACTTCATAAGCCGGTGTGGCGGAATTGGCAGACGCGCGCGACTCAAAATCGTGAGGGAAACCGTGGAGGTTCGAGTCCTCTCACCGGCATGTATTTCGGGATGTAGCTCAGCTTGGTAGAGCACCTGGTTTGGGACCAGGGGGTCGCATGTTCAAATCGTGTCATCCCGATTCAAAAGGAAAGTCGCTGGAAGCAGCGGCTTTTTTGTTATATTAATTATCTTTTTGTATAAATCAGTAATCGCCAGGTCACACTAACACAAAAAGTGGGACGGAAGGGATTACTGTGAAGCGATTAAGTTGGAAAAAACAGATGAAACGGCGCTGGAAACAGTGGAGAAGAACAGTGTGGGCCTGTAGCATTTTGGGCGCGGCTTGTTTGCTGGCAGGGTTGGGTATTCTGTTATCGAATTATATGCAGGCTATGTTGTCACAGCCACTCGCTACTACCGTCATGGCAGAGGAGGGCATGGAGGAGGCTTCACATCTGGGTCCAACTGAAGATCACTCCTCACATATGCAACTATTACAAAGTATTCGTGCTTCCGGTATAAGCAGGAAGACCCGTCTGTTAACCACCTACGTATGTGGTACGGAAACACTTTCCTTGGGAACGCTAAGTTCACAGCAGCTAGAGACCTTACTGAAGCAACATCCCGATTGGAAGGGACGACTTAATACCAAAGGAGAGGTGTGGCTGGAACGCAGGGTGGAAGACTTGTCAGAGTCATGCAAAGAGCGTGGATACATGGGTTTGAGCACTGACGGCCAGCTTACATTGTATGAAGGGCTGCCTAAAAGAGAAAAAGTAATTCGCACTTTTTTTCAATTGGATGTGGGTTCCATGGAGACGGCCTTGCCAGAAGGGGTGTATAAACAACTTCAGCAGGGAATCCGTGTACAGGATATAAATGAGTATAACAGTGTAATTTCCACTTTTAGTGACTTTGCCGTGGAGCGAACACAGAGGGTATTAAAACAGCACTATTGATTACAACTGCGAGACGTTAGGCTTTGCCCATGAGGTAAGGCTTGAAGCGTCTCTTTTTATGTTTTTACTCATGTTTAAATTTTTTCCTCTATTAGATACAAAGTTTTGTTATAATGAAAAGAACGACACATATGTTCGCTTTATATGGTATTTGACCGTGAGTATATTCAGGATAACGCTGGCTATTGATTAGTTACGCCATGATTGAGCGATAGGGGAGAGATTTTTTTGCGTTTTCTAGGAATTGATCCGGGTATTGCTATTGTGGGCTTCGGGTTTGTAGACAAGATTGGCAGTAAAGTGGTGCCTGTGCAGTATGGCTGCATCCAGACGGAGGCTCATACACCGGAAGAAGAAAGGCTGCTTCATGTGTATGAAGGCATGTTGCAATTAATAGATAAATATAAGCCTGATGCGGTAGCACTGGAAAAGCTCTTTTTTAATCGCAACGTTACAACCGCTATGTCTGTAAGTCAGGCACGTGGGGTGCTGGTGCTGGCTGCAAAACAACGTAATTTGCCTATAGGTGAATACACGCCGATGCAGGTAAAGCAGGCTATTGTAGGGTATGGTAAGGCTGAGAAGAAACAGGTACAAGAAATGGTTAGAATGTTTCTAAAGCTTCAAACTGTGCCGAAACCGGACGATGTAGCGGATGCTTTGGCGGTGGCTATTTGTCATGCGCACTCCTATGGACTAAATTCAAAATTAAATGAGGTATTGCGAAAATGATAGATTTCTTGCGTGGTTCTGTGGCCCATTTGGAAAATGAATATGTCGTTTTAGATGTACAGGGTGTAGGGTACCGGGTATTTTGTCCGAATCCTTACGCGTTCGCCAAAACTGAAGGTTCAGTGGTTATTTATATTCACCATCATGTAAGGGAAGATGCTATTTTACTGTTCGGTTTTGCGACCCGTGAGGAGCAGCAGCTATTCCGTAAACTGATTGATGTATCTGGTATTGGACCGCGTGTTGCGCTTGGTATTTTAGGAGGCGGTACGCCTGCTCATGTGGTAACGGCGATTTATCAGGAGAATATCACATTTCTCACCAAGTTACCGGGGATCGGTAAAAAGACGGCACAACGTATGATTCTGGATTTGAAAGACAAGCTGGACGGTATTGGCTCGTTAGGGATGGCAACCGGATTGTTTGCTGAGCCTGTCGTAGAAGAAGGCGAAGGTTCATATTGGGGCGAGGCCCGTGAGGCGCTCAAGGCCCTCGGTTATACTGATACTGAGTTGGATAAGGTATGGAGCAGAATGAAGAAAGATGCAAAACCTGATGAATCTGCCGATATTTTGATGAAGCGGGCTTTGCAACTGTTGTTTGCCGGATAGGACGCGGATGTCCGTTAACAAGTGTCTGGTGAAAAGAGGAGCGATGGAATATGGATGACCGGATTATTTCCGCCAATTTGATGATGGAAGACCAGACGGCGGAGCTAAGCCTTCGCCCCCGTTATCTAAATGAATATATCGGGCAAAATCAGGTTAAGGAAAATCTGAAAGTATATATTGAAGCGGCCAAAATGCGTAAAGAAGCGTTGGATCATGTACTGTTGTACGGACCGCCTGGGTTGGGTAAAACTACTCTTGCTAACATTATCGCCAATGAGTTGGGGGTTAATCTTCGTACGACTTCAGGTCCTGCAATTGAAAGACCGGGAGATTTGGCAGCATTGCTGACCAATCTTCAAGAGGGTGATGTTTTGTTCATTGATGAGATTCATCGCCTTCATCGTACGGTGGAAGAAGTCATGTATCCGGCGATGGAGGATTTTGCGCTGGACATTATGATTGGTAAAGGCCCGAGTGCGCGTTCGGTCCGCCTGGATTTGCCACCCTTTACCCTTATAGGGGCCACTACGCGTGCTGGACTGCTCTCTGCGCCATTGCGTGACCGGTTTGGTGTTATTAGTCGATTAGAGTTTTATACGACAGACGAGCTGGCTTACATCGTGTCCAGAAATGCGGATATTATGGAGATTGAGATTGTTGGGGATGCGGCGGAGGAAATCGCATTGCGTTCACGGGGGACCCCGCGTATTGCTAACCGGCTGTTAAAAAGGGTGCGTGATTTTGCCCAGGTTGCCGGAGACGGTATTATTCATTCTGAGTTAGCTGCAGAGGCGCTAAAGAGACTTCAAATAGATCCACTCGGGCTGGATGAAATTGATCATAAAATGCTTAAGGCCATGATTCATTCTTTCCGGGGTGGGCCTGTAGGATTGGACACAATTGCTGCAACCATTGGTGAAGAGAGTCAGACTATTGAGGACGTGTATGAACCCTATTTGTTACAAATTGGTCTTTTACAAAGAACACCTCGGGGACGAACAGTGACTCCGGCGGCATATGCCCACCTTGGAATCCCCATGCCAACGGATCCACGGTGATTAGGAAACATGATGCACTTTTTTTAAAAAATTATTGCATGGTTACATGCAGTATGGTGAATACGATATCGGCTGACGGATGACTGAGGGAATGAGAGTATAAGTAAGATTTTGGCGGGTTTATATTTTGGTTTATTCCGCCGATGTATTTAAAGGGACAGACAAGGATCGAGAGCCCGATAAATTACGCAAATATAAGTGCTAGGCAGCTAGATTGGGGGAGCCAGAAATGAGTGGAAAAGCATTTAACCGAGAAAGTATTTTCGGTGCATGGATGGGCCGGGCCAAACGAGCAGCAGCGATTATGGTATTAGCTACAGTGTGCATACCTTGGTCTTCAGGCGTTCACGCTGCCGCTGCCCAAGAGGATATTCGTGTAGTGATTTTTGCGGATCTAGGTAGCAAATATAAAGCGACAGTCCCCGCTGTAACCTTGAAATCATCAGGAGGTCTGAGTGTTGGACAGAACAGTGGAGGCAGCTTTCAAACTTGGATGGGACTGCCAGACAGTACAGCTCGTTTTAGTGTAGACAGCTATCGGGTGAAGGTACTTGAAGGAAATGAAGCAGCGGCGATAAAAGCGGCGCAAGCCCTGCAAAAGACTAATGATAAACCTACGGTTTTTATCGGTTCAAAAAATGGTAGCTCTGTGTATCAAGTGTACGCGGGAATATATGCTAGTGAACAGTCTGCGCAGGCTGCTGTACAGCGGATTTCCTCGGCAACCGGAGCGCAGGCCGAGGTGAAGGGAAACAAGCATTGGTCCACTGGAAGCTACGGAAGCGAGCAGGAAGCTAATCTCGTTCGAACGACAATTGCTGCGGCGGGCTTTGATGCTTTTACTGTGATTCAATCAAGAGGTCAGTATGCTGTGTGGGTTGGAGAAGAAAGTAATGACAGCAAGCTGTTGGCTTTGAAAACTGAGTTGGAGAGCAAGCAACCGAGACTCACGTTGTCTAAAGTTAATGCTACTCAAGCCGGCCTCATTATAAGACAGGAAGCAGGAGTCACGACCGGCTCGCAGGTGATGTCTCATTACATGCTAAGTGGTTCTGATAATAGCAAGGTAATTGTCAACGGCGGTAATAATGGAGTACAAGTGATGGAAAGATCACAGCGTACATATCGTGGCGAGATGGAGGTTGGCATGACGTCAGGCCAGCTGGCGCTTGTGAACGAAGTCCCTTTGGAGCAGTATTTGTATTCCGTGGTAGGAGCAGAGGTCTATTCCTCATGGCCAGATGAAGCGCTCAAGGCTCAAGCGGTAGCGGCTCGTAGCTATGCGCTTGCCCAAGGCAATCGGTTTCAGATCGGCAATGTGGTAGATGGCACGTTAAGCCAGGCTTACAACGGGAAGAGCTCGGAACATGCCAATGTCAATGAGGCTGTAGATGCAACAGCTGGTGAAGTCATTAAAAGTGGCGGCAAAGTGGTCGAAGCTGTATTTTCATCTAATGCGGGCGGTGTGACAGCAGATGCTTCTGAGGTGTGGAACAGTGGTGGCGAAGCCTTTGCTAGCGTAGACAGCTCGGGGGATACTTCGGCGCAAAAAGGAGCACAGGAATGGTATCATGTACTTCTCTCCAGTGGCAAGACAGGGTATATTCGTGAGGATAATGCTAAGGAACTGGAGGGTGTCACAGAAGCGGGGTTAGACAAAATCACCGTCACTGCGGAAAATACAAATGTGCGTCCTATTCCCCAAATTCAATCGACGGTTACACCAATAGCCAAGGCGCAGCCGGGTGAAGAGATCATTGTATTAGAAAAGGTGCCTCAGTCCGGAGACTATGCATGGGTGAGGGGGCCCTTTACGTCAGCTCAGCTTGCTAAATCCCTGCAAGGAAAAGTAACGGGTACAGTGCCTTCCTCTATTAATCACCTCGATGTCACCAAACGTGGTCCATCAGGGCGAGTGTTGGAGGTTGAAGCGAACGGATCCCCTTTGAAAGTGAAGTATCCGGATATGTTTCGCTCAGCAATGGGCGGACTCCCGAGCACACTGTTTGATATTGCGAGTACCGGAAGTTATACTGTATTAGGCGCTGATGGGGCTACTTCTCATGTAAGTGGTACACAAGGCACTCAAATCCTGTCCGCATCTGGCAGCAGTACTTCAAGTGGTAACGGGGTGATCGTCATGAATGAAGATCGTCATGCACGAGTCATTGACAAAACACAAAGCTTTATTTTTACAGGTAAAGGAAATGGTCATGGTTTGGGCTTATCCCAATGGGGTGCCAATGGTTTGGCCGAGCAGGGGTATGATTACAAGAAAATTTTGCAACACTATTATAAAAATGTGGATATAGTTAAGGACTGACCAATATATGAACGTAAACGACTACGATTTTGAACTGCCTGAAACATTAATTGCACAGACGCCTTTGCTTGATCGGAGCGCTTCCAGATTACTGACATTAAACAAAAATAACGGTGAAGTGGGCCATCATACGTTTTCGGATATTGTGCAGTATCTCCAACCAGGGGATACGTTGGTATTAAACGATACGAGAGTGATTCCTGCACGCTTGTTTGGCATCAAGGAAGACACGGGAGCTAAGGCTGAGGTTTTGTTGCTTAAGCAACTGCAAGGGGACCGATGGGAAGCATTGGTGAAACCTGGTAAAAAGCTGAAAAAGGGTGCTGTTATCGTTTTCGGTGATGAGCTGAAAGCAGTAATTGAGGAAGAAGGAGATATGGGCGGCAGGGTACTGTCATTTTCATATGACGGTATTTTCCAGGAGATATTGGACCGCTTGGGCCAAATGCCGCTTCCGCCGTATATCAAGGAACAACTGGATGACCGCGAGCGCTATCAGACCGTTTATGCTCGGCATGAAGGTTCGGCTGCGGCTCCAACGGCAGGGCTGCACTTTACAGAAGAATTGCTGGACCAGATTAAAAAGAAGGGCGTTACCGTTGCCTTTATCACACTTCATGTTGGCTTAGGGACGTTCAGACCGATGTCTGTGGATACGATTGAAGAGCATGTAATGCATGAAGAATACTATTCATTGTCACAGGAAACAGCCGATGTGCTCAATGAAACCAAGGCGCGCGGTGGAAGAGTCGTGGCGGTGGGGACGACCAGTTGCCGGACGCTGGAGACGGTGGGTAATAAATTTGGTGATGGAGTATTAGAGGCCAGTAGTGGCTGGACACAGATTTTTATTTATCCAGGCTATGAATTCCGTGTGGTGGATGCGATGATTACGAATTTTCATTTGCCCAAATCCACCTTGGTTATGCTGGTCAGCGCACTGGCGGGCAGGGAGAATATTATGCATGCTTACCAGGAGGCGATTGACCGACAATATCGGTTTTTCAGCTTCGGGGATGCAATGTTCATTTATTAATTAAGGATGGTAGAGAAAATATGGCACCAGCAATAAGATACGAACATATCAAAACCTGCAAGCAATCGGGAGCCCGTCTCGGGCGTGTACACACTCCTCACGGAGTTATTGAGACACCAACCTTTATGCCTGTGGGAACTCAAGCGACTGTTAAAACGATGAGTCCTGAGGAACTGAAAGCGATGGATGCTCAAATTATTTTGAGTAACACGTACCATTTGTTTCTTCGTCCTGGCCACGATATTATTCGTGAAGCGGGTGGACTGCACAAGTTTATGAATTGGGATCGCCCTATTTTAACGGACAGCGGCGGATTCCAGGTGTTTTCTTTAAGTGAAATGCGCAAGATTTCAGAGGAGGGTGTTCATTTTCGCTCTCATTTAAATGGAGATAAGAAGTTTCTTTCACCAGAAGTGGCGATGGAAATTCAAAACTCGCTTGGCTCAGATATTATGATGGCCTTCGATGAATGTCCGCCGTTTCCGGCTGAATATGAGTATGTGAAAAAGTCACTGGAACGCACCAGCCGTTGGGCTGAGCGTTGTCTAGAGGCACACGCGCGTCCTCATGATCAAGGTCTGTTTGCCATTGTTCAGGGAGGCATGCATGAAGATCTGCGCAGGCAAAGCGCTGCGGATTTGACTTCCATGGATTTCCCGGGGTATGCTATTGGTGGACTGAGCGTAGGTGAACCGAAACATTTGATGTATGAAGTGCTCGATTATACGGTTCCTCTGCTTCCCACCAACAAGCCACGTTATTTGATGGGCGTGGGTTCGCCTGATGCTTTGATTGAAGGCTCTATCCGTGGTGTGGATATGTTCGATTGTGTACTTCCAACCCGAATTGCTCGCAACGGGACAACGATGACCAGCCAAGGTCGTCTTGTCGTTCGCAATGCCCAATATGCAAGTGATTTTGGCCCGCTCGATCCTGCTTGTGATTGTTATACCTGTCGCAATTATTCACGTGCTTACTTGCGACATTTGATTAAAGCGGATGAAACCTTCGGGCTCCGACTGACAACGTATCATAACTTGCATTTCTTAATACAATTGATGCGTAATGTCAGACAAGCGATTATGGATGACAGGCTGCTTGATTTCCGAGATGAATTTTTTGAGCAGTACGGTCTTCATGATAATGATAAAGGATTTTAAGTTTTAGGGAGAGTATACGAAAGGGGGATTTAACATGTTTCATTTTGCTACAGCCGCTGCTACACCCGGTGGAACTGGCGGACTTTTTCAAATGATCTGGCCACTGGCTCTGATGTTTGTAATCTTCTATTTCTTGCTGATTCGCCCGAATCAGAAAAAACAAAAGCAACGTCAAACGATGCTTCAAGCTTTGAAAAAGGGAGATAAAGTCATTACAATCGGAGGTCTTCACGGTACAATTATGGAGATTACGGATGATGTAGTAGTTTTGCGTGTGAATGATGTCACGAAGCTGACCTTTGACCGCAGTGCAATCAGCAACGCGATTGCAAAAGACACGGCATCTGAGGAAGTTGTTTCCAAATCGTAAAATGCTGGTGACCGTTATACAAAAACCGAGCCTTTGAGGAGGCTCGGTTTTTTGTGTTGTTTTATTACATGGGTACAAACATTTTGATTACTTGTTGAGATTAATGCCAAACATCCCACCACCTGCGCCTATGACAAACGCGAAACCTAAGTGTAACAGGTCCTTGCCGACCATGCCCGCATCCAATGCCAGAAAACCGACCAGCAGAACGATTAGTCCATACAGGATACCTGTAATACCGCCTTGATACCAGCCTTTGTTTGCTGATCTTTTACCGGCGACGAAGCCACCAGATAGCATGGCGAATGCATGGACGATGTACGTATACAATGATAAGTCCTGTTCCTGCATCTGTGTCAGCCACAAGAGTAGTGAAAGAATCAATGCGCCAAGCAGCATCCATGCAAAAGCATAGAATAAGCCGGATAAAATAGGATGGGCCAGACGAAACGAACACCAGCGGCGAATGAGCTCCATTGATAATTCCTCCTGTACCAAGGTTTGAACTATTATCATTCTATGGCCAAGCCTCGCGGCTTAGTACCAAGTCGCAAGCAGTCTTTCTCTTTATTTCAATAATTTAGCCTTTTGTTTTTTGTATGAGCCAAGTGAGGAACGGTCAGAATACGTGTACAATGAACGACTCATGTCTTATTGCAAGTACAGGGGAGGAGGCGAACATATTGAGTCACGATATTTTTGCTCATATTTTTCGGACGCTGCTCATGTATTTTATTGTATATCTGGTGATGCGCTTGATGGGTAAAAGGGAGATCGGTAAATTGTCTGTTTTCGATCTCGTCATATCCATTATGATTGCAGAAATTGCTGTATTCAGTCTGGAGGACATAAAACGTCCACTTTACGAAGGATTGATTCCTTTAGGAGTGCTGTTAATTTTGCAAATTGGGATTTCCTATTTCAGTCTGAAAAGTCGGCGACTGCGCTTACTATTTGATGGTAGGCCCAGTGTATTGTACTCTAATGGACAATTAAACAAGGACGAAATGGTGAAACAACGTTACAATTTGGATGACTTGCTGTTACAACTTCGTGAACAAAATATAGAAAGTCTGGACGAAGTTGAATATGTTATTTTGGAAACGACAGGTAAGCTAACGGTTATAGGTAAGGATGATAACGTCGGAGTGGAACACGAAAAAATGAAGCAGGAATTAAACGGAACAGATTTGGCAAACAAAGAGCTACAGGTGGATAAAGTCCATCCTTCTCCACAAATCGGTGGAAAGTTTAGATATGAGGGACTGCCTATTCCATTAATCATGGATGGTAAGGTGCTGGATCGAAATTTGGAACGAATGGATATGAACCGGTTTTGGCTTAAAAATCAAATTCAAGCGAAGGGACACAAAGATTTTAAGGATGTTTTTTTATGCTCGGTTAACCATAGAGGTGATGTGTACATTACACCACCGGCCTATGGAAAATCTTCGGATTAGATTTCTTATGCTTTAAACCATCTTCTCAGGATTGGAATGCGTGTAAGGTTGTCCCAATCAATCATTTTGATCAAGGTCATCAGGAAAAGGTACAGAATAATTCCCAAGCCTGCGGCAAAAATAAATTGGAGCCACATTTGGTCGAACATCGTTAAATGTCTGTAGGTATATAACACTGCTGCTGCCATGATGATCATGCCTATCCCGGTCTTCCAGAAATCGAGCAAACGTACGCGGAAGCGAAGTAGCCTGCTGACACTGAAGCCATGAAGGAGAGTAACAATGGCACTGTTAATACAAATGGCGATGACAGCTCCGTAGATACCGTACTGAGGTTGGGATGCAAGCCAGACGATCAGCACAATTTTGATAACGGCTCCGATAAAGGTATTTAATAAGGCACTTCCAGGACGGTCTAACGCCTGAAGTGCTGCCTGAAGCGGGGCCTGAATGTACATAAAAAGAGCAAAAGGTGCCATGAGCTTAAGCATTCCTGCAATATCGCCATTATTGTAGAGTAGCAGACACAGAGGTTCCGCCAATACATACATGATCACGGCAAATGGGGCTCCTGCAACCAAAGCGAGCCGAAGCGATTGATGTAGACGTTTGTGAATGGCTATAATATGCCCCTTAGCCGCTGCTTCGGATAACGAAGGAACGAGTGAAACAGCTAATGAACTGGTCAGAACCCCAGGTAGTAATAACACAGGAATGACCATGCCCTGCATGGCTCCATATTGTGCGGTTGCCACGCCAGTTGCAATGCCTGCTACGGCAAGGCTGCGCATGCACAAGATAGATTCGAGCAAATAGGATAAGGAACCGACAAGCCTTCCAGCAGTCACGGGAACGGATATAGACATAAGACGTGACAAAACAGATGATTGCTCGGGATAAACCTCAGAGGAGGGGCCAGGCGAATTCGGCTGAAGGATGCGATCTTTTCGCTGGTTACACACGTATTGCCATAGAAGCACAATCATGCCAATGAATTCGCCCGCCAGAGCACCGAGCATGGCACCTGCAGCAGCGTAGGCTACCCCATGGGGAAGTAACAAGTAAGCAAACCAAATGACACAAAAAATGCGCATAACGGTCTCGGCAATCGAGGAACTAGCGGAAGGAATCATATTTTGCTTTCCCTGAAAATAGCCCCTATAAGCTGAAGAAACAGCTACAATGACAATCATTGGGCTCATGCTCACGAATGTATAATACACGCGGCTGTCGGTCAGAAGATGGCTTGTGATCCAAGGCGCGAACACAAGACAGAGCACCATGGCGATCAGACTGAGTGTAATGGTTAAGCGCAGGCTGGTGTGCAAAATACGCCGCGACATTTCGGGCTGTCCCGCCGTTTCGGCTTCGGCTACTAGCTTGGCTACCGCAAGAGGGATTCCCCCTGTAATAAGCGTCACCAGAACGATAAAAAAGGGATACCCCTGTTGGTACAAGCCAACTCCTTCGGGGCCGATGATACGCGGGAGTGCGATTCGGGGAATAAAACCTAGTATCCGGTTGATAATTCCTGCTGCCAATAAAATAATTGCTCCATGGATGAATGTCTGCTTTTTCAATCGCAACTCCCTCTTCCCCAAAATGTAATTCTGCGTCTATACATTACTTTAGAAGATATGCTGGACCTGTCCATCTTCATGACAAGCTTTTCCGTTCAGAAACAAAGTGATTTAGACAACAAGAGGGAGAGTGGTGAATTCTGCTATTGACGAGCGAAATGATTGCATATATTGTTGATTTAAGGCTATTTTCAACGAGAAGAAGGGTTTTCCAGGATCAGGACAGAAATGTTCTACAAAGCAGTCAATAACCCCGCTAATTGCTGATCTGCGGAACCGGTAGTCGCTGGGAGGAGGAACGGCCATCGTGGGTATGGAAGAGCTGGATGAGCAGGATTGGGATGACGCAATTGAGATGCTTTGTCAAAGTAAGGCGGACGAGTTGATTCTCGTAGGCTATGAGCATGTCACAAGTAAGGACGTGTGGAATTGCGTCAGCCATAAATATGAAAAGGAGGGTATTCCTCCGCTGCACAAGCTCGTTAACGATATACTTTCCCTTAAAGCGACGAGCTTTATGAACTATTTGACTATGTCCGCATTACGGGGCTCCACTTTCGAATAGAAGGGGGTCTTTTTTTGCGTTCAAATTGACTGCTTTTTGAGGGGTAGCTATAATAGGAATATTGAGAATGAAAGGGGAACATGGGACGGAATGAAGAGAATTCTAAGTTTCATCGTGGTCGTGCTCATAACTACTGGTGTTATGATCGGGACAAGCCCGGGCCTACTGAACAGTTTAAAATTAGGCCTCGATTTAAAGGGAGGCTTTGAAATTTTATATGAAGCCCAGCCTTTGGAAGCCGGGCAGAGTGTAACCAGACAGTCTCTTATACAAACAGCTCAAAGTCTGGAGAGACGGATTAATGCGCTCGGTACGACTGAGCCGGAAGTAACAACAGAGGGGAGCAACCGTATTCGCGTGCGGCTTGCTGGTGTCACTAATGAGGCAGAAGTTCGCTCCATGCTGAAAAAGCCTGCAGAATTAACGTTTCGCAGTGCAACGGCAGCAGATGCTAAGAAGCCAGGTCAATACAGCAAAATTGAGCTCCGCGGTAATGATTTTGTGGAGAATGGCGCTGTTGTAGGCTATGATCAGCTGAATCAACCTGAGATTAGTATCAAAGTCAAGGACAAAGCTAAATTTGCAGAAATCACAAAGCGGCTTCTGAATAAAGAATTAGCTATTTTCCTTGATCAGGAATTGCTGTCTGCACCCACAGTGCGTGGGGAATTAACGGACGGTAGCGCGTCAATCACAGGTAGCTACACTCGTGATGAAGCGAATAAACTGGCGGATACGATTAATCTGGGTGCCCTTCCGCTCAAACTGACGGAAAAATATTCTCAGAGTGTAGGTGCTACGCTGGGTCAATTGTCACTGGATCAGACGATTCGTGCTGGATTGATCGGCTCGATCATTATTCTGGTATTTATGATTGCAATGTTCCGTGTACCGGGATTAGTGGCCAGTTTCTGTCTCATCGTTCATACCTGGGTAGTGCTTGCGATTTTCTACTTGGGTGGATTTGTACTCACACTCCCAGGTATCGCCGCCTTTGTGCTCGGGATCGGGATGGCGGTCGATGCCAACATCATTACGTATGAACGGATTAAAGAAGAAATCAAGTCAGGCAAAACGATTCGTTCTTCTGTCATTGCAGGTAGTAAGGCTTCGTTCCGTACCGTTATGGATGCCAATGTTACGACAATTATAGCGGCAGCGGTTATGTTTGGTCTGGGAACAGGCTCCGTTCGAGGATTCGCTTTGGTGCTCATCGTTGATATTGTCACCAGTATTTTGACGAATATCTTCTTCTCCCGCTTCTTACTCAATCTGCTGGTTAAAGCGGATGCTGTGAAGAAGGCCAAGTATTTTGGTGTGAAGGAGAGTGATATCAGTGCGCTTTAATTGGAACTTGAAATATATTAAGATGAGCAAGTGGTTTTACACGTTCTCGATTATTATCACACTGCTTGGTATTCTAAGCTTGTCAATATTCGGCTTGAATTACGGGGTAGACTTTCGTTCCGGTTCCAATGTGGATGTCAATTTGACTAAGGTTGTTACACAGGAACAGATCCAAACTTTGCTGGACAAGCAGAAAATCGGTAAAGAGGTAGATTATACACCGGGGAAAGAGCGTTTCGGCATTCGCTTCTCACAGGTGTTGACGGATCAGCAAGTGAATGATTTTAAGATTTCTTTTAATAAACAGCTGGATCCGAAGGCTTCGTTTGAGGTCAATACAGTGGATACGGAAATGGCACAAGAACTGGAGCAGAATGCAATATGGGCGATTTTGCTAGCATGTGTAGCCATAGCGGTCTATATTTCGATCCGGTTTGAATGGCGGTTTGCCATTGCAGCCATCGTTTCGTTGTTGCATGATGCCTTCCTCGTTATCAGTATTTTCTCGCTTTTCCGGCTTGAGGTGGATTTGACCTTTATTACGGCAATTCTGACGATTGTTGGTTTCTCCATTAATGACACCGTCGTTATTTTTGACCGTATTCGGGAAAATCTACGATTTGCGAAGAAGAAGTCCAGGGACGACTTAGAGCAGGTAGTTGATCACAGTATTGCGCAGACAATGACTCGGTCACTTGCAACCGTGTTTACGGTGTTTATTGCCTCCGTATGTTTGTTCATATTTGGCGGCGAATCGATCCGTATGTTCTCACTTGCAATGGTCATTGGTTTGTTGTTTGGTGCTTATTCCTCCATTTTCATTGCCAGCCCGCTGTGGGTGGCATTGAAAGGAAAACAAAAATCTCCGACAGCTGGCGGGGGCGCGGCCAAAACTGCAAAGTCTTAAGTTACGCAAATACCAGTAGTATAAATTAAAGAGAAAGCCGCGTCTGCTTGGGCGCGGTTTTCTAAGGTTTTAAGATTTACCTTAAGTAAGGCTCAGTAGTGGCACTTAAATGTGAATGGTTTTTGATTTTGAGAAATTCGGTTATTTTAGATTGAGCTTTATTGGGAAAGGGTTAGTTCAGGATTGAGGGGGAAACGTTGTGAATAGCGAACGCAGCCGATCATTGGAAACTGCGGCGTTGAGCGGGATTGTAGGTAATCTCGCGCTGGCTGTTCTAAAGGGAGCCGTCGGTTATGCGGCAAACAGCAAGGCGTTGTTGGGAGATGCACTGCACACGGCTGCAGATAGTGCTTCCCGTTTGCAGGAGCTTCTGTGTTCCAAGGGTGCTACAGGGCACGGAATGCTGGCACGGTTGCGAAACGGTGAAAAGGTTCGAACGGTCATATCTGTGGTACTGGCTATTTTAGTGCTGATGAGCGGTCTTCAGCTAGCTATCTCGGCTGTTCGTTCATTAAGCAGTTCGGAACCGCAGGCACCCGGTCTGTATGCATTAATTACCGTATTTATTGCGTTGGTATTGAGAGAAGCGCTATTTCAGTTTCAATATCGCTACTCGATTAAACATGGTCATAAAGAGGAAGCAGATCGGTACGCAAACCATGAACGTTACTCGCTGTATGCATCGTTGATTGCATTGATTGGCATGATCGGCGCAATGACTGGCGAAGCAATGGAATGGCCTGCATTATTATATCTTGATCCAACCGCAGCTTTGCTCGTAGCCTGTCTGGTGCTGCGTAAAGGATATTTGATGGTAATGAATACCGCTTACCAGGTTCCTGCGCAGCCCTTGCAGGAGGAAGACTCCCGACGCTTTATGGAGACGATTCAACGGGTGTATGGTATTGTAACGGTTGAACACTTACATGCCCAGGAAACAGGGCATTTCATAACAGTGGATGTAACGATAAGTGTGAACCCGCGGATTACGGTACAGGAAGCGCAGGAAATCGCCGATCGAGCCAAAAATTTACTGTTAGCCCGTTTTCCACAGGTGACCCATGTACAAATGCAGTTCATTTCTTATCAAGCCGGATATCCATACAAATCCAATCATGAACTGCCAGATAATGATGTGTCGTCGTTGCTTCAATAGGGCAGGACGACTATGAAAGAAAGGTGAATAGGATTGCTTCATTCGCAGTACAGATGGAAGACCCCAGAGGCTAACCTGGAAGCGGCTCAGCTGTTGACAGGGGAACTGGGGATTTCACCATTGTTGTCCCGGCTTTTAGTGAACCGGGGCGTCACTACCGCCGGGGAAGCAAACCGCTTTTTGTACGGAAGTGTGGACGATGTACACGACCCTTTTTTGCTTCTTGGTATGGAAGAGGCTGTGCCGAGAATTCGTCAGGCTCTGGAACGTGGCGAGCATATATTAATCTATGGAGATTATGATGCGGACGGCGTATCCAGTACATCATTGATGATTCAGCTCATGCGTTTTCTAAAGGCTTCCTATGATATTTATATTCCTCATCGTTCTAACGAGGGATATGGTCTGCATAACCATGCCCTTGATTGGGCACATCAGCAGGGAGTTACACTGGTCATTACGGTAGATACGGGAATTAGTGCAGTAGAGCAAATTGCTTATGCAACTTCCTTGGGGATAGACGTTATTGTGACGGACCATCATGAGCCGCCTGCAGTACTTCCCGAGGCATATACTTTGATTAATCCGAAGCTCCCCGGTTGCCCATACCCATTTAAAGGTCTTGCAGGTGTTGGTGTTGCCCTGAAGCTCGCTCAGGCGCTGTTGGGTGAAGTGCCGGAGGAATGGTTTGAAATCGCCGCTATCGGCACGGTAGCCGATCTGATGCCACTACATGGTGAAAATCGGACGATGGTACGCAGAGGGATTCAATCCATGAGAAACTCTGCTTTTCCGGGGATTCGTGCGTTGCTCCATGTAGCGGGCGTAGATATATCTACAGTGACTTCAGTCAACATCGCATTTGCCTTGGCTCCGCGGATTAATGCCAGCGGGCGCCTGGATCATGCGGGACGAGCCGTTTCTCTGCTGACGACAGAAAAAGAGGAAGAAGCAGACCAACTTGCGCATGCGCTGGACCTGCTCAATCGTGAGCGTCAACAGGTGGTCGAACGTATTGTGGAGCAAGCCGAGCAACAATTGGCATCCAAACTGAACGGAGGCAAGCTACCGTCAGTTATTGTATTGGCTGGTGAAGGCTGGAATGTCGGCGTTGTCGGAATTGTGGCATCCAAGCTGTTGGATCGCTATTATCGACCGACCATTATTCTGGGTATAGATGCTGAGACAGGTATGTGCAAAGGTTCCGCCCGTTCTGTTCCTGCATTGGATATTTACAGTGCTCTTACGGACAGCCATGAGCTTATGGAGCATTTTGGTGGTCATCCTTCGGCAGCGGGTATGACGCTGTCCTGTGATAATCTGGAATTGTTTGAAGAGCAGCTGAACCGCTATGCGGGTTCCATTTTGACACCAGACGATCTCATTCCTGTAGCTGAGGCTGATATGGTCTGTCGTTTGGACGAGGTATCTTTGCAAGTGGTTGAAGAACTGGAGTTGCTTCAGCCTTTTGGTATGGGGAATCCATCTCCACGATTCGTATTACAGGGTCTGCAATTGCGTGAGGCTCGTAAAATGGGACGTGAGAAAAATCATGTGAAGCTCCTGCTGGAGCAGAACGGTTTATCGCTGGACGCGATTGCCTTCCGTCGTGGCGATTTGGCTGATTTTTTACAGCAAGAAACGGAGATAGATCTGCTGGGTGAATTGTCAATTAACGAATGGAACGGTAAAAGGTCTCTCCAGCTCATGATGCAGGACATTCGAGTGCAGGCGCCGCAAATTTTTGATTATCGTGGAGTGTCGGACCCTTTTGCCGAATTAGAGCGGGGACTGAAGATCTTTCATCCACGCATAGAGGAAAGAAAGAAAGACGTTGCGGTGTTGATCCACCCTTCTTCTAGGCTTCGTCCATCGAGCTCCGTGGACACTGAATCCTTATGGCTATACGATAAAGACGGCAGTGTTATTCCCAGTGATGGTCAAAGAGATGCACAGCACTCTGTGAAGTCGTTATTCGTACTGGAGCCACCGGATACACCGGATCAGTTTCAGGCATTATGGTCTACCTTTGAAAATGTAGAAAACGTATTTCTCCTTCATTCGGTCAGTGAGCGTGGCGGTCGTCTCGTAAGCCCAGACAGAGAGCTGTTCAAGCGCATTTACGTTGTGCTTTCCCGATTGGGAACACAGCCTATTGATGAAAAGGCAATGCTGCCTGCTCTTAGCCGACAGTGTTCCTGTTCAGTACGCATGTTATCCAAAGTATTGGACATCTTCGAAGAGCTTGAGTTTATGACGCGTACAGATGGCCAATTCCGTTTTGTATCCAATCCGCCCAAGCGGGATTTAACTGCTTCTCCGCGCTATCAGGAATTATATAATATGGCTGAAATGGAGCGGTATTTGCTGGATGCGGACACCACCCAGATGACGAGCTGGATTATGTCGCTTATGAAGGGTGCGTCTTGAGATACTATTTCGTAATTTATGTTGTAAAATGTATATACTAATTTGAAGTTTACAGTAGGAGGAACTAAGTTGGACTACAAAGAATATATTCGGGTGATTTCCGATTTTCCACAACCAGGGATTAGTTTTAAAGACATTACAACCCTAATGAAAAATGGTGAACTGTACCGCAAGGCTATCAACGATATGAAGGAATTGGTATCGGATTTAAAAATTGATTTGATTGCAGGTCCAGAAGCACGCGGATTCGTTATCGGTGCGCCTCTGGCTTATGCGCTTGGCGTTGGTTTTATTCCGATCCGCAAAAGTGGCAAGCTCCCTGGGGAAACCATTGAGGAAGCATACGGTTTGGAGTATGGTAAAGATACGCTGGCGATGCATAAGGATGCTATAGAGCCAGGCCAAAATGTTTTGATTGCTGATGACCTGCTTGCTACAGGTGGTACTATTGCTACATCCGTGAACTTGGTACGCCAGCTTGGTGGCAATGTGGCAGGGGCTGCTTTTCTTATCGAGCTGTCTGATCTAAACGGTCGGGCGAAGCTGCCTGACGTAGATGTATTCACCCTGATTACGTATTAAGTATTTCGAAACCTGGGTTTCCCGGGAAATAATTATGTATGGATTGCCTAAATAGTCCGATGGAACATCTCTTTATCTAAAGAGTTGCTCCATCGGGCTATTTTGTTTAGAAGCGTTTTAGGTGTGACTTTGTTTGATTGGTGCAAATTACCACTGTTTTTATTGGGAATAGTTATAAAAAATTTAAAATAAATGTCGATAAATAATTAAAAAGGAGCAGAGGTGGTCATATTGGGTTTATTTCGATTTAAGAGTTTACAGGCACGGACATTTTCTACCTTGATTCCGCTTGTACTTATAACGCTGATTTTAATCAGCTTTTTGTCTTATTTTTTTGCCAAGCAGAAGCTAGATACGGAAATAAGCCAAAATGCTGCTCATTCCTTGTCGAGGGTTAAAACGGATATTGCAGCTAACGTAGATCGTCATGCTTTACTTGTTTCGATGCTGACTAAGAGTGCGGAACAACTGGGAGCAGGAATGAACATTGAGGGTTATGGACGTTTTTTTGAACAAGAGTTGGCTTTAAATGATATGTCATACGGGTTGGGCATTTATTTTGCTAAAGGTGCGTATGATCCGGGAGTGACTTACCGTTCCATATATGTGCATAGAGATGGCCAGCTAGTGAAGCAAACGGTTGAATATGATGATCCACAATATGACTAC
Source organism: Paenibacillus peoriae (assembly GCF_022531965.1). Lineage (GTDB taxonomy): Bacteria > Bacillota > Bacilli > Paenibacillales > Paenibacillaceae > Paenibacillus > Paenibacillus polymyxa_D. The sequence goes on along the minus strand of NZ_CP092831.1, from coordinate 4,396,085 downwards.
TTAACACAGCCATGGTATACAGAAGCCGTGGAACGTGGTAAGGAAATAAATTTTACGGAGCCTTTTTACGATAGCAGACTGAAAGTCAATATGATTACTGCAGGGAAAGCATTTTATGACAGGGAAGGGAAGCTGTTAGGTGTCATTACTGGCGACCTGAATATGACAAACATTCAAACGTTTATTGAAAAAATGAAGTTTGGTGCTAACGGTAGTGCGATCTTGATGGATAAGAATGGAGCCATTTTGTCATCCGGTCTTCCGTCCTTAAAAGCAGGCGAGCCGTTAACAAAAACGATGAATGCGGAAGCAGCACAATCTATTCAAAGTGGTACGTCCGGACAACTATCCGTACCCATTGATAGTGAGGACTACCGGATAATGTACGAAACACTCCCACAAACCGGATGGAAAATCGGCGTATTACTGCCAGAATCCGATTTGAACCGCTCTGCGAACGAAATGCTTAAACTTCTTCTTATTGTTAGTGTTATAGGCATCTTGCTAATTATGGGAGCGTTATTAATTAACAATTCAGGTATGATCAAAGAGATTAAAAAAATTATGCAGATAACCAATCGTATGGCTCATGGGGATTACAGCGTTGAACTAACACAACAACGTAAGGATGAATTTGGCCAAATGGCTGACGGGATCAATAAGGTGATTGCGGCAACCAGAGGAATGGCATCACGTTTGAGCGAAGAGTCAGATGTTATCTCAGGCGTATCTATAAAAATTTCCCAAGAGATTTCTGGGGCTACTAAAGATGCGCAGCATAATGCAGGAGAACTGGCACAGGTGAAGGAAGGAGCCGAGCTTCAATTGGTCGCAGCAGCAGAGAGTGCGACTGCGATGGAAGAAATGGCTGTTGGCATACAGCGTATTGCTGAATCTATCCAGCATGTATCCGAGGCTACCACTGAGATTGAACATAAGGCACAACAAGGAAATGAACGGTTGACCGTGGTCAACCAAGGAATGCATAAAGCGAAAATATCTATGGATGAGGCAGGCAGGGTAGTAAGCTCATTGAATGAGCGGTCCGCCCAAATTGGCAGCATAATTGGAATGATTCAGGAAATTAGTGGGCAGACCAAGTTGCTATCACTGAATGCTTCCATTGAAGCCGCACGTGCAGGGGAGCATGGCCGAGGGTTCGCTGTGGTGGCTTCAGAAATCGGCAAGCTGGCTGTAAACGTGAGCGAGTCTGCGGAACAAATTACGAGTCGAATCCGATCCATGCAGGAAGAAACCAAATTAGCTTTGGAAGGAATGCAGCAGGGTGCTCTGGAGATGGATGAAGGAGTATCTATTTTACTTGAGGTGGAAGAACGTTTTATTGCGATGAATCAAGATATTCAGCAGGTGGCGATAGAAGTGCAGGAGGTTTCATCTGCCTCAGAAGAAATGTCGGCAGGTTCAGAGGAAGTTGCAGCCTCTATTGGATATCTTGCAGACATTGCGAAAGCTTCAGCTAAACGTACAGAGCAAGCCTCGGAACGATCCGAACGGCAGCTTAAGGATCTGGAAGGTATGGACAGCTCTGTCAAGACACTTACAGGTGTCTCTGATACGCTTAATCAGGTCGTATCTCGCTTTCGTGTGTGATATCTTTAGAAAAAAAGGCCGTGCATAAAAAAACGCCGCTCCATTGAGATATGGATCTTTACACGCTTGTCTATACAGCCTGAGCGTGTTGATCCATAACTAACATGGAGCGGCCTTTTAAAGTTGAAAAAAAGATATCAATCTGGTGTTTTCTCGGTTAAAGGTTCCTGTGATTTATCGTTGGACCAGCCGAGCACGTCAATCAGCTTGAAGAACAAGCTGAGGATGATGCCGATGATTGTAGCCAATGCCATACCTTTCAAGGTTACAGCGCCCCAAGTGAGCGTAGTACCACTGATTCCGACAACAAGCACGATGGTCGCAAGCAGCATGTTAGTTGGCTTGGCGAAATCAACCTTTTGCTCAACGAAGATTCTTAGACCGGAGGCAGCGATGACACCGAATAATAGTAAGGATACGCCACCCATAACTGGAGCTGGAATATTAGAAACAATCGCTGAGAACGTGCCTGAAAAGGACAGCAGGATGGCAATGATAGCCGCTCCGCCAATAACCCATACAGAGTACACTTTAGTTAATGCCATGACACCAATATTTTCACCATAAGTCGTATTAGGCGTAGAACCGACAAAACCCGAAATGACGGTGGAAATACCGTTACCCAGCAGAGAGCGGTGGAGACCAGGATCTTTGGACAACTCACGCCCGACAATGTTGCTAGTCACAAGTAAGTGACCAATATGCTCTACGATGACGACCAGAGCAACAGGAAGAATCGTCAGCATAGCAGAGGTATTAAAAACTGGAGTGGTAATTGCAGGATGTCCGAAAAGAGGAGCGTCTGCGATGGCCTGTGTATTGACCATGCCCATAAAATAAGCAAGCACATAGCCCACTACGATACCGATCAGAATATGAATGATTTTGGCAAACCCACGAAACAACACCGCACCCAGAACAGTAACCCCGAGTGTAACGAGCGAAAGAGTAATCGTTTTGGGATCTGGAGTCCAAGCTTTAGTAGGATCGGCATTGATAATGCCTGCCATGCCTGCTGCAACCGGAACCAGCTCCAGACCGATTAAGGCTACGATGGAGCCCATAACAGCTGGAGGAAATACGACGTCCAGCCAACGGGTTCCGGCATATTTGATCACCAGTGCGACGAGGCAGAAAATAATACCTGTAATGATGAAAGCACCGAGGGCCATAGCATAGCCGTTGCCGCCGGGATTGTTTTTAAGCACAAGACTGACGGGAGCGATAAAAGCGAAGCTGGAGCCGAGATAGGCGGGAATTTTGCCACGGCAGATCCAGATGTACAACAATGTGCCAATACCGTTCATTAGCAAAATCATACCGGGATCGACGCCGAAAATATTCGGCACCAGCACAGTGCTGCCAAACATGGCAAACAAATGCTGTACGCTGAGCAGGAAACCAGGTCCTGCCGGTAGCTTTTCATTAACTTGAATTTCGCGTTGCAACGCAGTTCACTCCTTAGTTCTTTCAATTATTCTTATATACATTAATTACTTTTCGTAATTTTTTCAATATAATTCGTTTCAATTCGTCAACATTCCTCATTTTACTTATCCATGTGTGACAGAATAATGCTACAATGCCAAACCTGTAATAGTTGACGTGTGACGTGCTAACCGTCATAATTGTAGGAAATCACTTTTAAAAGGGAACCTTTGCGCGACATTGATCGGCGGGTTCCATTTTGCATAGAAAGGACACGGAATAGAGCAGAATGGGGATAGAGCAATTACTTAAAAAGGCCGGGGCCTATACCAGAGAAGCAGATCTTATCCGCATCAGGGACGCCTATGATTTTGCCGAACAGGCCCATTCCGGCCAGACTCGTAAGTCCGGTGAACCTTATATTCTGCATCCGCTTGCGGTTGCTGATATCGTCGTTAATATGCAGATGGATACCATCTCCATTATCGCCGCTCTTTTACATGACGTTGTGGAGGATACGACGGTGTCTTTGGCGCAGATTCGCGAGCATTTTGGCGATACATGTGCGATGCTTGTCGATGGTCTGACGAAACTGGAGCGTATCCAGTTCCGTTCCAAGGAAGAACAACAGAACGAAAATTATCGAAAAATGTTTATTGCTATGGCGCAGGACATTCGTGTCATTGTCATTAAGTTAGCAGATCGTCTGCACAACATGCGTACCTTGAAATATCAGTCAGAGGAAAGCCAGCGTCGGATTGCTTATGAAACGTTAGAGATTTTCTGTCCGGTTGCAAACCGACTGGGTATTTCAGCCATTAAGTGGGAAATGGAAGATATTGCTCTGCGCTATCTGAATCCTCAGCAGTATTATCGCATTGCTAATTTGATGCATAAGAAGCGGGCAGAGCGGGAGCAGTTTATTGATAATGTCATACAGCGTATCAGAGAAAAGCTGGAAGAGATGGGCATTCAGGCTGATCTGTCCGGACGCCCTAAACATATTTACAGTGTGTTTAAAAAAATGACGACGAAGAACAAGCAGTTCAATGAAATATATGATTTGCTGGCGATTCGAATTATTGTGGATAACATTAAAGACTGTTACGCCACACTGGGGATTATCCATACGTTGTGGAAGCCGATGCCGGGGCGGTTTAAGGATTATATCGCTATGCCTAAGGCCAATATGTATCAGTCCCTTCATACGACAGTAGTAGGTCCTAACGGGGAGCCTACCGAGGTGCAAATTCGCACAGTGGATATGCATCGTACCGCTGAATTCGGGATTGCGGCCCATTGGGCCTATAAAGAAGGCAACGGAGCAAACAACACTAACTTTGAGGATAAAATCACCTTTTTTCGAGAAATCCTGGAGCTGCAAAATGAAGCGAAGGATGCGTCGGAATTTGTGGAATCGCTCAAAATGGACTTTTTCTCAGACCTTGTGTTTGTGTTTACTCCTAAGGGAGAGGTCATTGAGTTGCCAGCCGGATCCGTTCCGCTGGACTTTGCTTTCCGTATTCATACCGAAGTTGGCAATCGAACGATTGGCTCTAAGGTAAATGGAAGAATCGTACCTTTGGATTATCGGCTTAAAACTGGGGATATTGTCGAAATTATGACGTCCAAACATTCTTATGGACCTAGTCAGGACTGGCTCAAAATTGCTCAGTCCTCTCACGCGCGCAGTAAAATCAAACAATGGTTCAAGAAAGAAAAGCGTGAGGAGAATGTTGAAAAAGGCCGTGAAAATCTGGAACGTGAGCTAAGAAAACGCGATATCGAGCCATCGGTGTGGATGAGCGACGACAAGCTTCAGGAAGTGGCGCAGAAGTTCTCTTTTAACGATTCCGAAGATATGCTGTCTGCGATTGGTTTTGGTGGTATAACCGCAGCGCAGGTCTGTACACGTTTGACAGAGAAGCTGCGTAAGGAACAAGAAGAGGCACGGTTGATCGAATTGACGACCGAGGTCAAGGAGTACAAGCCGCAGGGCGAACGGAAAAAAACACCGACCAACGGTGTCAGCGTCAGAGGCGTCGATAATTTACTCGTTCGTTTTGCACGATGTTGTAATCCCGTACCGGGAGATGACATCATTGGCTATGTAACACGTGGACGCGGCGTATCCGTTCACCGGACGGATTGCCCGAATATTCCTTCGGGTACGGGCGAAGACCAGGCGCGTGTGATTGAAGTAGAGTGGGAAGAAGCAGCGGAAGTCAATTACAGTGTCGATATTGAGATTACGGGCCATGATCGCAACGGTTTGCTGAATGAAGTGCTTCAGGCCATTTCTGAGAACAAAACCAGCTTCTCGGCCGTTACAGGTCGTACAGATAAAAATAAAATGGCGATGATTCACATCACGATTCTCATTCGCAACACGGATCATTTGCATTCTGTTGTCGAACGGATTAAACGGGTGAAGGATGTATACACTGTGCATCGGATTATGCAATAATCTTATGAAGCGTACAGATAGGTTTATAGCCTTTGTAACATATCTTGGGTAGAAAGACCCATAGGCTGCTAAAAGAGCCGTAGTACGGCTGTGAGCACCTTTTAAAAGGGAAGGTTAAAGGAGATATCGGATAGTCGATGAAGATCATTATTCAGCGCTGTAAAGACGCTCAGGTAACGGTGAATCAAAAGGTGGTTGGCAAGATTGGAACCGGATTAATGCTGCTGGTTGGTATTGGTCAGGGAGATACAGCAGCCGATGCCGTTTATTTGGCGGATAAAACGGCGGGATTACGTATATTTGATGATGCTGAAGGCAAAATGAATGACAGCGTTCTGGATGTCGGTGGAGCCATTTTGTCTGTCTCTCAATTTACGTTGTATGGTGACTGCCGTAAAGGAAGAAGGCCTAACTTTATGGGGGCGGCCAAACCTGAGGAAGCGGAGAAGCTGTATGATTTCTTCAACAGTCAGCTTCGAGCCAAGGGCCTGAAGGTAGAAACGGGAATTTTTGGGGCTATGATGGATGTTTCATTGACGAACTGGGGCCCAGTCACACTGATTTTGGATAGCGAACGTTCGTGACTATACATTCACGGCGTGGTCTGAGTAGAATAAAATAGCTGTTCAGAGGGACCATAATGTCATCCCGATTGGTGATTAGCCAGGCGGATAGCCTAAGGGTGACAGGAGAGACGAAGTTATGCGTCAAACCCCAAAAATGGACGGGCATCGAAGCACTATGCTGCTTTTTCCCGGTAGTATGCAGGAGGCAATCAGCCTTACTCGTAATGCTGATACGTTATTACAGCATGTTGCAACAGCCATAGACAAGCCAGGACGCGGCGCTTTGCCGCGCAGGTAACATTGGGTTAAATGGAGCGTTAATAAGGTGCCACCCGAAAGTAGCATAAAGTGGCCAAAAATAAAATATGTAGCATTGAATTAGTGGAGGAGCCGAAAGGCTCCTTTTTCTTTTCCGCCGCTGCGAATTGTTATAAAAACAGATCAAGCGGGTAATAACAAATCGTGGTAGAAAAATAAGCTTAATTTTAAACTTGTATCAGGGATAACCGGAAAGGAGATCTGAATATTCATGAGTAAAATTGCATTTTTATTGGCTGACCAATTTGAAGATTCCGAAATGAAGGTACCTTATGATGAATTAAAAAAGGCTGGACATGAGGCGGATATTGTTGGGCTGAAGCAAGGTGAGAAAGTGAGCGGTAAGCAAGGTAAAGCAAGCTATACTATTGAAAAAGCCATTGCAGATGTGAAATCAAGTGATTATGATGCAGTTGTTATTCCTGGTGGATCATCTCCGGAAAATCTCCGTTTGGATGCAAATGTTCTGAAATTTGTAACTGAAATTAATGAGTCCAAAAAAACGATTGGCGCTATCTGTCACGGGCCACAAATTTTGGCGAGTGCCGATTTGTTACAAGGCCGGACGATTACAGCTTATCCTCCATTGAAAGATGACTTGATTAATGCGGGTGCTTATTTTGAGGATCGAGAGGCGGTTGTGGACGGTAACTTTATTACGTCTCGGACCCCTAAGGATGAGCCCGCTTTTGTGCGTGAGTTGTTAAAGGCATTGTAATTTCCGTGAATGCTTCCTAGATTTATGCCAGTACAATTCCCTAACGAGGAGGATTTGATATGGCTAAACAGATTCAGGCTTATTTTCGCACAGAAGATGAAGCTGAGGGCGCTAGAGCTTCGCTTCAGGCTTATAGAACTGAACATTTGGAAGTAGGTGCTCTGGATGAGACGCTCGGTCGGGAGACGAGGGTTTTAATTCCGTTGGTCCCTTATAACAATACTGGCTCTGTGAGCACAGGAGGCTCAGCGGGTGCGGCAATCCCTGCGGCGGGTGCTTATGGCAAGAATATTTTACCAGATGTGAAGGATGGCCAGATTAACTCTGGCTCAGCCCAAAGGGATCTGGATGAAGATCGGAGCGGAACAACGAATCATGACGGAGGGTTGCTCCGTGCAACAGATGTGTATATTAACGGTGATCAAGATGAATTACGGTATGTATTATCTGCAAAGGTGAATGATGCCGATTATGATGAGGTCATTTATAAGCTGCGTTCCAATCGTGGATATGTATCGCAGTTGGATTAAAGTTGAGAGCACGGCACAAGATTGTCGATACTTGAGAATTTAGCTACAAAAGAGTGACTGTAATACAATTGTAATATTCGAAACATCATTCCTTAATATTAGCAGTTTATAATAACAGCATGACCCCCTTTTGATATATCTTTTTGAGCCTGCGGACCGTTTCCGCAGGCTATTTTCTTTTTTAGGACTTATTTGTACAGTAAGTTGCTATGAGGCTAACGATACAGGATACAAAAAAAGTGAAAGATTATTTAATTTGACACTGACTGTCTTTTTGTATAAAGTGTAAAAAGATACTAAGTCCCGAAATAATAAAAATATAAACAATAAATATACCCATTTCCAATTACGGGACCGAAATATTACAACTGAAAAAGTTAGGAAGTGTCAAAATGGGTAATGAAATAGAATGGTTTGCAGAGATAACTCCTGAGCTGCGGAAATGGACCGGAGGCAAAGGAGGGATGCTTGCTAGGATGCTTCAAGCTGGTTATCCGATTCCTAATGGTTTTATTGTTTTTCCACAGGCCTTTCAAGGGGAAAAACTTAAGGAAAAGACATGGAAAGAAATGATCAGGTATTTGGAAAAGCTTCGTAAGGATTACCCTAATGTCTCATTTGCAGTAAGGTCTTCAGCCTTGAGCGAGGATTCAGCCTTAGCTTCTTTTGCAGGAGAGTTTGAAAGTGTCTTAGAAGTACAAACAAACGAGGACGTTCTGAAAGCCTTGTATGTGGTTCACCATTCTCAATACAGTGAGAGGGTGCGGGCATACAGTGCAGTTAAGGGTTTTGAAGAAGCACACCAAATGGCGATTGTAGTCCAAATCATGGTTCCTTCTGAAATCTCGGGTGTTCTTTTTACAGCAGACCCTATTACGGGCAATCGTTCAGTAATGTCTGGAAATTTTGTGTTCGGGTTAGGGGAGCAACTGGTATCTGGTAAAGGAAATGCTCGTGTTTTCTCCTTATTTAAACCCTCAGGTCGATATAAAGGGCCAAAAGAATTACTTCCTTATATCAAAAAGCTATATTGGTATGCTTCCCGTCTGGAAAAAGCGATGGGAGAACCACAGGATATTGAATGGGCCATTGCCAATGGCCAACTCTTTTTTTTACAAGCACGACCTGTTACTACTTTAAGCCCTGGAAATATGGATACATTTGAATGGAATGATTCTTTATCAGGTGATTTTCTTTGGACGAATACTAATGTAGGTGAATCCATTTCAGATGTGGTTACTCCCTTAAGCTGGTCTATTATTCGTGCTTTGGACGAAGAACATAATGTGATTCCTGGTCATTATTTAATGTCTGGTAATATCTGTGGAAGAGTATACTCCAATGTGAGTGTACCATTGTCCGTTTTTTTTGCATTTGGGTGGAATAAAAAGTCAATATTAAAAAAAATGAGCAATGTTTTTGGGGAAATTCCAGATGAAATCCAAATTCCTATATATCCGTTTTCTAGGAAAGAGCTCATTAAAATAATGCTCCCCAAGATGCTGTATGCTTTTAAACAGACCCGAAAAGCGATGAAATTATTACCACAGCACATAAAAGAAACAGCGGCCTGGTGCACTCAAACGGAAGAGTTAATTGGCAATGTCCAGTCCAAGGAAGAATTGATTACATTATGGCGTGAGCAGCTTTGGCCTAAAAATATTGAAGCGATGTGGATTGCACTGGAAGGACCTAGTAGCAAGATGCAAAATTTTGTTCGATTGAAGGAAAAGTTGGAGAAATGGCTTGGACGTGATGATGCTAGTGTACTTCTATCTAATCTGAGCGGAAGTACAGGTTTGGCCAGCTTGGGACCTGTTGTTGGTATATCTTCAGTCGTGAAAGGTGAAATGAGTCAGGAGGATTATCTATTGGAATATGGGCATCGAGGCCCACATGAGTTTGAGCTATCGATACCTGATCCAAGAGAAGAACCGAGTTGGCTGGAAAAGCAAATCCAAGAAACAAAGAAATCTGGAATAAATGTTGACGATTTATTGTATAAACAACGTGAACAAAATGAAGTGGTTTGGAGAAGATTGGAGCAGCGTTTTCCATACAAGATAAATAAGTTGAAACGTGTCATAGCAAAAATTTCTGAAGGACCGCATTTAAGGGAAGCTGTTCGTTCGGAATGGACGCGTGTCTTCAGATTAAATCGCTCTTTCGCGCTGAAAGCAGGCGAGTTGATTGGCATAGGAGAAGATGTATTTTTTTTATATGTAGATGAGATATTGGGCTGGCTTGCAGGAGGAAGTGTTATTGAGGAGAGAATCTCGACCAGAAAAGTGAACTATTTAAAATATAAGCAACTGCCTGCGTTCCCCTCGATTATACGTGGGCGATTTGAACCTTTACAATGGATGGAGGATCCCAATCGCAGAGTAGATTATTATGATCCATATATACCATTAGATAGCTCTATCCATTCCGAAATCATTGAAGGAGTTGCTGGAGCGGCAGGTAGAATTGAGGGGACTGTACGTGTACTGAGGAATCCTGAGGATGGACACCAGCTCCTTCCTGGTGAAATACTGGTGACCTCGACAACGAATGTAGGCTGGACTCCACTTTTTCCAAAAGCAGCTGCGATTGTAACAGATATAGGAGCACCACTCTCTCATGCTGCAATTGTAGCCAGAGAGCTAGGCATTCCAGCTGTTGTAGGATGTGGAAATGCTACTACAAGAATGAAAACCGGCGACAGGGTTATTGTTGATGGTGGGCAGGGAATTGTACTAACGAGGTGAGGAGATAAATTTTTTGAATTTCTCAATAGAACCAACCTGATTCAACCTATCAGCTTCTGTACGCCGCATATTCGCCTATAAAAGCTGATATTGGAGTGGTTTCAAGTTTTGATGTATTGCTTTACAGTCAGGAATAATACAATCCTGGGTATCGTGAAGTACAAAGGATCATGATAAACTGAGTGTAAACGCAAAATCGGGCAATAGTGTGCATGTGGTCAAAAATATATGCTGAAGCAAATTGCTCGATGAGGAGTGAAACTTGAATGAGCAATCTATTGAGGAGTGAAACAAATGTCACTTGAACACCAGCAAAATCTTGGGCTGAGGGAGCGAAAAAAAGCAAAAACCATTGCATCGATTCAAATGCATGCGTTACGCCTATTCAGCGAACTGGGATATAACGAAACTACTGTGGAACAGATTGCAGAAGCAGCGGAGATTTCACCAAGCACCTTTTTTCGCTATTTTTCGAGCAAGGAGGATGTGATTGTTACAGATAACTATGATCCCCTGCTTATATCTGCATTTGAAGAACAGCCAGCTCATTTAACTCCACTTCAAGCTGTGCGTAATGCTATGTTAGCAACCATGTCTGACATGTCCGGCGACGAAATGTCTACTACACGTGAGCGTAACCAACTCGTGATGTCAGTACCGGAACTCCGGGCTGCAACCTTGAATAATTTGACTGATACAATGCATATGATTGCTGAGATGGTTTCCAAACGGGTGGGACGAGATCCTGGAGACTTGCAGATTCGAACTTTTGCAGGCGCCGTCATAGGTGTTAACATATCTGTTATGTTGCATTATGCGGAAAATCCAACTGAAAATTTTTCTGAATTATTATCTGAAGCATTAAATCTCTTGGAGACTGGCCTTCCACTATAAACAATTGAGCCTATGTTTAAGAAGAGGCTTCTGTTTGCCTCCTTAAATCTCATTTCATAATATTAAATAAACAAGCGGTAAGCTGTCTTCGGTATCTGGTCGGAGGCAGCTTGTTTGGGTTCACAATACATAAAATATACTGATTATATCAATTTATGATTTTTTCATGGTAGTGATGGACCATCCTGTTCGTATAATTTTTATGTATAGTAAAATTAAATGCATAAATTCAACAAATGATATTAGTGTAAAGCTGTTATATATTCATGATACCGTATGATATCAGGAAATGATTTAATTGGATAAAAAATAGATAGGTGTCGAAATTTGTATGAAATTAGTTGTTGATTAATGTTTTTCCTTTTGATAATATCTACTTCATAATATAACTATAAAAGGGAAAAAATATAATATTTAAAATTGAAATATTTCTGCGTCTCTACTGAGAAGGGATTGACAGCGATTATGAGCTGGTATGTGCTGCATGTCGAAACCGGACAAGAAAATGTGGTTCGAGCGATGATACGTAAATTCTACAATCCGTCGTCAATGTATGCGATAGTTCCCAAACGTAGGCTGTTAGAGAAAAGACAGGGTCACATCTATGAAGTTTGTCGAACGATTTTTCCAGGTTATGTATTTGTAAATACGGAGATGAATGCAAAAACTTATAATGATCTTAGGCGGCTTCCTAAATGCTATCGACTTCTAAATAATTTTAACCATCGTTATCATCAAATAGAGTCTAAAGAAATAAGAGTGAATCCGGAAGATAGAATTGAGTCCTATTCGTTCTCAAAAATTGACGACGAAGAAATGAGACCTATTCTCCAACTTATTGATAAAGATGAAATTATAGGATATTCGTCTTTATATCTAAGAAATACAAGGGCCGTTGTATGTGACGGTCCGCTAACGGGTGAGGAAGAAAGAATAAAAAAGATTGATGCGCGGAAAAAAAGAGCGAGGATTATCTTGAGGCTGAATGGCGCAGAAAAATATATTGATGTGGGAATTAAGATTGTTTCAGTATCGGAAAATGCCCAAATGAACATTACCCCAAAAAATCAGAGTGAAGCCAACTGATGCTTCGGTACATTGGTGTAGCGATGAGGTCATATTGCAGTTGTGTGTGTAGTCTATTGAAAAATAGATGAGTGGGCGAAGCTATGTTCATTTCGAAATTAATACAGTTGATGTAGAGGGCTTCTCTAATTAGTTCTAAATATATAGGGTCATATTCAGAGGATGCTAAGCATCCTTTTTATTATGTTTATAGGTTGATCAGGAAGCGTATATTTTGAGTAAAAGGAGATGTTGAGGTGCATGTCGAGTTCCGAAAATCCTCATAGAAAACAAAATGATATCGCTATTATAGGGATATCTGGGATATTTGCCTCTGATGCTACAATTGATCAGCTCTGGGATCATCAAAAAGAGGGGAAAGCGTTTATCAATAATTTATCAGAAAAACGACAGCAGGATATGAATTCCTATTTAAACTGGATCATGGGGAAAGAGGAAAACAGAGCTATTTCATTTGCACGCCAAGCCTTTTTGTATAACGTTGATTATTTTGATTATCCTTTCTTTTCCATCTCTTTCGAAGAAGCATGTGTGATAGACCCTTCTCTTCGTTTGTTGTTGCAAGTAGTATGGCATACGCTGGAAGATGCGGGGTACGGTGGCGATTCATTGTATGGAACCAGAACAGGTGTGTTTTACGGAGAAAGTGATCTGCCGGAATATTCATATGCTCAGATGGTCGCCGATGTTAATCCTGTCCTAGGTGATCTATGTGTTACGGAGAATTTATCTTCGTTAATTCCTAGTCGGATCGCTTATATCATGGATTGGCATGGTCCCACTGTAGTAACCAACGCTTCAGATGCTTCATCATTAGTTGCAGTACATCAGGCTTGCCAATCGATACGGGCGGGAGAGTGTGAACAAGCACTAATAGGGACGTCCCGCATTAATTTGTTTCCAATACAATCAGGCGATACTCAAGTAGATTATGGAGAAGGAGTTATGGCAATCCTGATCAAGCCCTTAAACAAGGCGATGCTGGACGGAGATCACATTCATGCTGTTATAAAGGGCTCGTCGACGAATCATCATGGACGAGTACGAGATAGCAGTACATATAAGGATTTGCTTGTACAAGCATGGAATAATGCAAGTATCGATCCTTCAACTATTTCATTTATAGAAACACATAACATTGAAAATAACTTGGAATATGTCAGGGAAAGAGAGGGGATACAGTCTGCATTTTCACATTTGAGGGGAACACAGAGTCAGCTTTTCTTGGGATCTGTAAAATCCTCTATAGGACAGTTGTATCATGCTTCTGGTCTGGCAGGGCTATTGCAAGCTGTTATGGCCTTAAAATATAAGGAACTGCCGTCAGGAGCATACAAGCAATGGGGAGATGCTAATATCACTCCGGATGACTCTGCTGAATGTTATAGCGATGTTATCCAATTCTCGACAAAAAAAGAAGTTTTGCGGTGCGGGATCAGTTCCTTTTCTAGAGGAGGGGCCAACTGTCATGTCATTTTAGAAAATTTCTTGAAGACACCCTCAGAGGAAAAAGGCCAAGATTGGGAGATGTTGGCTCTTTCGGCTCAGAGCGAATCGAGTTTGCTAGAGTTAATAAACAGTTACAAAGAGTGGATGACTCAATCTGAAGGATATCGGTTAGGTGATTTATGCTATACCGCAAATGCTGGTCGCAAACACTTTGGATATCGATTGGCTATTATAGCTTCGAATAAAGAGGAAATGCTAGATAAACTGACAGCATTATGTACAACAAGTTTAGAACTGATGGATGTACCAGCGGTATATTATAGTGAGTTGGACAATCATCAACCTGTTATTGAGAAAGTAAGGGAAACATATTTGAAAAAAAATGAAGAGCGTGAAAAAGCGATGAACGAGCTTGGTCAGTTGTATGCACAAGGGGCAGAGTTCGTTTGGGATGAAATATACAAAAATAGTGATTATCAAAAGATCAGCCTGCCTGTATATCCATTTTCAAAGCTGCGTTGTTGGATAGATTCGTCGGCGCCAGTCATAAAAAGTATTGGCACTGAAAGGGAGAAAAGAGAGGTAATCATATTAGAATTATTTAAAAAATACCTTGGCTTCTCTCACATTAAATTGGCGGACAATTTTTATGAATTAGGTGGAGATTCTATTACAGCTATCAAGATTGTGAATGAATTGAATGCTATATTGCATACCGATCTAAAAGATGTGGATGTGCTTAAAAACCCGTCTGTTGCACAACTGACTGAATTGTTGAGGAATACAGAAGGGATGGTACCTGGTCCATTCAGCACTATAAAAAAGCACCCTGTTAAACCATATTATCCATTATCGTCAGACCAAAGCAGGATATTTGTAATGATGCAGTATAATCCTGATTTTACGATGTATAACAAGCCTTTGGCCCTTATTGTGGACGGAAATATGGACTTTAACAGACTACAAATAGCTATTGATCGAATTGTGAGAAGACATGAGGCGTTACGGACGTCATTTGATGTTATGGATGGAGAGCCGATCCAAATTATTCATGATGATGCGAGAATAGAAATGGAAATGTATCCTTCAATATTAGAGGAAGACGAATTGAAAGTGATGATGAAAAAATTCACGAACCCGTTTAATTGGAGAACGGCGCCTTTGGCACGAGGAGCTCTAGTTCAATTAACAAATGGCAAACAAGCGCTGGTATTTGATTTCCATCATCTAATCTCTGATGGCACTTCGCTATTGATTTTTTTCAAAGAGCTAATCCACTTCTATAAATCAAATCAGGAGCTGGAGCCGCCTACAGCTCAATTTAGAGATTATGTGGTATGGCAAAATGAACGAAAACATTCTCCAGAGAAGGAACAGATGCGGCAATTTTGGATATCCAAATGCGCTGCACCAATCCCTCAATTGAATTTGCCTGTAGATTTTGAAAGACCAGCCCATAAAACCTATCAAGGTTCACAAATCTGTTTGCAAATGAATTCAGAGTTAGTAGAGAGCATATATCGTTTTTCTAAGGAAACAGACTCAACGATATATATTGTGCTGCTCGCCGCCTATCATTTACTGTTAGAGAAACAAACTGGACAAAACGACATTATCATCGGCTCTGTATCACAGGGAAGACCTCATAGAGATGTTGATCCTGTAATTGGCATGTTTGTTCATACCATAATCATGCGTAACTGTTCCAGCAAAGAGATTACGTTCCATGAATTTATCAATCAGGTTAGGACAAATACGTTGCAAAGTTTTGAGCATCAAGACTACCCATTTGAAGATTTGGTGGCAATGCTACAGCTGAACAGAGATAGAAGCCGTAACCCTTTATTTGATGTAGCATTTATTCTGCATAACATGTACACCTCTCTGAAAAGTCCAGAGTTTTATGATATATACAATTATCCGTATCACAACGGAGTTTCTCTGGTTGATCTTGCTTTGGAAGTACATGAGACTGTAGAGGGAATTTCATGTAACTGGGAGTATAGCACTTCGTTGTTCCAGCAAGAAACCGTGCAAACACTAGGGAAGGAATTCATGAAAATCTTGGCACAGCTTATCTGCCAACCGAATATTCCAATCGGTAAGCACCCTTGTCTTCACAAAAATGTGAATATAGTGGAAGATGTTGAATTCTTGTTTTAGATGGCTGATCTGGGATCGGCAAGTAGGAGGGTAAACAATGGAGACTATATCTAAAGAAGGAATAAACCAACCTGCAGATCGAGTTGGCTTGGAATTTTGGAGTCGTACTTTGGATAAAAAATTGGACATGACTGGCTTCCCTCATGACTATACTGGACAAGAGTTGAAGACGAATAAAGTTTTGAATACTCGTCTATTTTCTGGCGAAGTACAGACTGGATTATTTGAGATGACCCGGCACTCTCATTTGGGTGTTTTTATGATTTTGGTATCTGGCGTAAAATATCTGTTATCCCGCTATACTGGCCTGCGGGATATAGTTGTGGGGACACCTGCTTTAAAAATGAAAGAAAGTGAACCGGCAGGTAGCTCATGGGTTTTGCTTCGTAGCAAACTTATCCCAGATATGACGATCCGCGATTGGATCAACGGAATGAAGGAAACTATGACAGAAGCATTCCGGCATCAGGATGTATCGTTCCACGCTATAGCGCAGCGAGCTGGAATTGTATACTCGGATGACACCAGACCGCAGATAAAAACACTTGTGTTATTTAACCCCATTCAGTCAAGGGAAAGCATAGATGAAATTCATTCGGAGATCATTTTTGACTTTGATATGATTGAGGGAGTATTATCTTTGACAATTAAGTACTCTCCCCAATTGTTTTCTGCCGCTACGATAGAGCATCTAACAGATGCATTGTTTCTGTACTATGCCTGCATATTGAAAGATACGCAAACAATTCTGGAAGATATTAAACTTCTTTCTGAGAGCAATCGTCATCAGTTACTGTATCAATTTAACAAGCCGCAAGAATTGCAATCCGGTACTGCTTGCACATTTCAACAATTATTCAATGAGCAGGTTCGAGCACAGCCTGAGAAAACCGCTTTAATTTTTGAACATCAAGAATGGACGTATCAAAAGCTCAACGATCAGGCTGATCGTTTGGCTTTTGATCTCGTAAAAAACCATCAACTGCTCCCAGAAGAAGCAGTTGCCGTATACATGAATAGATCACCTTATGTATATATAGCCATGTTAGCGATTTGGAAGGCAAGTGGCGTGTTTGTTCCTATTGACCCGGCTGTTCCATTGGAACGTGTGACAGATATTCTTCGGGAAGGGAATGTACGCATTGCACTAACAACAGCTGCTAACAAGCAAGCTTTACGGGGAATTAAGCCAAAATGTGAATTGCTGGAAAGAGTTTTCTGCGTAGATACAGATGATCTTAGTGTCATGGCAGTAGAGCCCTTATTAATGATCAGCTCAGGTGGATCGCTGGCCTATATCATTTTTACATCTGGATCAACCGGGAAACCCAAGGGAGTTGAAATTGAGCATAATTCTGTCGTCCGATTCCTACATGCTATCGATGAAGTAATCGCTCCTGTTTCCCCTCAAGTTATTCTTAATGCTGCCAGTATAGCCTTTGATTTATTTATATCTGAGGCCTTGTATGGTCTTTTCAAGGGAATTCAAGTCGTTATTGCCAATGAACGAGAACATATAGATTCTGCTGAGTTGGGGCGTTTGGTAGAAGAACATCATATCGATGTCATGATGATTACACCTTCGCGACTGCAACTGATGATGCTTCACAAGGAGTCTGCGAAAGCACTGCAGCGTATCAAAATGTTTCTTATTGGCGGTCAAGAATTGAAGATAGGTTTTTTACGTGAGATTCAACAAATGACCAAAGCTTATATTGTGAATGTCTATGGACCAACGGAAGCGACGTGTTTGGCGACATCAGCTGTATTGAATCAGGCTTCCCAAGTCACGATTGGTCGCCCATTGGATCATTATAGATGCTACATTGTAGATGAAAAGAATCGGTTGCAACTGATCGGTGCAATTGGCGAATTGGTAATAGCCGGAACCGGGGTGGCGCGGGGCTATGTGAACAATCCAAGGTTGACCGAGGAGAAATTCATTGAAGACTTGTTGTATGAGGGACAAAGAATGTACAAGACAGGCGATCTGGCACGTTGGTTGCCCACTGGGGAGATTCAGTATCTGGGACGGATTGATAGTCAGGTCAAAATAAGAGGATACCGCATTGAAACCAGTGATGTTGAAACCGCTTTAATCTCTCACCCAGATATTCGTGAGGCGGTTGTGCTTGTCAATCCAGGACCCAATGGTGTTGGGGAACTGGTCGCTTATTTGATTAGCGATCATAAATTGAGCTTCAACGTCCTATACGACTTTTTGAAGCTGAAGGTACCTGAATATATGGTTCCGGTGCGCTATGCTCAGGTGTCTGCTCTACCTCTGACGGTAAATGGAAAAATTGATAAATCTGCTTTGGCAAGCATGGATCAACTGAAGTTGTCTGGAGCTACACTTTACCGGGCACCCATGAATAATATCCAGAGAGCTTTAGTTGAAGTATGGCAGCAATTGCTTGAAGTTGAACGGATAGGAATTGATGATAATTTTTTTCAAATTGGAGGAACTTCCTTGTCCGGGGTCAAAATGGTTGCACTGCTGAGTGACAGATACACTATCTCCATTAACGACTTATTTGATTATCCGACTATCGCTCAACTGTCTCTTCACGTGGTTGAACATGCAGGGTATTTTCATCATTTGCTTGAGGTGATGAAGCCTTCAGCTGTTCATACGGATGTGGATATGGTTGCGTCACTCGGATCAAGAGAGGAGGCACTACGGACATACCTAGCAAAAGTGGAGGCTTGGCGGGATCGAGATCTCACGCTGCAAAAGTCCTACAAGCATATTCTATTGACAGGTGGTACAGGTTTTTTGGGTACACATCTTCTACAGGAGCTTCTCAACAGATCGAATGCCCGAATTACCCTTCTAGTAAGAGGTGAGTCTCGAATAATATCAGAGGACTATCTCCAAGAGAGATTTCAATACTATTTTTTAGAAGGACATCATGAAGTAGGATGGGCAAGAGTATCTGTAGTTTGCGGTGATGTAACACTATCGAATCTGGGATTGGAATCTACAGAATATGAGAAATTGGCTGAGGACGTGGATTGTATCATTCATACGGCATCACTGACAAGACATTACGGCACAGCAGCGGAATTTGAAAAAGTGAACATCGATGGTACTCGACACATACTTCATTTTGCTGCTTTCAAGAATATCAAGGACATCCACTTTACGTCCAATATGAGCATCGGTACGGGAAGTAATATTCAGTTGTTTGACGAGTATATTGAAGAGGTAGGGCCTATTCGAGCGGATATTAATAATCACTTTCTAAGAAGTAAAATGGAAGCTGAAGCACTGTTGAGGACCGCTAGAGATAGGGGACTGAGTTGTACAATTTATCGCTTAAATTCTCTTAATAATAACACTCAAACAGGAAAGTTTATGGTTAACAAGGAGAGTAACGCATTTTATTCTTTTGTAAATGCAATGAATAACATCGGTCTGTTTCCAGATTTGCATGAACCAATATTGGATATGACAGGTGTGGATCAAGCTGCCAAAGCTATTGTTACTCTATTCGACCGGCCTGCTCTGCATAATCAAAACCATCATGTATTTAATCCTCATCGAATCAGTTGGGGACAGTTGGGGAGAGAACTACAATCTATCAATGAAAAAATAGAACTGGTCGACTATGAATTATTTATACGTATCATAACTCAAAAGTTTAATGACCCTTCTACTCGCAAAGAAGTCATAAATGTCATTCTCAATCTTTTTTTACTCCGCAATACTGAATGGTTGAATTATTTACGTGTATGTGACCGAACAGAACTCATACTTGACCGTCTTGGATTTAAGTGGGGAACTATCGGGAAGCAACAGACCGAATGCTACCTTAGCTGATAATTATCGACTCTTATATACATATGACACGAGGGTAGGGAGGTGCAGTGGTTGAAGCTGATAGACCATTGAAGGAGGAAACAGAAGATGAGAACAATTGGGTTAGTCGGTGGATTAAGCTATGAATCGACGTTATTTTACTATAAGTATATTAATGAGCGTGTTAATCAGCAGCTTGGAAAAACTCATTCGGCCAAGTTGATTCTAAACAGCTTGAATAATGAGGAAGTTTTGTCTCTTGTAAATGCTAATCGAATGCAGGATGTTACGGAAATATTAGTCAATGCTGCAATCGTAGTTGAGAGAGCCGGGGCTGATTGTCTGCTGATATGTTGCAATTCGGTTCATCAAGTAGCGGAAGAAGTACAACGTCATATTCGTATACCTCTTCTTCATATAACAGATGCAGTTACAAATAAAGTTTCCGAAACAGGCGTTAAGCGGGTTGGACTTATCGGAACCAACTTTACAATGAAAGAAACATTTTATAAACGCAAGTTGGAAGAAAGAGGGATTGATGTTATCCTTCCAGATCAGCCTGATCGCAATTATATACATCAAGTGATTTTCAGCGAATTAGTGCTGGGCCTGTTTACCACGGAAGCTAAGAGAAAGTTCCAACGCATTATCCTTAAATTAATCTCTGAAGGTGCTCAGGGAGTCATACTGGGCTGCACAGAGATTCCGTTGCTTATTAATCAAAAGGATGTCAGCGTTCCTGTTTTTGATACTACTGCATTGCATGCAGACAGTGGAATTGACTTTATGTTTGGAAGTGCGAATACTAGAGAGGAGTTATCGCTATGGAAACAACAAATGTGAACAAAGTTGAGGTTAAGCCGCAATCTATACCGCCACAGGCTAGTGTTATGGGGTATATTGGTAGTTACTTTTTCTCGTTTGTGATTAAGACTGCAACAGAGTTGGGTGTGTTTAAAGGTTTACAGCAAGGGAAAAAAACGAACGACGAGTTAGCGACTCATTTGGAGCTAGACTCAGTTTCTTTACGAAGATTGTTAAGAGCATTAGTCGCCATGGATCTTCTTAAGGTTGATGCATCTGGAAATTACGAGGTAACTGCGTATGGAGCTACATTGCAACCAGGGGAAACCCCTCAATCGATTGAGCCCATTGCAAATTATTTGCTAGGGGATTTTATTATTGAACCTATGATGAATTTGGGATACAGCATCCGGACCGGACGGCCTGCATTCGACAATTCCGCATGGTTTGAAGCTGGGAAAATAAATATTGAGCAGCAGCAAGTGGTCAACCGTGCGATGGAAGTATATTCAAAAGTAAGTTTACCAACAATACTGAATTCATATTCATTTGACGAGTTTGATGTCATTGTGGATGTTGCGGGTGGTCTAGGACAAATATTGGCTGGTATTCTAGAGGAAAATGTAAATAGTCGCGGGGTTTTATATGATTTGCCATCAACGATCGAGCGAGCAAAGGAATATATAGATTCTGTAGATATGACAGGACGTTGTGAGTTAATTGGTGGAGATATGTTTGAAACGATTCCGGCTGGTGGAAATCTCTATATTATCAGCAAAGCGTTAAACGATTGGGATGATGAGCACGTTCTGTCCGCACTCAGTAATATACGTTCAGCGATGTTAAATGACTCTAAATTAATTATTATAGAGATGCTTGTTGATGATAAGCATCCGACAAAAGAAGAGGTAATTCGGGATTTACTGTTTCTGGCCGTCACTCCGGGTGGAGGCGTTAGAACTCAGTCGGAATTCGAGGTGTTGATACATCGATCCGGTTTACAAATTACACGTGTTATTCCCACTTCAGATCAATTCTGCATTATTGAATGTGAGCGAAAACAATAATTATAGTTTTTATGATAATCTAAAGTCCGTTTTGTAAAGTTATGTTCATCAAAAGGTGAACATAACTTTTTTCATATGCATTGCAAGTGGAGGTGGTGTTGTGTATGAATCAGTCAGTTGTATTTATGTATCCGGGTCAGGGATCGCAGTATTATCACATGGGAATTCAGCTGTACAAACATAATGATGTGTTTCGAGTGTGTATGGACACATTAAATGACCAGGTATACGGACTTATCGGGGAGTCAGTACTGGATATCATTTATGACCCGGGCCGTAGGGTGGGAGAACGTTTTGACCGTACGTTATACACTCATATTGCGATTTTTATGGTCGAATGCTCACTCACCAAGATATTTCTGAGTCATGGAATTGAGCCGAATGCTGTCATTGGAACAAGCTTGGGAGAATACGCAGCAACGGTAACCGCAGGAGTATGGAGCATGGAAACGGCTCTTCAAGCGGTCGTTCGACAAGCAGAGCTGCTTGAATCTACCTGTGCTGAAGGAGGAATGTTAGCCATTCTGCACAATTTGAATATATATTCGTCTGATCCGTTGTTGCGTGAGCTTTGTGAACTTGCAGCTGTAAATCATCAATCACATTTTATTGTATCAGGTAGTGCCCGAAATATTGATCGTGTAGAGCAATTGCTTAAGAGCAAGGAAGTTGTCTGCTTACGGCTCGCGGTTTCGCATGGGTTTCACTCGTCCTGTATTGATCCCGCGGAGAAGCCATACCTGAGCTATGTGCAGGAGCAGATCCTACATAAACCTGTGATTCCTTATGGATCAAGCGTATACGGTAAAATTATTGGACGACTGGAGCCAGATTACTTTTGGAAGGTTGCCCGTAAACCGATCCGATTCGCTGAGGCAGTAAGTTCTATAACACACGAACAAAAGAAAGGCATCTATATTGATATGGGGCCTTCGGGCACCTTGGTAAATATTGTGAAAAATCTGCCTATATATAATCAAAAACAAACGGCTTTGTCTATAATGACACCCTTTCATAAAGACTGTAATCAATTGGATGACATTATACGGCGTTATGCTGATTCAAAGGAGAATGGCGTATGTTAGCATTTGTTTTCCCTGGACAGGGCTCGCAGCGTAAAGGAATGGGTGAAGGATTATTTGAGGAATTTCCTGAGCTTACACGGCAGGCTAATGCCATTCTTGGTTATTCCATAGAGGAATTGTGTTTAGTGGATGCGTACAATCAGTTGCAACAAACGCAATTTACACAGCCTGCTTTATACACAGTTAATGCACTTATGTATCTAAAAACGTTGCAAGTAAGTGGTGTTTCTCCCGAAATTGTAGCAGGGCACAGTCTGGGGGAGTATAATGCATTATTTGCTGGAGGTGCCTTCGATTTTGCCACAGGTTTGAAGTTGGTGAAAAAAAGAGGAGAATTAATGAGTCTCGCCGCTGGTGGCAAAATGGCAGCCATTATAGGAATGGATATGAACAATATCCAACAAACTTTAACACAGAATAGACTGGACGGCATAGATATAGCTAATCTGAATTCTCCACAACAAGTAGTGATTTCTGGATTAGAAGAAGATATGGGGCGGGCAAAGTTGATTTTTGAGGCGACTTCTACCATTACTTATATCCCACTTACTGTGAGCGGAGCCTTTCATTCCAGATATATGGAGGAAGCAGGGAATAAATTTGCTGCTTATTTAGATGGGTTTGCATTTTCTAATTTAAAAATACCAGTTATATCGAATTTTAGTGCCAGACCCTACACTAAGTCAGAATTAAAATCAAATCTGGTTCGACAAATGACAAGTTCCGTAAAATGGTGTGAGACCGTGCAGATTCTCTTGGGGTTGGATCATGTGGAAATCAGAGAAATTGGCCCAGGTCATGTTTTGACAAGTTTGACGCAAAAAATCAAACAGGGAGCTGCTCCCATTACGTTATCTCGGGAAGAATGGAATTATAAAGAGTCTGAACAAATTCAGCTAACCAATGACACTAGGACACCTACTAGTCCGCTAGTGTCTGGGATTACACCAGAGTTTCTCGGCTCTGAGGAGTTTAGAAAGGATTATGGCATCAGATATGCCTATCTGACCGGAGCTATGTTCAAAGGGATTTCATCCAAAGAGATGGTAGTTAAGATGGGCAAAGCAGGTATGATGGGCTTTTTGGGAACTGGAGGGTTGTCTATTCCTCAGATTGAATCTGATATTCAATATATTCAGCAGGAGTTGGATGAAGGACAAGCTTACGGAATGAATTTTTTACATACACCCGGCAAGCTTGATAGAGAAAGAGATCTTACGGAACTTTATCTCAAATATGAAATACGTAAAATAGAAGTTTCAGCATTTATTAATATAACAGAGTCACTAATCCGCTATCGTGCTAATGGTTTATACGATAAACCGGACGGAACGGTAGAGATTCGCAACCGCGTTCTCGCTAAGGTATCGAGACCGGAGGTTGCGGAAAACTTTCTGAGTCCGGCCCCTGTTTTATTAGTGGAGAAAATGGTCCAGGCTGGTCAAATTACGCAAGAACAAGCGAAAAGGCTGGCTCAGGTTGCAATGGCGGATGATCTATGTCTGGAAGCTGATTCGGGAGGACATACAGATGGCGGAGTAGCCTACGTATTAATGCCTGCTATCACGAGGTTACGTGACGACATGATGAAGAAGTATGAATACAAGAAAAAGGTGAGGGTCGGCGCAGCAGGTGGTATTGGTACTCCTGAAGCCGCAGCAGCTGCATTTATGTTGGGTGCCGATTTTATAGTTACCGGTTCTATTAATCAATGTACTGTGGAGGCAGGTACTAGCAATAATGCCAAAGATATGCTTGAACAAATCAATATTCAGGACACGACCTATGCTCCGGCAGGAGATATGTTTGAATTAGGGGCCAAAGTACAAGTTCTAAAAAAAGGTGTGTTCTTTCCAGCACGGGCTAACAAGCTCTATGATCTATATCGTCAATATAATTCATTGGAAGAGATTAGTGATAAGGATCAGAAGCAAATTCAGGAAAAATATTTCAAGCGAAGTTTTGATGAAGTATACGAGGAAGTTAGACGACATTATCCACAACAGGAGATTGAAAAAGCGGAACTAAACCCCAAGCGTAAAATGGCTTTAATTTTCAAGTGGTATTTTGCTTATTCGTCGTATTTAGCTTGCAGTGGGGAAGCAGACAATCGACTCGATTATCAGATCCAATGCGGCCCAGCACTGGGCTCATTTAATCAGTGGGTTAAAGGTACAAAATGGGAACGCTGGCAGCATCGTCATGTAGATGACATTGGCATCAAGATCATGACAGAAACAGCCCAAATACTGAATCGTAGATTTATTGCGTTTCATGGAGCAGTTTATGAGTAAAGTTCAATCGGGAAGAGTGAGGCGGATGAGATCCAAAAAGGCAGATATCGCGGTGGTAGGTATGTCATGCCGTTTTCCAGATGCTTATGATTATAACCAATTTTGGAATAACCTTGAAGAAGGTGTAGACTCTGTTCGGGAACTTCCTCCTGATCGCTGGGATGTGAAGACTTATTATGCAATGGATATGGACAAGTCTGGCCAAAGCATAAGTAAGTGGTGCGGTATATTGAACCATGTTTATGACTTTGATCATCAATTTTTCAAGATATCTCCTCGTGAAGCTATTCATATGGATCCTCAGCAAAGATTAATGCTAGAGGAAACTTGGCATTGTATTGAAGATTCGGGTATCTCTTTAGCCACACTTCAACATAAACAAACTGCCGTCTATGCAGGTGTTATGACAACGGATTATCGTCAAGAGATGATAGATACAGAGCATGGAATGGACAGTTATGCATGTTTAGGCAACTTTGAAAGCCTATTATCCAACCGCATTTCCTATACGTTTGACTTTCAGGGAGCCAGTCAAACTATCAATGCTGCTTGTGCTTCTTCACTTGTTGCAGTACATGAAGCGAAGCAAGCTCTAAGGCTTAGGAAATGCGACTATGCGTTGGTTGCTTGTGTGAATCTAAATCTTCATCCATGGAAATATGTCTCTTTTTCAAAATCTCGTATGCTAAGCCCTGATGGTATGTGCAGGGCTTTTGATCTCCATGCTAATGGTTATGTACCTGGGGACGGGGTAGCTGTTCTTTTGCTACAGCGTTTGGATGAAGCGGTTAAAGACCAAAATCATATCTATGGCATTATCAAAGGTTCGGACGTCAATCATTCCGGAAAAAGTCAGTCGATTACAGCTCCACGTATACAGGCACAGCAAGATGTCATCAAAGGTGCATATCAAGATGCAGATTTGCGTCCCGAAATGGTCAATTATGTGGAAGCTCATGGAACAGGCACTTCATTGGGAGACCCGATAGAACTGGAGGGTTTGACACGGGCGTTCCGAGAATTTACAGATAAGAAGCAATTTTGCAAGATCGGATCTGTCAAAACCAATATCGGCCATTTGGAGAGTGCTGCAGGGCTAGCAGGTATAATCAAAGTGTTAATGATGATGAAGCACAGAAAAATCCCCAAAACCCTCCATCTTAAGACTCTAAATCCGATCGTGAATTGGGCTAACTCTCCGTTTATCCCTGCAAATGGTTTATCATCTTGGGAATCCGTTGAGGAAGGCGGTCCATTGCGTGCCAGTGTCAGTTCTTTTGGTTTTGGTGGTGTTAATAGCCATGTATTGCTTGAGGAGTATCAGGGCGCCGAGACGGACGAGGTATTCAATACAAATAGAAGTGAATTTTTTGTTTTATCTGCAAAGACTCCTCAGGCATTGGAAAATTTACAAGAGGCATGGAGGACATTCGTTACCACTGAAGATTTTAAAGCTCACAGTTTAAGCGATATAAGCAGTGTATTGCTAATGGGCAGAGAGGCATTCCAGTATCGTTGTGGCATACTGGTACACCATAAAGAAGAATTGAAAGAGAAACTGTTGGCTGACTATTTGCCTCAAATGAAAGCGACGAAATGCTCATGGGAACTGAACATTAGTAATCTCTCTTGGGAAAGTTATGCAGATATTGAGCCATTATATGTAGAATGTAGTTTATTCAAGCAGGTTATCGATGACGCCATGAAGACATTAAGAAGCTTGCATGTAGGCAGGAAAATAAGCAGTGGTTTCTTTCAGGAGTCCTGGATTGGGCTAGAAAAATCACTATACCAGTTAATTACAGGGTATGCATACGCCTTTTCATTTATATCTCTTGGGCTGACTCCGTCCGTCGTAACTGGACATAATGATGGCTGGTGGGTTGCGATGGCTATAAGTGGCATTCTGACACTGGAGGATATACTAGCTGTAAAAACGGGGAAATGCGAGCTAAAAGACGTAATGTTTTCTTGTCCTGTTATTCCTATTCGGGAGCCAGTTATAGGTGAAATTTATGTGCCATTACAATGTAATGAAGCATATATCCATGATCTAATCAGTTTGACAGAACACGGAGTAAAAGAACAGTCAGGTTCTTCAGTATCCAAGTCACCAAATGATAATGGACTTCAAACATATATCCAAAAATCCAAGCTGCTATACCCTGTACAGTACACCTTTAAAGGGTACATTGACGATTGGGAATCGGTCATCCAAAAAGAGACAAGCTGCAGTATTGTCGGTATATTGTGTGATGAGCAGCTTTTAAATACAGGGAATGTGAACCACGATTTACTCTTGATTGTGCTTGCGAGTTCTCTGAGAAAGCTGTATCGAAAGTGGAATTTAGAGGAACAACAATTCATTATTGGATCACGATTGGAAGAAATAATGGACTTGCTAGATGAGGGGATTTTACCCAAAGAAACGCTTGTACAATTAATGACACAAATCAATACAGTAGTATCGGCGGTTGCAATTATAAACAATAATTTGATGAAAATTCATCCTGAACGTAAATATCCATTAATGAAAAAATACTATCAGAATGAAATGAAAGTAGCTATGAATCCCGAATGGATCAGCAGGATAGAAAATGTAGATCATGATTTGTCACAACAAGCGGATGTGGAGGTTGTATATATAGACAGCTGCCATACGGTCGTTGACCCTGGCATACATTTTGGAGCAACAATCGATACAGTTACGCAGTTTTACCAAGGTGTTTTTCAGCTGTGGTTGAAAGGTGTACCTATTCGTTGGTACCGATTATTTCAAGACAAGCCATATCATAAAATTGGCTTGCCAGTGTACCCATTTGATCGGAATACGTTTCGGATCAATGGACGAAAAGAGCAGGTATTGGTAAACAATGCTTCCGAATTGGAGGACTTGAAGCTTAAGCAACTGCTGCAAAGTCTTGAAAAAGGTGAACTGGAAATTGATGACATCAAAAGGGAGATGGGGGATGCGTGGTGTCAGACGATCAATTCACAATAGATGAGATTTTACATTTGATCAAAGAAGGGAAGATGACTTCAGACAAAGGATTTGAGCAGATTCGTAAAATCAGAGATAGTTTGAAATCGACGGAACGAGCAACCACATACTATCAGCCATTGTGGAGAGAATGTCTTCCCAATTCCGACGGAGGAGTTCCCGAACAGGTCATCGTTTTCGGTACAGATACCGGCCTTTGGAATAGCTTGAAAAAACGCGGCATCAAGGCTGTACTTGTACAGCCAGGGGATGCCTATCGCTCTGTGCAAGGTGATATCTATGAAATAGACCCTTTGAATCCGAAGCACTATGAGATGTTGTTCAGCACCATAAAACAAAACCAGCAGACCGCCGAAGCCCTTATTTACGCTTGGTCGGACCAACGGTTTGTATCGGAAAAAGAAGAATTGCAAACCGAACTTGAGCGTGGAATCTATTCTTTGTTCTACCTCAGTAAAGCATTAATGAGGGAGTCTTTGCCCAAGAGATGTAAGTTGCTTTACGTTTATCAAGGAAGTGGTCAGCCGCAGAACGCGGCAGTATCAGGATTTGCTAGAACACTTCGAAAAGAAAATCCTGCATTGATATATGCTACTGTAGAACTTAGTGAGTCGGCTGAAACATCTCTTGATCAATTGTTAAGTGAATTTTCTGTGGATGATGAAGAGGTTGAAATTCGTTATCAGCAGCAAAAGCGGTTTGTACGTTATATGTCACTAATCAATGAATTAGGTACATCTAGCATTTCATTGAGGGAGAAAGGTACTTACATGATTACCGGAGGATTGGGAGGATTAGGCTCCATTTTCGCTGGATATTTGGCCAGTAAGTACAAAGCTCGTCTGGTTATCGCAGGACGTTCGCCTCTCACATCCGAACATGAGCAAAAGATCAAGCAATGGGAACGGTGTGGGGCAAGTGTTCTGTATGTGCAGGCAGATATTTCGTTGCGTGAACAATGCATTGCAATGATTGCCAAGGCGAAAGAGAGATTTGGTCATATTCATGGGGTGATACACGCGGCAGGCGTGCTGCGGGATGCGTATATTTTGAGGAAGTCTATTGATCAAATAGAGGAAGTACTGGCTGCTAAGCTGTATGGAACAGTGTGGCTGGATGAGGCGACCCGTCATGAAGAGCTGGACTTTTTCCTAATGTTCTCTTCCATTATGTCGGTCATAGGGAATGCAGGCCAGTGTGATTATGCATATGCAAACGCCTTTATGGATTATTATGCTCATCACCGTACAAGCATATTGCAGATGGAGGGACGCAGTGGAAAGTCTTTATTGATAAATTGGCCACTCTGGAAAGAAGGTGGAATGACAGTAGACGCCCCTACCCTTGCTTTCATGGAGAATACCATGGGAATTCTCCCCATCTCCACTGAAGAAGGGATAAGAGCATTTGAAGATGCGTTACATATGTCGGGAGATCAGATGATTGTTTTAAAAGAGAATCCGTCGAAAAAAATAAAATTGTTTAACTCCACTTCTAGTATTAAGGAGAAATTCTCGGCGAAGGGGCAACTTTCTGAATCGGATGAACAGATGATTTACCGTGGCTTGTGCGAGGATATCCGAATGATTACTTCGGACATTCTATTCGTTGATAAAGATACGATTGAAATGGATACCGACTACAGCGAATATGGATTTGATTCCATTTCTACCACTGATTTTATTAATCGGGTCAATCAAAAATTTCACTTGGAGTTGACTCCGCCTGTATTCTATGAATTTGTGAATATGGGCTCTTTTGTTTCTTATTTAAAAGATAACTATACAGAACGAGTGGCTTCTTTATATACTGTCAATTCTTCAACTTCTTCATTCCACTCGGATGAATCCGCGAAAGAAGCAGTAGTAGAACCAGCGGATATTCCATCGAATATTCCTGCTCAAGCCTTTGAGAACGCAAATGAACCGATTGCTATTATTGGTGTTGCTTGCAAGATGCCTCAGTCAGATAATCTTAACGAATTTTGGTTGAATCTGGAGGCAGAAAAAGATCTGATTACCGAAATTCCGCCAGATCGATGGAATTGGGAGGAATATGATGGCGATCCGACCAAGGAAATGGGGAAAACGAATATTAGATGGGGCGGTTTTATGAAAGACATAGATGCTTTTGATGCCTTTTTCTTTGGTATTTCCCCCCGCGAAGCAGAATTAATGGACCCGCGTCAGAGAATATTTTTAGAGACCGTTTGGAAAGTAATTGAAGATGCAGGTTACAAAGCTTCTGTATTGTCCGGCAGCAGAACGGGGATTTTTGTTGGTGCTGGAAGCTCTGATTATGACGATTTGTTAAAAGAGCACAAGATAGAAATGCAGGCGTACACACCGACAGGACTGTTTAACTCCATTCTAACCAATCGTATTTCATATTTACTGAATTTTCATGGCCCAAGCGAACCCATTGATACGGCTTGTTCAAGCTCTTTGGTTGCTATACACCGCGCTGTGGAAAGCTTGCGTAGTGGTGAATGTGAAGTTGCTATTGCTGGTGGCGTGAACGTATTGGCGAGTCCCAATCTATATATTGCTTTGGCCAAAGCCGGAATGTTGTCTGAAGATGGAAGATGCAAGACATTTGACAAGAAAGCGAATGGATATGTTCGGGGGGAAGGGAGTGCAGCGGTGATGCTAAAGCCCCTCTCACAAGCCAGACGGGATGGTGATCATATTTATGCGGTGATTAGAGGAACAGCGGTCAATCATGGAGGCCGTGCCAATTCACTTACTGCACCCAATCCAAATGCACAGGCAGATTTAATCGTAGATGCATGGACGAAATCAAGAGTGGACCCTTCCACTGTGAGCTATATAGAAGTACATGGTTCGGGAACATCTTTGGGCGATCCAATTGAAATTAACGGACTGAAAAAAGCTTTTGATGAATTATATACCGCTTGGGGACGGCAACCAACGGATAAAACCCATTGCGGGATAGGTACAGTAAAAACAAATATAGGTCATTTGGAATCAGCAGCGGGTATCGCAGGTCTAATCAAAATTGTACTTTGCTTGAAGCACAAAAAGCTACTTAAAACATTACATTATAAGGAACAAAACCCATATATCAAACTGGAAAATAGTCCGTTCTACATTGTAGAAAACACGAAAAAATGGGAAAAGACAGGATATGATATTCCTCGACGTGCAGGTGTAAGTTCCTTTGGTTTTGGTGGGGTAAATGCCCATATGGTTGTAGAAGAATATAAACAGAGCTATGGTCGTAAACCAAATGAACCACAAATTTTCTTGTTTTCAGCCAAGAACAAAGACACACTTTGTCACTATATTGAGGAAATTCGTACATTTTTATTAAAACCTGAAGCCAATATGGGTGACATCGCTTTTACGCTCCAGATCGGCAGAGAAGCTATGGAGGAAAGACTAGCTGTGGTTGCGTCAAGTATCGGGGAGTTGGTGGGGAAACTAGATCTGTATCTTCAAGCGAAAAGCAATATAGAAAATGTTCACACGGGAAATGTAAAGTTAAGTAATTCCTCTTTGCAGGTTTTGATAGAGGGAGAAGAGGGAGCTGCGTTTATGAACCTGCTCCTGAGCAAAAAGAAGTTGGAAAAGCTTGCCCAGTTATGGGTGAAAGGTCTGGATATTGAGTGGACATTGTTGCATTCTCATACCAGACCGCAGCGAGTATCGCTTCCTACGTACCCTTTTGAAAAACAACGATATTGGGTGCCAGTCACAAAAATAGAAGAAATCACAAAAGAAGAGCGTGTATCCCGTCTACATCCATTACTGCATGAAAATACTTCTATCTTATCGGAGCAGCGGTTTTGCACAGCTTTTACCGGGCAGGAATTTTTTGTGAAGGAAGAACAGGGGGCCGACTATAAGATTGTTCCTGCAGAGGTCTTGGTAGAAATGGCAAGAGCGGCAGTAAAGTGGTCAACCGAAACCCAAGCGGAAGAGCATAAATATATTCGATTGGAAAATATTGTTTGGGGAAGCCCCGTTTTAATTCAAACAGCAACTATTCAAGTAACCATCGCACTCTATGCCGAGGATCACGATGAAATCAGCTTTGAGATTTATCAGGCCGGAAAGCAAGAGCAAGAAATGGAAATATTTAGTCAAGGTTATGCCAGTCTGAAAGATAGCATGGACCTTAATTATGTTGATTTACAGGCCGCGCGTATGGATTGCAATCAACAGCTGTTATTGTCTGTTGATCACCTGCCGGAAATTGGGGATATTTACGCAGGTGCGGATATGATCCTAGTAAGGCTGTCATTACCACACAATATGTCTGAATCCATACAGTCATATGCGGTTCATCCTAATTTGATTCATGCAATTACCCAATTGTCTGCGATATGGCAGACTCACATGGAAAATAAACGTTCCCATGCTGACATATCCTATCATCCTGTGTCCATAAAAGAACTTGACATCTATCATTCCTGCACATCCAATATGTGGGCTAAGCTTCAATATGCTCCCAATAGGGGGAATGAGGATTGTATACCGTCACTGGATGTAGAAATGTGTGACGAGCAGGGGAAGGTATGCATACGTATCAGGGGGCTGGTAACGGTGTCAAATGAATATCCTGCTATTCAGATCGGATTCTGATTATGTTCTTGGAAGAATTCAATTATAGAAAGGGTTTTGGCCATGACAAGTACAATGATGCTTGAGCCGAGATGGAAAGAACAGGCTATCACAGAGAAGAGAACGCTGTCAGTACATTTTCGGCATGTTGTCATGCTTTGTGAGATGGATCCATCTATGTGTGAACTCATAGATGTTCAGCTTAACGGAACAACTTGTATTTCTCTACAGTCCGAACACACTTCCGTAGAAGAGCGGTATCAGGCTTACACCGTTCAGGTATTTGAAACTATCCAGCAGTTAATTCAAGACCGAACTTATCAGGATATCCTTGTTCAAATTATAGTTAGCCGTGAAGGTGAAGGCAGGCTTTTTACAGGGCTTGCCGGGATATTGAAAACGGCGCAGCTTGAATATCCAAAACTATCTGGGCAGCTGATTGAAGTGGATACGAATGAAGACGAGGGCCTTTTGATTCAAAAACTTGCAGAAAATAAGAATAGTCCGTCAGATAGTCATATTCGTTATATCAATGGGAAAAGGCAGGTTATGCATTGGGAATTTATATTAGAGGACGAAGGTATCCAAGATTGGTTGGAACAGGCTACACCATGGCGAGATGGTGGTCTGTATTTAGTGACAGGAGGTACTGGAGGGTTAGGAAAGATTTTTGCCAGAGAGATTGCGGAGAATACACAATCTTCCACTATCATTCTTATGGGTCGTTCTCCTCTGGATGAGCATAAGGAGAAGTGGATATGTGAGCTTCAGAAGTTAGGGGCACATGTTATTTATAAAAACCAGGATTTGAATGACAAAGAGGGAGTAGTTGAATTCATAAATACCATAGAGAGAGAGTATGGTCATGTTAACGGTATTATTCATAGTGCCGGGATCATTCAAGATCATTACATTGTCAATAAAAATTCAGAAGAGTTTAGAGCTGTCCTTGCGCCCAAAGTGTCAGGATTATTGTGTTTGGACGAGGCAACCAAAGGCATGCAATTGGACTTTATTATATTGTTTTCATCAGTGGCTGGTGCGCTTGGAAACCCCGGTCAGGTCGATTATGCTGCAGCAAATGCATTTCTGGACGCCTATGCAGGCTACCGGAATGATTTGCGGGAGCTTGGATCTCGGCATGGTCGGACGCAATCCATAAACTGGCCACTGTGGAGAGAAGGCGGCATGCAGATTGATGAATCCATTGCCAAAATATTGGAAGAGCGTACGGGGATGTCCCCCATTTCAACAGAGACAGGCATTCGAGCTTTCTATAAAGCATTCAGTCTGGGTCAGGAACAAATAATGTTGGTCAAAGGGAATCGGTTAAAAATAGGTGATTATTTGAAAAGGGGTATTGATGGGCAGTCTGCAGCTGCAATTATAAAACAGCCAGTGGAAGTAGACCATGAACGGCTAATGGAAGAAACAGTGTCTAAGCTCAAGTCGTTGCTTGCAGAGGAAATAAAATGGGATGAAGAACGTATTGATATCTTTGAACCATTAGAAAGTTACGGAATTGATTCTATACTCATCTTGCAGCTAAATCAGAAGCTGGAGCGTATTTTCGGGGAATGTTCAAAAACTATCTTTTATGAATGTAGGACTTTACAAGAATTAGCCCTTTATTTCATTTCTAATTTTCGGGAAGCTTGTATACTGTGGACAGGATTGACTTCCTCATATGCAGCTCCAGAGGAATCTTTGAAAACAGCAAAAGATGTCCGGCAGAGAGGACCGGTTCTGGTGCCGCGTCATGGAGCTAAGCGAAAATCCCGAATTGGAATTCCGTCGTCAACTGAAAAAGAGGTGGATCCAATTGCCATTATCGGTATAAGTGGTCATTATCCTCAAGCAGATCATCTACAAGAATTCTGGTCCAATTTAGTAAGTGGAAAAGATTGTATAACAGAACTGGATGAGGAACGATGGGAGCTGGACTCTTTTTATCATCCGGATCGTGAAGAAGCAATTCTTCAAAATAAAAGCTATAGCAAATGGGGGGGATTTGTCCGAGGATTTGCTGATTTTGATCCTTTGTTTTTTAATATCTCTCCTCGGGAAGCTATGAGCATGGACCCACAGGAGCGCTTGTTTATACAAGCTTGTTGGGAAGCACTGGAGGATGCAGCTTATACACGCGAGCAACTGAAGACA
Source organism: Paenibacillus peoriae (assembly GCF_022531965.1). Classification (GTDB taxonomy): domain Bacteria; phylum Bacillota; class Bacilli; order Paenibacillales; family Paenibacillaceae; genus Paenibacillus; species Paenibacillus polymyxa_D. The sequence goes on along the minus strand of NZ_CP092831.1, from coordinate 4,361,303 downwards.
CGTCACCAAGGAAGAGTGGGTGTATTTGCGGGAATTACCAAAACAGGATTTAATCTGTATGGGCCAGATATGTGGAGGCAGGGAGAGACTTTGTTTCCGCATACATCATTCAGTTCGTTAGCGAATCGGGTGTCTTATTTGTTGAATTTGAATGGACCTAGCATGCCGATTGATACAATGTGTTCATCATCTTTGACAGCTATACATGAAGCTTGTGAGCACCTTCGTCATGGTCAATGTGAAGTAGCCATTGCAGGAGCCGTTAATCTATACCTGCATCCTTCCAGCTATGTACAGCTATGCGGACAGCACATGCTGTCGGTGGATGGAAAATGTAAAAGCTTCGGGCAGGATGCCAACGGATTTGTCCCCGGAGAGGGAGTGGGCGTATTTATATTAAAGCCGTTGTCCAGAGCGACAGCAGATAAAGATCATATTTATGGCTGTATCCGTGGAACAAGTATAAATCACGGCGGTAAAACGAATGGATATACGGTCCCTAATCCATCTGCTCAAGCAGAGCTTATTCGGACTGCTATGGATAGAGCGGGTATAGATGCTCGAGCCATCAGTTATATCGAAGCTCATGGAACTGGAACTCTCCTGGGAGATCCTATTGAAGTTACCGGACTTACGCAAGCGTTTAGGGCATCTACGAAGCAATCACAATTTTGTGCAATTGGCTCAGTTAAAAGTAATATTGGACATTTGGAAGCGGCTGCTGGTATGGCAGGCATGACTAAAATAATTTTACAAATGAAATATCGAAAAATTGTACCCACTTTACATGTGAAACAATTGAATCCCAACATTCCTTTTTCAGACACTCCATTTGTGGTTCAAAGGCAATTATCGGATTGGAACCGTCCTGTGGTGGAGATGGATGGAGAGCGAAAGGAATATCCTAGAATCGCTGGCATCTCCTCTTTTGGAGCGGGTGGGGCCAATGCACATGTAATTATGGAGGAATTTACGGAACCTGTTGAATCCATAGCTTCATTTGATGTGAACTCAGGTGAAAAAGCCATCGTTGTATTATCCGCAAAAAATGAAGACAGGCTGTTTGCAAAGGTACATCAGCTGCTGGCTTTTATAGAAGAAGGGCAAATTCAAGATGATCATTTACGGAACGTGGCTTATACCCTTCAAGTAGGTAGAGAGGCTATGGAGGAACGTTTGGGTTTGATGGTGGGTTCTGTCAAGGAACTGGAAGAAAAACTCAAGTTGTTTTATGAGAAAAAAGGAGATTTTAAGGATATTTATAGGGGGAGAAGCAAGCGTAATAAAGAGTCGGTGATGTTGCTATTAGCAGATGAGGATATGAAGAAAGCCGTATCGGCATGGATTCAGAAGAAAAAGTACACAAAACTTCTGGATCTTTGGGTAAAGGGAGTAGATATCGATTGGACTCAAATATACGAAGCGGACATTCCTAAAAGAATGAGTCTTCCAGTATATCCGTTTGCCAAGGAACGGTACTGGATATCCGAACGGTCCCCAACTGACATAAAGGACAGCGTATATTCTTCAGCAGCAGGATCGGCCTATATTCATCCGTTGCTTCACCGCAATACATCAGATTTAACTGAGCAAAGATACAGCTCCACATTTACGGGTGAGGAATTCTTTTTGACTGATCACCAGATCAGAGGACATAAAGTCCTGCCAGGTGTGGCACATTTGGAAATGGCAAGAAAAGCCGCAGAGTTGGCGACAAACATGTCTTCAGCAGATCAACTTACCATCAAATTAAAAAATGTGGTATGGGCCAGTCCGGTGATGGTTGATACGCTGCCTGTTGAAGTACATATCGGATTATACATGGAGGATGGAGGAGAGATTGGTTATACCATCTACAGAAAGTCTGAGGATGGTTCGGATAATTTTGTAAACAGCCAGGGCCGAATCGAAATATGCACGAACATCAAAACACAAACACTGGATATCTCAAGTCTACAAGCAGCCTGTAATCAAACTAGCATGACGGGGGCAGCTTGTTATGAAGCTTTTGAAAAAATGGGTTATTCTTACGGTGAAGGACATCGAGGAATTGAAGTGCTCTATGCTGGGACAGATCAGGTTCTAGCGAAACTGCGTCTGCCACTGGTGACGAGTGGTTCAGGGAAGGCATATGTTCTGCATCCGGGTGTGGTCGATTCAGCATTGCAGGCAACCATCGGATTGCTTAGTCAGCGACAGACAGGGAACAATCCACTTTTGCCGTTTGCCTTACAAGAAATTCTTATCTTACAGTCCTGCACTTCTACCATGTGGGCGTGTATTCGTTACAGTGAAGGATATGATGCAGGAAGCTCATTGTTAAGAGTGGATGTCGATATCTGCGATGATGCGGGGAATATCTGTATTCGAATGAATGGACTTACTTCAAGAATTTTAAAGGAAGAAGTAACGGATAAGCCCGATATTTCTACATTAATGCTGTCACCTGTATGGAAACAGCAAACCATTGAACAGGCAGTCCTAACTACGGAATGCATCAAGCACGTAGTCTTGCTTTGTGAACCTGATGAAAGATGGATAGGACCAATACGAAAAGGACTTCGTGATGTGGTGTGTGTCTCCCTGCTTTCCAAGGCCATACATGCGGTAGATAGATATCAGGATTATGCATTACAGGCATTGGGAGAAGTACAAAAAATTATTCGAGATCAGGCCAATGGACAGGTGCTAGTGCAGATTGTAGCTTTCAATCCGCTAGAACGTTATATGTTCACTGGCCTATTAGGCTTGCTCAAAACCGCGCAAATTGAAAGCAGCAAAATTATAGGACAAATGCTGGAGATTAGTACAGTTGAAACGGCGGATCAACTTATTAGAATGATTACAGAAAACGCTCAATGCTCACCGGGTCTGCATGTTCGTTACCATGAGGAAAGACGTTGGGTCTCGGAGTGGGAGGAAATTAGTAGACAGTCCGAGGCCATGAAGCCTTGGAAGGATAATGGAATATATCTGATTACCGGTGGTGCAGGGGGATTGGGACTTATTTTTTGCGAAGAAATGGTAAGAAACTCTCGCTGTCCGACTGTGATTCTCGCTGGGAGATCTCCACTGAATGAACTTGTGAAGTCCAAACTAACTGAATTTGAAGCATCCGGGGCTAGAGTTTTATACAAAAGGACAGATATTACAGATCGTCAAGCAGTCCGTGTGTTGATGGAAAGCATTAAAGAGGAGTTTGGGGCTTTAAATGGTATTATCCACAGTGCAGGTGCGATCTACGACAGTTTCATTTTGAACAAGCAGGCGGAAGAAGTAAAGAAGGTAATGGCTCCCAAGGTTGCTGGCACATTGTATTTGGATGAAGAAAGCCAAGAGTTTGATTTAGACTTTTTTGTTCTATTTTCATCTGCTGCCGGGATTTTGGGGAATGCTGGACAATCTGATTATGCGATGGCCAATTTGTTTATGGACAGCTACGCTGAATATCGGTCCGGATTGGAGACTTCTTGTCAGCGAAAAGGACAAACTCTGGTAATGGATTGGCCCCTTTGGAGGGACGGAGGTATGCGTATGGATACGGATACCGAGAAGTTCATGCTACAAAATACTGGCATGCAGTCAATTAGCATTCAAACCGGATTGGATATTTTTTATCAGGCCATGTCTTCAGGGAGAAAACAGGTTATGGGCATATATGGTCAGGTTTCGCGAATGAGGGATAAACTGCTTACCTTAAAAAAAGCGAAGACCAAGCCGATTCAACCACGTTCGACAGCTGCTGATAGTACGGAAAAACTGTTGCATAAGGTGCTTATGATTTTGGCGGAAGCAATATCCAATGTTTTGGATGTGAATGCTAAGGATATTGATGATGATGCTGAATGGGGAGAATATGGATTTGACTCTATTTCATTAACTCAACTGGCTAATCGTCTTAATCAGGCTTACGAATTGGATATAACGCCAGCTCTATTTTTTGAATATTCAGGAATTCGGGAATTTGCGAAGTATCTGTTACTAGAACACCGTGACTTTTTCAATTGGCAGGCGCCAGAGCAACTAGGGTATGGAGAAGCATTGCCAGAACCATCGGAAACGAAAAATGACTTAGGAGCTTGGAAATGGGAAGAAACAGCAAGCCTTCATTCCAGACGTATGAACCCCAGATTTGTTGCTCCTGTCCTACAAGAACATGCAGTTCTGGAACCAGTGGCTATCATCGGAATAAGTGGAATTTTCCCTATGGCCGAAAATGTAGATGAGTTATGGCAAAATCTTGTCCAAGGTAAAGACTGTATTACTAAGATTCCTCGTGAACGCCAGGAATGGGGCACCTGTGATCCAGGTGTGAATTCGGAGGTGCCGTGGGGAGGTTTTATAAGTGGAGTGGATGAATTTGATGCCCTGTTCTTTGGGATTACTCCTCGAGAAGCCGAACTGATGGATCCTCAGCAGCGTTTGCTAATGACCTATGTTTGGAAGGTTTTAGAAGATGCTGGGTATTCGGCTAAAGCAGTATCAGGAACCGGAATGGGATTGTTTGTAGGCACAGGAAGAACTGGCTACAGTGAGCTGCTTACCAAGTCTGGTACAGTCGTCGAGGGATATTCATCCACAGGGAAGGTGCCCTCCGTGGGACCGAACAGGATGAGCTACTTTCTTGATATTCACGGTCCTAGTGAGCCTATTGAAACTGCTTGTTCCAGTTCTTTGATTGCAGTTCACAGAGCAGTTCAGGCGATCAGAAATGGTGATTGCGAAACGGCTGTGGCAGGCGGCGTTAATACGCTGCTTAGTCCGGAAGATTATAAGAGCTTCCATAAAGCGGGGATGCTCAGCAAGGATGGAAGATGTAAGACCTTTTCGGACCAAGCGAATGGTTACGTCAGAAGTGAAGGAGTTGGTATGATACTCCTCAAAAAATTGAAGGATGCTGAACTGGACGGTGACCATATCTATGCAGTTATTAGAGCAACGGGAGAAAATCATGGAGGAAGAGCCAACTCTTTGACCGCGCCTAATCCGAAGTCACAGGCAGAATTATTAAAATCTGTGTACCAAAGGGCTGGGATCAGACCTGATACAGTAGGTTATATCGAAGCTCACGGTAGCGGTACGCCTCTAGGAGATCCTATTGAAATCAATGCACTGAAGCAGGCCTTCCAGGAATTAAAGAATCGGGATCATAACGGTAGTGACAAATCCGGCTATTGCGGATTGGGAACTGTGAAAACTAATATCGGACATTTGGAGATGGCGGCTGGCATCGTTGGTTTAATTAAAGTTGTGTTGCAAATGAAGAATCAAACGCTTGTGAAGAATCTGCACTTAGAGACAGTGAATCCGTATATTGAGCTGGAGGAAAGCCCCTTCTATATCGTTCAGGAGACCTGTAAGTGGGAGCCTCAGTTGGATAATGAGGGTAAGGAGCTGCCAAGACGAGCAGGAATAAGTTCCTTTGGTTTTGGAGGAGCGAATGCACATGTGCTGGTGGAGGAATATATTCCGCAGGAGAACCGTAAGGAGCATTTCGGAGCAACACCGCGCACACCCGTAATGGTTGTTCTGTCAGGTAAGGATGAGCAGCGGTTGCAAGAGCAAGTGCTTCAATTGCTTGAAGCGATGGAGCAGGGGGATTACGGCGACGACAGGTTGGAGTCCATCGCCTATACCCTACAGGTTGGACGGGAAGCCATGGAAGAACGATTGGGACTGATCGTGGAATCCGTCTCGGATTTAGCAGCACAGCTGAGGGAATATGCGGAGCATCAGAAAGCTGGCAGATGGTTTCGCGGAAATGTCAAACGCTATAAGGAAACGATATCCGCCCTGGAGACGGATGAGGATATGCAGGAGACGATCCGTCAGTGGATTTATAAAGGGAAATATGCCAAGCTGTTGGATTTATGGGTTAAGGGGTTGAGCATGAACTGGCAGGCGCTGTACGGAGAGAACCGGCCGTGCCGTATCAGCCTACCCACATATCCATTTGCGCGGGATCGGTACTGGGTTCCGCAGGCGGAAGGGAAGGAAGCGGCCGGGCGAAGCCGGGAGGATACGGATTCTCGATTGCATCCGTTGCTGCACCGGAATATTTCGGTATTGTCGGAGCAGCGGTATAGTTCCACTTTTAGCGGTGAGGAATTTTTCCTGACGGATCACAGAGTGCAGGGACGTAAGATGCTGCCAGGGGTAGCCTATCTGGAAATGGCACGAACAGCGGTGGAGCAGGCGCTGGAGGTGAAGCCGGGAGAGTGGCTTACGTTGCAATTACAGCAAGTGACCTGGATGCAACCGATCACAGTCGAAGAGCAGCCGGTAGAGGTAAGGCTCCGTCTGATGGCGGGCGAGGAAGGTGACATTGGTTATGAAATCTACAAGGGATCAACGGGAGCCATGGAAGATGTGGTGTACAGCCAAGGAACTGCTCGTGTGGTGACAAACGTGGAAAGCGTGCGGGAGGATATAGCGAAGCGGATTGCGGAGCACCGGGCTGCGGGTGCACAAGAGGTGCCGATTACCGCCTGTTACGAAGCGTTTGCGGCGATGGGGATTGAATATGGAGCAGGCCAGCGCTCGCTGGAAAGCGTGCAGGCTGGAGCGGACCAGGTATGGGCAAGAGTGTCGTTACCTTCTGGTGTGTCGGTAACAGCCCACGATTACGTGCTTCATCCCAGCTTGATGGATGGGGCGTTGCAGGCAGCCATTGGGCTGACCCTACTGGGGCCGCAAGAAAACACAGCGGGCGCTCCAGCCCTGCCATTTAGCCTGCGGGAGCTGACCGTGTACGGTCCGTGTACAAGCCAGATGTGGGTACACATGAGCGAAGAAGGGGAGCGAGTACAGGAAGAGCGGGTGCAAAAACGGAGTGTGGATGTCTACGATGACACAGGCAGGCTATGCGTAAGTCTACGCGGATTTACCTCACGGCTGCAGGGAGGAGGTTCGCGTTCTTTAACGCAGCCTTTGACGTATCCTTTGGCACCGTCTGAAGTAGAAGTGGCAGCAGAGAACGTGATTGTAGCGCCCGTATGGGAGCCGTGTAGGATCACGGAAGAAGCGGACCCTTCCGGGTCTGCTCAGAGCGACATAGTTCTGATTGGCGGGAGCCGGGAGCGACGGGAAGCTGTGATGGCATACTACCCGCAGGCGCAGGTTGTGGCTCTCCATGCCGGAGAGCCGGTGGAGGACATTCAGGGGAAACTGGAGGATTGCGGAAGCATCCGCCATGTGATCTGGATCGGTCCGGAAGCGGAAATCCCGGCCCTAGAAGAGAAGCGGATTATTGAGGGCCAAGAAGATGGGGTAATCCAGTTATTCCGACTCGTCAAAAGTATGTTGCAGCTGGGGTATGGACATCGGACGTTGGAATGGACGGTGATTACGGTTCAGGCCCAACCGGTAAATAAGTACGACGAGGTCGATCCGACCCACGCGAGTGTACACGGTTTTATCGGTTCGATGGCAAAGGAATATAGCCATTGGAAGGTTCGGTTAGCGGATATGGAAGCGGGAGTGGAGTGGCCATGGTCTGAGCTGCTGTTCCTGCCGCCCAATGCAGAAGGAGACGGGCTTGTGAACCGGGAAGGAGAATGGTACCGCCAGGAACTTGTCCCTGTGACGATGGAAACGGGTTATCCAACGTGCTACCGCCATGGGGGCGTGTATGTAGTCATAGGTGGAGCGGGGGGATTGGGAACCGTCTGGAGTGAATATATGATCCGTACGTACCAGGCACAGATCGTATGGATCGGGCGGCGGACAGAGGATGAAGCCATTCGAGGCAAGCGGGAACGGTTAGCGGAGATAGGACCCGAGCCGATGTATATCGCAGCGGATGCATCGGACGAGACCGCCTTGGGAGAAGCGTGTCGATTAGTACGTCAGGCGTATGGAGATATCCATGGTGTGGTACACTCGGCGATCGTGCTGTCAGACCGGAGTTTGGGACAGATGGAGGAGGAGGAATTCTGTAAATCGCTGCAGGCTAAGGTAGATGTGAGCGTACACCTGGCGAGAGCATTTCAAGGAGAAGCATTGGATTTTGTATTGTTCTTCTCTTCCTTTAACGCATTCACCAAGGCAGCGGGACAAAGCAACTATGTGTCAGGCTGTACCTTTAAGGATGCATTCGCGCACCAGCTATCCGTAGAGTGGTCGTGTGAGGTGAAGGTGGTGAACTGGGGGTATTGGGGCCAGGTTGGTGTGGTATCAGGAGAACGATACCGCAAGCAGATGGAGCGGCTAGGGATCCAATCCATACGGACGGAAGAGGGGATGCGAATATTGGAGCAACTGGTATCGGGACAGCTGCACCAGTTGGGGGTCATGCGAACGACAGATCCGTTGGGAATCAAGGAAGTGAACTGGGGTGAGTTCATTACAATGTAGGTATGGTGCGCACAGATTTTTAAATTTCATGGATAATGCAACGCGGCGAAAGGGCGGTATATGTGAAGTCCGCTATGCCCCTAATGGTCTGGCGGAAATAAGCAGATGGAGAGATGGTCATGAAAATAACGAAGCGTCTGGATTTATTTAGCGAGTCGATGAACTTGATGAACACATTCCTTCTGAAATGGTTAGGTAGCCAGCTAAAACAATTAGGAGTGTACCCGGATTGTAATTTGGAAATCAACGAGATACGTGTGAACGGGAAAATTAACAGCATGTACATGAAGTGGCTAAACGAAAGTTTAGCCATACTGGCTAGAAACGAGGAGTCTAGTTTTATGCCATTAGATGAACTTGTGGAAGAATGGGACAAAAAAAAGAAGGAATGGATTTTGTACAATCCAGACTTACAATCCAGAATTCATCTGTTAGAGCCGATGTTGTTTCATTTGTCTGATATTCTGAGCGGGGCTTATCCTGCTACCGATATTATGTTTCCGAATGGATCTATGAAGCTGGTGGAGAATGTTTACCAGAACAATCCTGTTGCCGACTATTTTAACGATATTTTGTCCGATCAAGTTGTTGCATATGTTACGGGGTGTATCGATCGAAACTTGTCTGCACGTATTCGCATATTGGAAATCGGGGCGGGCACCGGGGGGACCAGCGAGGCGGTGTTAAGCAGACTGGAACCTTTTCAAGAATATATTGAAGAATATTGCTACACTGACGTATCTAGAGCTTTCCTCATCCATGCGCAGGAGAAATACAACTCACGAAAAATACCGATGACGTATAAGCTTTTGAATATTGAAGAGCCTGTTGCCGCACAGAACATTGATGAAGGTGGTTTTGATTTGATTATCGCCACTAATGTGCTGCACGCCACTCACAATATAAGACACACATTAAGGAATGTAAAAGCTTGTACGTCTCGGAATGGATGGCTTCTTTTAAATGAGGTTACCGCTAATACCCTATTTACGCATTTGACTTTTGGTTTGTTGGAAGGGTGGTGGATGTATGAGGATACGGCAGTACGTATCCCGGGGTGCCCGGGGCTTTATCCTGAAATGTGGGAGAAAGTGCTGCATCATGAAGGATTTCATTCAGTAACTTTTCCTGCGGCAGGGGAACATCGATTGGGACAACAAATTATTCAGGCTGAAAGTGATGGCGTCATTCGTCAAAAAAAGCAGCTAAATATATCGCTTAGGAGCGGGCAACACGAAGAGACAGAGACTTACACATGTCAGCGATGGAACCAGGTGCCAGTAGCGACACATATGTCTCAAATGAACGGAGGCCTGTTTCGTCAAAAAAGTGAACACTTCTTTAAAACGCTAATTGGCAAGGTGTTTAAAATTCCTCCAGAGCAGTTGGACAGTGAGAAGCCTTTAGCCGATTACGGTCTGGATTCTATTCTTGTGGTTCAATTGACGAGTGAATTCAAAAAAATAATGAAAAATGTAAGCAGTACTTTATTTTTTGAGCACTCAACGATCCATGAATTGGTGGATTATTTTATCCGTACAAGAGAAGCAGATTTAATAACACTTGTCGGAATTGAAGAGGAACCGAAGGGGGAGCGGGCTATACAGAATTATACAACCCTAAATTCCCCCAATGTACGAATACGGGCCAACGCTTTTCAAAATCATCGATATCTGCCTGCTGAGCTTGATTTTAAGCCAGATGAGAATTCTAATTTTGACCGTGAAGTGGCTGTAATTGGTTTGTCCGGACGTTATGCGCAAGCCAAAAATATTAATGACTTTTGGAACAATATTCAGAAAGGGGAAAATTGTATTCAGGAGATTCCACAGAACCGATGGAATTGGGCGGATTATTTCAAGGGAGCGAAAGGTACGAAAGGATCAATTTATACGAGATGGGGTGGATTTATTGAAGATGCTGATAAATTCGACCCTTTATTTTTTCGTATATCCCCCCGTGAAGCAGAATTAATGGATCCGCAGGAACGCGTTTTTTTGGAAACTGTTTATACCACAATTGAAGATGCAGGGTATACTCCTACTTCTCTCGGTGATCATCAAAGAGTCGGAGTGTTTGTCGGGGTTATGAATGCACATTATCCAACAGGAGCTTCATATTGGTCTGTCGCTAATCGAATCTCGTACACTCTTGATTTCCGAGGGCCTAGTCTAGCGGTAGATACGGCCTGTTCTTCTTCGCTGACAGCTCTTCATTTGGCGATAGAAAGTTTGCGAAGTGGAACTAGCGATTGTGCTATTGCAGGTGGAGTCAATTTGATTGTGGATCCCGCCCACTACTTGAAATTAACTGACATGAATATGTTAAGTAAAGGCCAACAATGCAAGTCTTTTGGTGATAAGGCAGATGGTTTTGTTGATGGTGAAGGTGTAGGAGCCGTCATTCTAAAGCCTCTCCGTAGAGCAGTAGCAGACGGTGATCATATTTATGGAATTATCCGTGGAAGCATGTTGAACTCTGGAGGAAAAACTAACGGCTATACGGTGCCTAGTCCCGCGGCACAGTCGCAAGTTGTTTCCGATGCACTGGAGCGTGCTGGAATTCATCCAAGGTCCGTTAGTTATGTGGAAGCGCATGGTACAGGAACAGCCCTAGGTGATCCCATTGAAATAGAAGGCTTGAAGCAGGCCTATGAAAAATCTACCCTTGACAAGCAATTTTGTTCTCTTGGCTCTGTTAAGTCCAATATCGGACATTGTGAAAGCGCGGCAGGCATTGCGGCTTTAACCAAAGTATTGATGCAAATGAAGCATGGTCAATTGGCTCCAACGCTGCATTCAAAGACGCAGAATCCGGAGATCCCATTTGAGGATACTCCTTTCGTACTCCAGCAGGAACTGGCAGAATGGAAACGACCTCAGATTGAAATGAACGGTACGGTAAAGGATTTTCCGCGTATTGCAGGCATTTCATCCTTTGGAGCCGGAGGAGCGAATGCACATGTGCTGGTGGAGGAATATATTCCGCAGGAGAACCGTAAGGAGCATTTCGGAGCAACACCGCGCACACCCGTAATGGTTGTTCTGTCAGGTAAGGATGAGCAGCGGTTGCAAGAGCAAGTGCTTCAATTGCTTGAAGCGATGGAGCAGGGGGATTACGGCGACGACAGGTTGGAGTCCATCGCCTATACCCTACAGGTTGGACGGGAAGCCATGGAAGAACGATTGGGACTGATCGTGGAATCCGTCTCGGATTTAGCAGCACAGCTGAGGGAATATGCGGAGCATCAGAAAGCTGGCAGATGGTTTCGCGGAAATGTCAAACGCTATAAGGAAACGATATCCGCCCTGGAGACGGATGAGGATATGCAGGAGACGATCCGTCAGTGGATTTATAAAGGGAAATATGCCAAGCTGTTGGATTTATGGGTTAAGGGGTTGAGCATGAACTGGCAGGCGCTGTACGGAGAGAACCGGCCGTGCCGTATCAGCCTACCCACATATCCATTTGCGCGGGATCGGTACTGGGTTCCGCAGGCGGAAGGGAAGGAAGCGGCCGGGCGAAGCCGGGAGGATACGGATTCTCGATTGCATCCGTTGCTGCACCGGAATATTTCGGTATTGTCGGAGCAGCGGTATAGTTCCACTTTTAGCGGTGAGGAATTTTTCCTGACGGATCACAGAGTGCAGGGACGTAAGATGCTGCCAGGGGTAGCCTATCTGGAAATGGCACGAACAGCGGTGGAGCAGGCGCTGGAGGTGAAGCCGGGAGAGTGGCTTACGTTGCAATTACAGCAAGTGACCTGGATGCAACCGATCACAGTCGAAGAGCAGTCGGTAGAGGTAAGGCTCCGTCTGATGGCGGGCGAGGAAGGTGACATTGGTTATGAAATCTACAAGGGATCAACGGGAGCCATGGAAGATGTGGTGTACAGCCAAGGAACTGCTCGTGTGGTGACAAACGTGGAAAGCGTGCGGGAGGATATCGCGAAGCGGATGGCGGAGCACCGGGCTGCGGGTGCACAAGAGGTGCCGATTACCGCCTGTTACGAAGCGTTTGCGGCGATGGGGATTGAATATGGAGCAGGCCAGCGCTCGCTGGAAAGCGTGCAGGCTGGAGCGGGCCAGGTATGGGCGAGAGTGTCGTTACCTTCTGGTGTGTCGGCACCAGCCCACGATTACGTGCTTCATCCCAGCTTGATGGATGGGGCGTTGCAGGCAGCCATTGGGCTGACCCTACTGGGGCCGCAAGAAAACACAGCGGGCGCTCCAGCCCTGCCATTTAGCCTGCGGGAGCTGACCGTGTACGGTCCGTGTACGAGCCAGATGTGGGTACACATGAGCGAAGAAGGGGAGCGAGTACAGGAAGAGCGGGTGCAAAAACGGAGTGTGGATGTCTACGATGACACAGGCAGGCTATGCGTAAGTCTACGCGGATTTACCTCACGGCTGCAGGGAGGGGGTTCGCGTTCTTTAACGCAGTCTTTGACGTATCCTTTGGCACCGTCTGAAGTAGAAGTGGCAGCAGAGAACGTGATTGTAGCGCCCGTATGGGAGCCGTGTAGGATCACGGAAGAAGCGGACCCTTCCGGGTCTGCTCAGAGCGACATAGTTCTGATTGGCGGGAGCCGGGAGCGACGGGAAGCCGTGATGGCATACTACCCGCAGGCGCAGGTTGTGGCTCTCCATGCCGGAGAGCCGGTGAAGGACATTCAGGGGAAACTGGAGGATTGCGGAAGCATCCGCCATGTGATCTGGATCGGTCCGGAAGCGGAAATCCCGGCCCTAGAAGAGAAGCGGATTATTGAGGGCCAAGAAGATGGGGTAATCCAGTTATTCCGACTCGTCAAAAGTATGTTGCAGCTGGGGTATGGACATCGGACGTTGGAATGGACGGTGATTACGGTTCAGGCCCAACCGGTAAATAAGTACGACGAGGTCGATCCGACCCACGCGAGTGTACACGGTTTTATCGGTTCGATGGCAAAGGAATATAGCCATTGGAAGGTTCGGTTAGCGGATATGGAAGCGGGAGTGGAGTGGCCATGGTCTGAGCTGCTGTTCCTGCCGCCCAATGCAGAAGGAGACGGGCTTGTGAACCGGGAAGGAGAATGGTACCGCCAGGAACTTGTCCCTGTGACGATGGAAACGGGTTATCCAACGCGCTACCGCCATGGGGGCGTGTATGTAGTCATAGGTGGAGCGGGGGGATTGGGAACCGTCTGGAGTGAATATATGATCCGTACGTACCAGGCACAGATCGTTTGGATCGGGCGGCGGACAGAGGATGAAGCCATTCGAGGCAAGCGGGAACGGTTAGCGGAGATAGGACCCGAGCCGATGTATATCGCAGCGGATGCATCGGACGAGACCGCCTTGGGAGAAGCGTGTCGATTAGTACGTCAGGCGTATGGAGATATCCATGGTGTGGTACACTCGGCGATCGTGCTGTCAGACCGGAGTTTGGGACAGATGGAGGAGGAGGAATTCTGTAAATCGCTGCAGGCTAAGGTAGATGTGAGCGTACACCTGGCGAGAGCATTTCAAGGAGAAGCATTGGATTTTGTATTGTTCTTCTCTTCCTTTAACGCATTCACCAAGGCAGCGGGGCAAAGCAACTATGTGTCAGGCTGTACCTTTAAGGATGCATTCGCGCACCAGCTATCCGTAGAGTGGTCGTGTGAGGTGAAGGTGGTGAACTGGGGGTATTGGGGCCAGGTTGGGGTAGTATCAGGAGAACGATACCGCAAGCAGATGGAGCGGCTAGGGATCCAATCCATACGGACGGAAGAGGGGATGCGAATATTGGAGCAACTGGTATCGGGGCAGCTGCACCAGTTGGGGGTTATGCGAACGACAGATCCGTTGGGAATCAAGGAAGTGAACTGGGAGAAGCAAATTGTATGCACTCATTAAAACAAGGAGGACAACCATGAAGAATGGTGAGCAATTCGACATTTACAGAGAACAAATAAAAGCCGTAGATAGACTTTTAATTCAGATATTACAAGCTCAGTTGCGTACTATGGGGCTGCTGAACGCAAATCCAGAAGATGATCGTTTGTGGGCAAGCTATGGATTAAAGGAGATATATAGATTATGGATGAAAGAAAGTTTGGATATCTTTACACGTAATCCGGCCGTTGTCTCTACCGTATCCGATATTCATGAAGTTTGGGGGAAATGGGAACAAAGCAAACAGCATTGGACTAAAGATGCTAATTTGAGAGCCCAGGTTCTACTGGTTGAAGCTACGTTAAAAGCACTACCAGAAATCTTAACCGGAAAAGTTCCCGCAACTGATATTATGTTTCCCAAAGGTTCCATGCACCTTGTCGAAGGTATTTACAAGCATAACAAGGTTGCTGATTATTTTAATGAAATGCTCTCGGATCAGGTAACTGCTTTCTTGGAACATAGGCTAAAGCAACATAGAGAAACAAAAATACGTATTCTGGAAATTGGTGCGGGAACAGGAGGAACAACATCAATAGTTCTCGATAAACTAAAGCCATTCCAACAATATGTTGAGGAATATTGTTACACAGACATTTCCAAAGCTTTTCTAAAGCATGGGGAACGAGTTTATGGAGAACAGAATCCTTTTCTGAAATTCGAGGTTTTAAATATTGAAGAAGCCGTAACCGAGCAAGGGATTGAGGTAGGGAAATATGACATTGTCATTGCGGCTAACGTATTGCATGCTACCCGGAATATCCGGCGAACCCTACGCAACGCTAAGAGCTTGATCTCTAATAACGGTCTGATTCTCTTAAATGAAATTTCAGACAAATCCATCTTTACTCATCTGACCTTCGGTTTGTTGGAGGGATGGTGGATGTATGAAGATCCTGCCGTACGTATTCAGGGATGTCCAGGCTTATATCCAACTCAGTGGAAAAAACTATTGGAAATCGAAGGGTATCACCATGTTGGCTTTTTGGCAGCGGAAGAAACCCAGCTTGGGCAGCAGATTATTAGTGCGCAAAGTGATGGTATAGTTCAGGTCACTCGAGGTACGAAGCGGGACAGGGGAAGAACGTCGGTTTCAAGTCAACCATCATCTGGTGCCCCAACACAGACCAATCTTAAATCGAATGGAATGGACATCGAAACATATGTGAAAGAATGCATTGTCCATACATTATCAGAATCTTTAAAGGTAATGGCTCACCTAATTGACCATGATGATTCGTTCTCCGATTTCGGTGTCGATTCTATTACGGGAACACAATTGGTGCAGAGCATTAATCGCATATTGCACATCGAACTTGAAAGCACTGATCTGTTTGATTACAGCTCGGTTAATTTGCTTACAGCATACATCTTGTCACAGTATAAGGAAGTGTTTTCACCAGCAGTCCCTTCTCGGATATCGCCTTCTTCAAAACAGAATGTGCAGTATTTTGTAAAAGAAACTTTGCTTCAACATTTGTCCATTACTCTTAAAGTCGAAGTTAATATGATAGATTCTGAGGAGTCCTTTTCTGATTACGGTATTGACTCTATTACGGGAGTCCAATTTATTCAAGCGATTAACCATACGCTTGGCATTGAATTGGAAACTACTGATTTATTTGATTATAGTTCCATTCGTCAATTGTCCTCCTATATTTTGTCGCAGCATCAGGATGTAGTTGCACGGACATGGACCAACCGGTTTCAAACTGACGGCTTGTCTCGAAAAGGAATATCTGCCAACGAAAAAACAACAAAAGCAACCGACAATGCCCGTCCACTTGCCAGAAATGACTCTATTTTAAATAAAAAGACTTCTGAAGGAATTCCAATACAAGATAAAAAAGATGATATCGCCATTATTGGTATAAGCGGGCGCTTTGCCCAGTCGGCATCGGTTGAGGAATTGTGGGATCACTTGGTTCATGGAAATGACTTAATCCAGGAGGTATCCCGGTGGGATTTATCCCAGTATTACGATCAAGGGAAAGAGTATTGTAACTATGGTAGTTTTATAGAAGATATTGACCGATTTGATCCCAGATTTTTTAATATTACAGGACTGGAAGCTGCATACATGGACCCGCAGCAACGTATTTTTCTGGAAGAGTCTTGGAAAGCCTTGGAGGATGCTGGATATGCGGGTTCGGGGATACAAGGTAAGGACTGTGGCGTTTATGTAGGTTGTGGTCCTTCCGATTATGCAGAATGGCTCGACGATAACCCTCCAGCCCAAGCTTTTTGGGGAAACGCTAGTTCTATTCTCCCTGCCAGAATCTCCTACTACCTAGATTTGCATGGACCAGCGATTGCAGTAGATACGGCTTGTTCCAGTTCACTGGTAGCGATTCATATGGCCTGTCAGGGGCTCTGGACGAGAGAAATAGACATGGCCTTGGCGGGCGGCATATTTATTCAGACAACTCCCAATTTTTATGTGTATTCTAATCGTGCCAATATGTTGTCCCCAACTGGACGGTGCCATGCTTTTGATGATAGAGCAGATGGATTTGTGCCAGGCGAAGGAGCAGGTGTAGTTGTTCTGAAGCGTTTAGAGGAGGCCATTGCCGATGGTGACCACATATACGGTGTCATTAAAGGTACTGCGGTCAATCAGGATGGTTTTACTAATGGGATTACGGCACCAAGCGCGAAATCTCAGGAACGTTTGGAACAAACTGTATTCGATCGTTTTGGGATTCATCCAGAAAATATACAAATGGTTGAAGCGCATGGGACAGGCACACAGTTAGGTGATCCTATAGAATATAAGGCCTTGAATCGGGCATTTACTAGATACACCAATAAGAAGAGCTATTGTGCGTTAGGTACCATTAAATCGAATCTTGGTCATACCCAATATGCTTCTGGTATAGCTGGAGTGCTGAAAATATTACTTTCTTTACAGCATCGGCAAATGGTTCCTTCCCTCCATTATCAACATGGAAACATGAATATTAAAATGGACGATAGCCCCTTCTATGTAAATACAAGTTTCAAGGAATGGTCTGTTCCTTGGAATACAAAACGTTGCGCGGCCATAAGCTCTTTTGGATTCAGCGGTACCAATGCTCATATGGTGATTGAAGAAGCTCCTGAAATGAATCGGCATTATGCACCTGTCTCCAGTTATTTAATCGTTCTGTCTGCACGAACAGAAGAACAGTTGCAGCAGCAGGCCCATCAGTTGAGCGCTTATTGCAAGAAGGTGGAAGAGCCGGATTTAGGTAATATGAGTTACACCTTGTTACTGGGCCGTAAACACCTTGATTATCGGCTGGCATGCATTGTAAGTCATACGAGCGAGCTTGCTAATATACTGGATAACTGGCTGGAAACGGGAAGAACTGCGAATATGTATGTTTCCGCTCTGAATGGATCTGAGAATAGGGATGATCTGGAATTAAAACAGCATGGAAATGAATGTATTACGAAATGTATAAATGAAAATGATAAAACTCTTTTCGCTAGAAATTTGTCTACTATAGCTGAATTGTATGTGCAAGGATACGGGCTTAATTACCATCAATTATTTGCAAATGGGGGATATTCTAGAGTTTCATTGCCCACCTATCCTTTTGGCAAGGAAAAATTTTGGGTACCCCAAAAACAAACTATCTCAGATGCGGCCACCATTGCTCCAGACTCGCGAAAAGCTAGTATAGACGATCATCACAGATCAGAAACTCGAAAATTGTCTTATACAACGAAGCAATGGGCAGCAAGTCCGCTTGTCGGAAAAAGTGATATCGTTGGTACAGTTGCAATCTTGTCCACTCATGATACAGGAGAGCTTGCAGCCTGTCTGGCTTCTTATTTTTCAGATGTGCGAATATTAGGTAGAGATGAAATTAAAGATGATCTGTTGATGCAGGATCACATGTGGAATAAGTATACGGGCTGTATTGACCTGATTGGGTGCGGTTATGCTCAGGAGCCGGAAGTTGAATACATTTCCTGGCTGCAAAAGCTTATTGAGTATGGGAATAGAAACAATTTGATGTTGCTTTGTGTTACAAAAGACTTGGAATCTTATAAGAATGAAAAAATCAATTTATCAGGAGCTTTGAACGTTGGTTTGTATCGTATGCTGCAAAGCGAGTACAGCTATATCCGCTCACGTCATATGGATGGACAATCTGGAATGGCTGATAGATTGTTTGCAGAGCAAATTGCCTGCGAATACATGGACAACAATGAGGATACTGAAGTGTCTTACCGCGATGGACAGAGATATTGCGCGTTTTTGAATGAAGTCAATGTACAGCACAATCCAGTTCATGAACGGAAATTCCCCGAAAATCATGTTTTATGGGTGACAGGGGGAACGAAAGGACTAGGCCTACTCTGTGCGCGTCACTTTGTACAGCATTATGGTGTAAAGAAGCTGATGCTATCGGGTAGGGAACCACTGCCGCCGAAGGAGCAATGGAATTCACTTGAGGCTGTGGATAGCGCAACTGCTGCAAAGATACGGGCAATTCAAAGTATCGAACGCCTTGGAGTAGAGGTATTTGTCCTATCGGTTGAATTATCAGACGTGGAGGCCATGCGAATTACGGTGGAAACCGTCAAGCGTTTTATGGGTCCTATTGGTGGCGTCATTCATTGTGCGGGTCTGGCTGATTTGGAAAATCTGGCGTTTATAAGAAAATCTCCACAGGTGATTGGACAAGTATTGAATCCCAAAGTGCTGGGTCTAAATGTCATGTATCAAAGTTTCAGAAATGAGCCTCTGCGCTTCTTAGTGCTATTTTCTTCAGTGTCTGCCATTATTCCAGCACTTGGCGCAGGGATCAGCGACTACGCAATGGCCAATGCATATATGGATTATTTTGCTGAGTCGGTTACAGGACCTTGTTCGATAATGAGTATCCAGTGGCCTAGCTGGAGGGAAGTGGGGATGGGGGAGGTCACCAGTAAACCATACAAACAAGCAGGTTTGCTCAGTATGTCCAACGAAGAAGGATTGAATATGTTGGACAGCCTTCTGGCAGATTCCCGCTATCGAGTCATTCTTCCTGCATGGGTAAATCCGGTTATATGGGACCCTACTCAGTTAATGAAGCGGAGACTCTCGGTAACAGAGTTCGTGAAAGAGGAGAGAGGGCCAGTACAGGCTCCCATGCAAAATCTAGGAAGTGGATATCTGGATAAAATTGATCTTACGGAAAAGACACAATCATGGTTGGTTTCACTTTTTGCCAAAGAATTGAGAATTGACAAAGCCGAATTCAAACCGGATACTCCATTTCAACAATATGGAATGGATTCGATTTTGCTGGCTCAGGTCATCACCAGAATGGACTATGAATTAAAGGAAGTCTCACTTGATCCGTCCGTAATTTTGGAGTATCCAACCATGAAAAGTTTGACAGCCTATCTAACTGAGAACCACACGGATATACTTGAGACTTTTTTTAACATAGAAAGTCAAGCACAGGGAGTAACAAATACAGAATGTGAACAGAAGCCCGTTTCTCCCTTATTAGAAGAGAATATAGCGTTCCTAGACAGGGAAGAAAACGATTTATATAAAAATGATAAAATAGCTGTAATAGGAATTGATTGTCAATTTCCGGATGCTCATAATAAATATGAATTTTGGCTTAATCTAAAGAATGGTATGGATAGTATACGTGAAGCCCCCATCTCACGGGTGGGGCATATTAGACAAACGTTTGCCGGAAAAGCAATTGAGAGTGTGGGTGGGTTTATGGATCAAATTGAGGATTTTGATCCTGATTATTTTAACATCCCTCCATCCCTTGCCATACAAATTGATCCGTTACAGCGTAAAATTCTGGAGTGTGGCGCGGGTGCGATTGCAGATGCCGGATATACGAAAGAAGCTTTATGGAATAAGCAAGTGGGTGTATTTGTGGGCGCGAGAACCAATAAATATTATCAAAAGCTGAAAGAAAACGATAAAGATACCATTATCGGTGTTGGTCAAAATTTTATTGCTGCCCATTTGGCTCATGTCTATAATCTGAAAGGCCCTAATATGATAGTAGATACGGCTTGTTCCAGCTCATTAACCGCAATACATGTGGCGGCCAAAAGCGTATTGAACGGTGAGAGTGAGATTGCACTGGCTGGAGGGGTGGACATTATATTGGATGGGACCATATACCAACTTCTGGGAGCCGCTAATATCATATCTCCTGAAGGGCGCTCCAAGGCATTCAGTGCCGATGCTAATGGTATTGGTGTGGGCGAAGGATGTGGCGTAGTCGTTCTAAAGCGCCTGCAACAAGCCATCAAGGATAACAATAAAATCTATGGTGTCATTGACGGATCAGCGCTCAATAATGATGGAAATACCATGGGTATCACTACTCCAAACCCGGAGGCCCAGAAGGAACTTATTGAAAAAGCGATTGCAGATGCCCATATTCATCCTGAGACTATTAGCTATGTGGAAGCCCATGGAACGGGTACCCTTATCGGTGATCCTATTGAACTAAAAGCATTGACAACTGTGTTCTCAAAGTTTACAGGTAACAAACAGTTTTGCGGAATTGGTAGTGTTAAAAGTAATATTGGACACCTGATTAGTGCAGCAGGGATAGCAAGTTTCATCAAGGTTTTACTGTCCATGAGTAGTGGAGAGCTGCCAGCAACACTGCATTGCAGCAATCCCAACCCACGGTTTAATTTTGATGACTCTCCGTTTTATATTGTAAAGCGCCATTCGAAGTGGACAGGTATAGCGGGAATTTTACGTGCAGGTATCAGTTCATTTGGGCTTGGAGGGAATAATGCTCATATCATCGTAAGTAATGAAGGTGTTCCACATGCACTTCAGGCTGTATTGAGTTCAGATGATGAAGGGATTCGCTTTAACCGCCGACGCTATTGGCCAGAGCCAATGGATATTCCGGAGTCCATAAAACCGGTCACGCGGAAAGCGGAAGAATGGAAGCAGGGATTTTTTGAACCCATTGAGATTTATAGGGAGGGGAAACTGCAATGAGTAAAGGAACAACTCCCAAAACCTATGCACAGCGGCTAACTCATAACAATTTAATTGTACGGGATCATCAAGTGCATGAAATACGCACGTTGCCCGGGGTGGCTTTACTGGATATGATCTATAGACTGGCAGATTGCTATTTAGGAACCCAGGCCATCGAATTACGTCATGTCCTGTTCATGCAGCCTATCATCACATCCGAGTATTTTGACCAGCAGATTCTAGTTGCTTTCATTCCAAAGGAACGATATTGGGAGGTGAAAGTGACCAGTATAAAAGTAAAGAATGAGGAAGCTGTGGATACATCTGAGGTTATTAATATGAATTGTTTGATGTATAGAATAGAGCATATTTTCATAGAACCATGCCCCGATATTGCCGCCTTCGCGGATGATGCCACAGAGCAGTGGGACATGGAGGAGATGTATGAATTGGCCCGCAGATGTAAAATTCGGCATTTCACGTTTATGAAAACACTGGGAAACGTCTATCAACGGGGCAATCAGGAAGTAATGAAGCTCCAGCTAAGTGAGCTAGCGAAAAATGATGCCGATTATTTTTATGCGCATGCTGCATTGTTGGATGGGGCATCGATGGCAGGAATGTCTTTTTCCAAAAATGGAACGCAACATTGGGTGAACCAGGACGGTTCGCCCTATATGCCTATTTCAATAGAACGATTTTGTATTTATCAAAGGCTTCCGAGCACCATCTATACGTATACAGAGGAACGAGAAGTTGTAGACGGTCTACTGATCAATCCAGATCTCATATCCCGAGATATCACTGTATATAGTGAGACAGGTGAGGTGGCTGTTGAATTTCGCAATTTTTCAGTTAAACGTATCCGAGACGCCCAACTGATTCAAAAACTGATGGAACCTGTAGTTTCTCTGCCTGAGGAGAAGGATAAAGCGCAATCTGTTCAACAAATAAAACCTGTTTCGAAAGATAAATATGTGGGAATAGAAGAAAGTGAATACTCTTCTTTAACTACTAAAATCGCTATTGAGAATTTCCTGCGGCAAGAGATTGCCAAGGTACTCAAGGTAGATGCAGATACGATAGAAGTGTGTGCAGGATTTTACGAATTAGGATTGGATTCTATCGAACTGCTCCGATTGGTTAAAGTATTGGAGGAAAGAGTAGACACGATAATGTATCCCACTTTGCTATTTGAGTTTTCCACAATCGACAGCCTGACTGGATATTTACTTGAAAATCATGCTCAAGCGTTCAATGAAAATGTGGGGAGCGAGGACAATTATGATACGCCCACAGTACAGAACGAACGTACTCTTAAAACTGCTATTGAACGTTATTTGCAAGAGGAAATTTCAAGGGTTCTTCATGTATCTGCCAGTGAGATTGGAATACAACAAGGGTTTTATGAGCTTGGATTGGATTCCATTGAATTGTTGAAGCTGGTAAAGGTTTTAGAGGAGAAAGTGAGCGGAGCATTATACCCTACACTTTTGTTTGAGTACCCTAACATTACAGCATTAACTGAATTTTTATTTGAACATAGCGGAACTGCGTTCATAGAGGAAAAGGAGGAGCATACGGACCAGGGATCGCAAGTTGCTGTCGATCCACAGTCTAGTTTGCCTCAAGCATTACTCTTTGAACGTTTCTGGAGCCATGAATCGATACCGGCAACCCAAGTGCAGTATCCTGAATATCTCCATATCACGCTCATGTATAACGGAAGCAAAAAGCTGTTATCCTGGTTCGAACGGCAAAGTAACGATGCATGGAAAATATTAGACCTTAATTCTGTTAGTACACAGTCCATCCAGCAATTTGAGGATTGTTTTGAACAAGTTTTTCATCTTATTCAGACGCACATTAAGAAATCAGGAAGTTCCGAAATCCTGATTCAGCTTGTTGCTGATGTGGATAAAGACCATAAAGCTGTATATGCATTGGAGGGTTTACTGAAAACAGCTTCTTTAGAAAATCACAAAGTTCATGGTCAAATTATTATGATTAGACATATGGCTACAAGGCAGGCAGCGGAAATTAGGGATATTTTAATACAGGAAGCCCATCATCTCGAAGATGGTGCACGGACAGTTTTGTATCCAACCGATTCTACTGAACGTTTTGTTAATAAACTGTATGAAAAAAAGTTTCAGGAAATGGCTTCTCCCTTTAAAGAGCAAGGTGTATATGTAATTACTGGTGGTTTTGGTGGATTAGGATTTCATGTTGCCAATCATTTAGCTAGATGTAAGGCTAAGATAGCATTGATTGGAAGATCGGGATTAACTGAGCCACAGAATAGGCAAATGCGCTCATTAGTTCAAATGGGAGCAGAAGTCCGGTATTATCAGGCTGATGTTGGTGATCTGGCTGCTATAGAAAAGATAATGACAAATATTCGTGATCATTGGGGTTTTGTAACGGGAGTGGTTCATGCTGCCGGTGTCGTAAAAGATCAGTTTATTATCAATAAACAAATGCATGAAGCACATGAGGTGTTTCGACCCAAAGTCAGTGGTATCTGGAATCTGGATCAGGCAACAAAACATGATGCGCTGGAATACTTCGTCATTTTTTCATCTGCTTCAGCTATTACTGGAAATTTAGGACAGGCCGATTATGCAAGTGCAAATGGATGGATGGATGCATTTGCATGGGAACGACAGGGTCGAGTAGAACGGGGAGAGCGCTGTGGACAAACGATAACGGTGAATTGGCCATTGTGGTCTGAAGGCGGCATGCGGATCAGTGAAGATATGCAGGATTTGCTGTATAAAGCGGGAGGAAGCGAAGCACTGCCTACGTCCAATGGGCTTCATATACTGGATGCTGTATTGGCAAATGGGAGCACTCATACAGTGGTTCTCTATGGCAATGTTCAAGCAATCAAGGAGCAGATGAAATCTAATATAACGATAAATCCAGGTATCTCTATTAGGTTAACGGAAATGAACGCGGATCAGGAAGAGGAAGCTGAATCAAGTGTTAAGAAAAAGCGAAGTCAACATGACGACATTGCTATTGTGGGGCTATCTGGGAAATATCCTATGGCAGATAACATAGAGCAATTATATCTTAATTTAAAAGAGGGAAAGGATTGTATTTCCAATGTTCCTACCGAGCGTTGGCGGGACAATAAACTGTCTTATGATGTTAGAGAGATCTATAATCACGGCGGCTTCCTGGGCAGAATCGATGAGTTTGATCCGTTATTTTTTAATATATCAGCTGCGCAAGCGGAAATGATGGACCCCCAGGCAAGAATGTTTTTGCAGACAGCTTGGGAAGCTTGTGAAGACGCGGGGTTCTCGCTTGATAAAAGTCATCATCAATATCCCTCCACCAGTGATCAGAGTGTGGGGGTATTTGCAGGGGTATTTTGGAATAACTATGAACTGTTTAGTGCGGAGATGACGCAGCGTGGAACGCCATTAGCATTTGGGATTGCAGCTTCATCAATAGCTAATATGGTTTCGTATTGTCTGAATTTTCATGGGCCATCCATGGCTGTAGACTCAATGTGTTCTTCTTCTCTTACTGCTATTCACTTGGCATGTGAGAGCATTAGACAGGGAGAATGTGACTATGCTGTTGCAGGTGGTGTTAACCTAGTTACTCATCCCCACAAATACCTTTTTTTGAAGCAAGCTCAGTTTCTCTCGACTGACGGCAGATGCCGAAGCTTCGGCAAGGATGGAGACGGATACGTTCCCGGTGAAGGGGTTGGAGCAATTCTTTTAACCAGTCTAGCCGAGGCAAAAAAGCAAGGTTATTCCATCTACGGAATCATTAAAGGTTCTGCAGTAAATCATGCTGGGAAAACTTCGGGAGCTACGGTACCAGATCCTGTAGCCCAATCGGAAGTCATTTCAAACGCTATTAAGAAATCAGGGGTTGATCCTCAAACTATTGGTTATGTGGAAGCCCATGGCACAGGGACCTCATTAGGGGATCCGATAGAAATGCGTGGCCTTGAATTGGCTTTTAGTGAGTGCGGGCTTAACAAACAACAGTGTGTGATAGGGTCTATTAAATCGAATATCGGGCATTTAGAAGCTGCTTCGGGCATTGCAGGACTAACTAAGATTCTGCTTCAATTTAAATATAAGGAGCTATTTCCTTCATTGCATGCCAAGGAAATCAACCCCTATATTGATTTTAAAAATTCATTTTTTCAAATTCAGCAACAATATGAAGCATGGGTAGCACCAGAAATCGAAATGAACGGAGCATGCTCTTCTTTACCTAGACGGGCTGGTATAAGCTCATTCGGGGCAAGTGGAAGTAATACTCATCTTATTCTGGAAGAATATGTACCATCGGAAACGAAGGGAACAAGCTCACTTTCAGGCACGGAAACATTGGTTATTATTCCACTTTCAGCCAAGAAAGAGGAAAACCTTAAGCAGATCGTGCATAATCTGCTCCAATTTCTTAAGATTCATAGCTCATCAGAGCGGGGAGCAAGCTATGAAAGACTTAGGGAACTGGCCTACACGCTACAAGTTGGGCGGGAGTCTATGTCTGTGCGAGTTTCTTTTGTTGCTTCTTCTATGGATGAGCTGCTTCATAAGATGGAGCAATTTATTCAGGGAGAAGAGACAGTGTCAGAGAGAGCATGGACTCATGATTCAGACGATTTGGATTTTTTATTGGAGACATACATCGGTTCAGCTGATATGGAAGGTATAGCTCGATTGTGGGTAGGAGGCTTACATGTTGATTGGAGCAGGTTATATGGTGAGGATAAGCCGCATCGCCTTCATCTACCGACATATCCTTTTACCAAAGAACGTTACTGGGTTCCACATGAGACGGCCCACCCAGCAACTGAAGGATCTATGTTCAATGTTGCTACAACCGCAGCAACATCATCGCACCCTCTACTTAGAACGCGTCCCATGGTTGCAAAACGTGAAAATAGACTTGAGAATTGCTGGAATTTCACTGAGCAAATAGAAGTATAGTTAGATAATAAAATAATAAACAAAAAAAGCAGACCTGGGCTTTAAATCCCAGGACTGCTTTTTTTTGTATTTGTTGAAATTCTTCGTGTCCATTTGTGACAATGATAGAAAGTTGCAGAGAAGCTATAGAATGTCTTGACTTTGTCGAAGCGGTTCATTAAAATCATAAAATAATGAAAAATGATTTGATGACGGGACCAAGTACTCCGAACCCACAAGCGCAGAGAGGAATTTCCAGGCTGTAAAAATTCCCTTGATGAGCGGATGAATGACCTCCCCGAGAACAGGCGGCGAACAATTGAGGAAACCCTACTGAAAGTACATTGTAATTGTGCCGACAGTGGATGGTCCTGCATAATAGCCGTACTGCGCGTTACGGGCGTTATACGTATGAGCGGAGTCAGTATATTGCTGACGGGCAATGAGTGATTTTATGCTGGTTGTCTGGACAAACTCCGGAATGTGGGTGGTACCACGGGTGATTTGTAAACGACAATCCCTCGTCCCTGTTAATGTTAACAGGACGAGGGATTTTTTGTTTTATATTGAAAGTGGAGCAAGAAGAAAGAGCACAATATGAAATACAACGATGGGGGGATACGTTAATGGCCTTTCAAAAACCGACGGGAACACAGGATTTGCTGCCGGGCAGTGTAGAAAAATGGCAAGTGGTCGAGGAAAAAGCCCGTGAGATTAGCCGCCGCTTTAATTATCGAGAGATTCGTACACCAATGTTCGAACAAACGAATTTGTTCGTTCGAGGTGTGGGTGAAACGACGGATGTAGTGGAAAAGGAAATGTATACTTTTGAGGATAAAGGGAAGCGCAGCATGACTTTGCGTCCGGAAGGAACAGCAGGGGTTGTCCGCTCCTATGTGGAGAACAAACTATACGGGGAGCCGGATGTAACTAAGCTGTATTATATCGGTCCGATGTTCCGTTATGAGCGTCCACAGGCTGGGCGTCAGCGCCAGTTTCACCAATTTGGAATTGAGGCATTTGGGGCGGTCGATCCGGCACTGGATGCAGAAGTTATTGCTTTCGGGTATCAATTCTGCCGTGAACTGGGTCTGAAAGGAGTACAGGTGGAGATTAACTCCGTCGGTAATGCAGCCAGTCGCGCAGCTTATCGGCAGCATCTGGTGGACTTCTTGATGCCAATTAAGGATACGTTGACCAAGGAGAGCCAAGCACGCATTGAGCGTAATCCGCTGCGAGTGCTGGATAGCAAAGATGACCAGGACAAATTTGGAGGTGCACCTTCGATTTTGGATAGCTTGGACGAGGAATCTCGCATACATTTTGAGAAAGTGAAGCAAAATTTGGATGCCATGGGTGTGGAATATACAGTTAACCCGCGTTTGGTACGGGGGTTGGATTATTATACGTTGACAGCGTTCGAATTCAAAGCTGAAGGAATTGGTGCCATAGACACGATCGGTGGAGGCGGCCGCTACAACGGATTGGTTGGAGATCTGGGCGGACCGGATCAGCCAGGGATTGGTTTTGGCATTGGACTGGAGCGAATCCAGCTGATTTTGGAGCATCAAGGTGTCAAACTGAACGAATCCAAGCCGTTAGATATCTATATGGTGGCGTTGGGTGAGGCGGCAGAAACGGAAGTAACCAAACAACTATTCAAATTGCGTCAAGCTGGATTTTCCGCAGAACGAGATTATCTGGGTCGTAAAATGAAGGCGCAGATGAAATCAGCCGATCGCTTTAAAGCAAGGTATACTGCGATTCTGGGTGAAGATGAGCTGGTTCAAGGTGAAATTGCACTGAAAAACATGGAAACGGGCGTGCAGCGCACTGTTAAGCTGGATCAGCTGGTGGAAGAACTAGGATAAAGAAGATGTGTAACATCAGTCAGGGGGAGTCTCCCTCTGGCTGTCATATAGCATTAACTACTAAATATAAACAGGAGTGTGTATTATGAAAAGGAGTCATCAATGCGGCGCATTGACTCATGCGCATATCGGAGAAACAGTTACATTGAACGGTTGGGTACAAACCCGTCGTGATTTGGGGGGCGTACTTTTTATAGACCTGCGTGACCGTAGCGGAATTGTACAAATCGTATTTAATCCGGCATATTCCGGTGACGCACTGCAAATTGCGGACCGTGTTCGTAGTGAGTATGTGCTTGAGGTTACTGGTACCATTGTCAAACGGGATGCAGAAACGATTAACCCGAACCTGCCTACAGGTGAAATTGAAGTGCGTGTCACTGAAATCGAAGTATTGAATGCATCCAAAACACCTCCGTTCTTCATTGAAGATGGCGTGGAAGTAGACGAGTCACTGCGTTTGAAATACCGTTATCTGGACTTGCGTCGTCCGGAAATGCATCAGACCTTGAAGCTGCGTTCCAAAGCAGCAAAAGTATTCCGTGATTTCCTGGACGGTGAGGATTTCATTGAGGTGGAAACACCGATTTTGACAAAAAGTTCCCCAGAGGGCGCCCGTGATTATCTGGTACCTAGCCGGGTACATGAAGGTGAGTTTTTCGCCTTGCCGCAATCTCCACAACTGTACAAGCAATTGCTGATGGTTGGTGGCGTGGAGCGCTACTACCAAATTGCACGTTGTTTCCGTGATGAAGATTTGCGTGCTGACCGTCAGCCTGAATTTACGCAGGTCGACATTGAGACCTCCTTCATGCAACAGGATGATTTGCTGCCTATGATGGAGCGTCTTATGGTGAAATTGTTCAAAGAAACCGTTGGAGTAGAACTGGAAACACCGTTCCAACGAATTACACATGCAGAAGCAATGGATAAATACGGATCAGACAAGCCTGACCTGCGTTTTGGTCTGGAGTTGATTAATGTCAATGATATCGTGGCAACCAGTGGTGTGAAAGTATTTGCTTCCGTAATTGAAAAGGGCGGGGAAGTTAAAGTTCTCAATGCCAAAGGATGTGGCACGTGGAGCCGTAAGGACATTGATGACCTGGGTCCTTTTGCAGCACGTTATGGAGCAAAGGGCTTGGCTTGGATCCAAGTGAAAGAAGGCGAATTCAAGGGGCCTATCGTTAAATTCTTCACACCGGAAGAAATCGAAGCCTTGAAAGAGCGTACGGGAGCTGAAGAAGGCGATCTGTTACTCTTCTCTGCGGATAATAAAAAAGTAGTTGCTGATGTATTGGGCGCACTTCGTCTGAAAATTGGCCGTCATTTGGGCCTCATCGACGATAACAAATTCAAATTTGCCTGGGTCGTAGACTTCCCGCTTCTGGGCTATGATGAAGAACAAAAACGTTATGTAGCGGAGCACCATCCGTTCACTCGTCCGAAGGAAGAAGACCTGGCCCTCTTGGACACAGATCCAGGTCAAGTTCGTGCTCAGGCCTACGATATCGTGCTGAACGGCTACGAAGTGGGTGGTGGCTCGATGCGTATTTTCAAGCGTGAAGTTCAGGAGAAAATGTTCAAAGCGCTCAACCTGCCGCCTGAGGAAGTGAAGGATAAATTCGGTTACCTGCTGGATGCATTTGAATATGGTACGCCTCCACATGGTGGTATTGCCTTCGGTTTTGACCGTCTTGTGATGCTGCTTGCAGGTCGTACAAACCTGCGTGAAACCATTGCATTCCCGAAAACAGCTAGCGCGACAGACCTGCTTATGGATGCACCAAGCGAAGTGGATCAAGCTCAATTGGAACAGCTTCACATCCGTCTTGCCCCGAAACCTGTTACTCCTAAAGCTTAAGATGAACGTTTGTCTTTGCAAGTGCACCGAGTGGCTTGTGGATAGATTATAGAATGCCGTGAACCCGTTACCCTTTTATGGATAATGGGTTCGTGGTTTGTATGCTGGAGTTCAAGTATAGAGTTTAAATCAGTGAGGGAGGATATACCATATTGTTGCATCAATTTTCACGAACGGAACTGGCTATCGGAACTGAAGGTCTTGAGGTTATGAAAAATAGCACGGTGGCCGTGCTGGGTATCGGCGGTGTCGGTTCGATTGCAGTGGAAGCACTGGCGCGCACAGGTGTTGGACGTATCATTTTGATTGATAAAGATGTTGTAGATATCACCAATATTAATCGCCAAATACATGCGTTGACAACGACGGTAGGTCAAAAAAAGGCGGATCTGATGGTAGAGCGTGTGAAGCTGATTAATCCTGAATGTGAAGCGATTGCACTGAACATGTTTTATACGGAAGAAACGTATGAGGAGTTATTTAAGTACGAACTGGATTATGTGCTGGATGCTTCAGATACGATTATTTACAAAATTCATTTGATTAAGGAATGCCTGAAACGGGGGATTCCGCTGATCTCCAGTATGGGCGCTGCGAATAAAATGGATCCAAGTCGTTTTCAAGTAGCGGATATTTCCCAAACCAGAATGGACCCGATTGCCCGTGTCATCCGCACCAAGTTGCGTAAGGAAGGCATTACCAAAGGCGTCAAGGTTGTATTCTCCGATGAGGAACCAAAGAAGCCACGTGAAGAAATTACAAAAAAAATTGTACCTGCCAACGCACCTGAAATCCGGAAAGCGAAGCAGCCGCCTGCAAGCAATGCATTTGTACCTCCGGTAGCAGGACTGATCATGGTTAGTGTAGCCGTGAAGGATTTATTAGAACACGCTGGTGTGTAAGTTGTAAAAATAGCATGGCAGTGCATTCGTAGATTTACAGCAGTATGTATTCACTTTAAGACCTGTAGTTCTGTGCATCACATCCTTTGTGTCACAGTTGCTACAGCTCTTTTTTGTTTTGAAAAAGTGCAGCTTACTGTAAACAGATTGAACAACTTGCTGGAGGGTTTTGGTATGAAGGATGGACTATGGTCCAGAAGTCTCGGTTACAAGCCCGAGCATCATTGGAAAAAGGAATTAGCCGCTGGGGCCATTTCTTATTTTTCCGTGGTATACATTGTTATGGTTAATGCGACTATTTTGTCAGATGCCGGGATTCCCCTCCAAGGGGCGATGCTCGGGACACTGCTGACATCGATGATCGGCTGTCTACTGATGGCTTTTGGTGGGAAATCTCCAATGGTCGTTGTACCAGGGATGGGGATTAATGCCTTTTTCACTTATACGCTGGTACATTCCATGAAGCTGAGCTGGCAGGAAGCGTTGATGGTAGTTGCCGTCACAGGGGTGATATTCGCCATTGTGGCCTTTACATCATTGTACAAGCTGATTAGCCAAGCGATTCCCCATAATTTGCAGCACGGAATTACGGTAGGCATTGGTTTGTTTTTAACCTTTATCGGATTGCAAAAAAGCGGTATCGTGATTGCTCATCAGACGACTTTTGTGGCTATTGGCCATTTTAATGATCCCAAGGTAATTACGGCTTGTGTAACGTTGCTGCTCGCTATTGTATTGTTTGTGCGTAACGTTCAGGGAGGTTTACTAATTAGTATTTTGGCGGGAACTGGGCTTGCTTATATACTGGGAGCTGTAGAGCCTACAAGCACGGTACGAACCTCTGAAACGGTGCGACAGTATGGGCAATTGTTTGGAGAGCTTTCCTTTTCAGGCATTGTCTCGGTAGCTTTCTGGATCGCTGTCTTTTTGCTCCTACTCATTGTGCTATTCGAGAATATTGGTATGATTACTGCACAAACCAACATGATTGGTAGACCGGATTTATTTAAAAACAGCTTGCGTGTGTTGGCTGTAACCAATATCTTTGCCGGTATTTTGGGCAGCAGTCCGGCGGTAGCCGCTGCGGAATCGACGGCTGGTATTGCAGCAGGGGGACGCTCGGGAATGACACCGCTGGTAACTGCTATTTTATTCGGGGCGACGTTTTTCTTTATTCCACTGTTGGCTTATATTCCTGATAGTGCCATTGCACCCGTGTTGATCATCATTGGGGGGCTAATGGTGCAAAATGTGCGAGAGATGGATTTCAGTGATTTTACTGAAGCGTTTCCTGCATTTCTGATCATGGTGATGATGCCCTTTACTTATAGTATCGTAGACGGAATGGCATTTGGTTTTATTGCATACCCTGTAGCCAAGCTGGCAGCAGGACGGGGCAAGGAAGTACCTATCGCATTATATATCATATCTGTACTGTTTGTGGCAAATTTTGTGCTTCATTCTCTGGTGTAGTAAACTCGAAGATAGATTGTACTGTTCATACCCGCGCAGAGCGCGGGTGTTGTTGTTTGAACAAGAATGGTCAGACAGGAAGCGAGGTTGATGGTATATGGAAAAAGAACATCATATACACCAAGAAGAGCAGGAGGACCGGATGAAGGAAAAGCCGGGTAAAAGACCGGATAAGGCTGGCATGGGGCGGTTTATCAAATTGATTGCGAGTGCGCATCCGCCCAAAGCCATTCTGATCATCGCCCTGATTCTGACCCTGATTCAGACCATGGCTGGTTTAATCGTACCCATGATGACTAAAGGGTTGATTGATGGCTTGACCTTTTCTTCACTAAACCGTATGGTCATTGTTGGTCTGCTTGGCGCTTTTGTGATTCAAGCGGTGGCTTCGGCAGTTTCTATCTATATGTTGAACTATGCTGGGCATAAGATTGTGGCTAATTTGCGCAAACGCTTATGGCATAAAATCTTATCTCTACCTATACCTTACTTTGATAGAAATCGGTCAGGAGATACGATGAGTCGCGTCACTAATGATACAAGCCTGATTATGAACTTAATTACGGAGTATCTAGTCAATTTGATTTCTAATGTGATTGCAATTATTGGTGGTATTGCATTGTTATTTTATCTGGATTGGGTGATGACGCTCATTATTATGGCTATTGTTCCGCTAACAGCTCTAATTTTATTTCCGGTAGGCAGAAAAATGTACCGCATCTCCAAAAAACAGCAGGATGAGATGGCAGATCTGACCTCAGTGTTAAGTCAGGTTATCGGCGAAATCAGACTGGTGAAGGCCTACGGAACCGAAAGCAGAGAGGCTCAGGCTGGTGAGGATCGTATTTACCGGATGTTCCGCTTCGGTTTGCAAGAGTCACGTATCCTGGCCCTTGTAGGTCCAATTTCTACCTTCTTGTTGACTGCAGTACTGGTCATTATATTGGGGGTTGGTGGTGTTCGCGTTGCATCGGGTGTGCTGACCGCGGGGGATTTGGTGGCATTTATTTTGCTGCTATTTCAGGTGATCACACCGATGGCACAATTCACGACTCTGTATTCACGTCTGCAAAAGGTGGTTGGGGCTACTGAACGGATTCAGACGATTTTAGATCATGAAGAGGAACCGCTCGAGTTGAAGCAGGAAGCGGCAAAAGAGAGCAGAGATATTATACTTCGTGATGTTGTCTTTTCCTATACCGAAGGTGAAGAGGTTCTTCATAATGCAAACTTGGTCATTCCGGCTAACCGGACGACAGCATTCGTGGGTCCGAGCGGGAGTGGGAAATCCACCTTATTTTCATTGCTAGAGCGCTTTTATGTGCCAGATACAGGGGAAATTCGTTATGGAGACGAACCGATATCGTCATATACACTTTCCTCCTGGCGCTCCAAAATTGGTTATGTATCGCAGGAAAGCTCAATGATGACCGGAACGGTCAGAGATAACATTACATATGGCTTGGGGCGCGAAGCTGACTTGGAAGAAGTGAGACGAGCAGCTACGATGGCGTATGCGGATACATTTATTATGGATCTACCTCAAGGCTACAACACTGAGGTGGGAGAACGGGGAATGAAGCTGTCCGGAGGCCAGCGTCAACGGATCGCTATTGCGCGTGCGCTTCTTCGTAGCCCTGACATCCTCATGCTGGATGAGGCTACATCTAGTCTGGATAGCTCATCTGAGCATGAGGTACAGAAGGCCCTAGCGAACTTGATGGAAGGACGCACGACGATTGTCATTGCTCATCGTTTGTCTACGGTGGTTCACTCCGACCAGATTATCGTGTTGGACAAGGGCAAGGTGACCGGTGCAGGAACTCATACAGAGTTATTAGAGTCCCATCAGGTGTACCGTGAGCTGGCTCAAAAGCAGTTTGTGGAGATGGGGGAGAGAAGTATGGAGTATTAGAGGCCGCTTCGCGTGTGACTTGATCCTCCGATCGCTCCGCTTCTTCGGATTCAAATCACCCGCTTCGCTGGTGCCGAAAAGCTCCATACTTTTGTGAAAGAGTAGGGAAATAGGGGGATTAGAAATAAGGTTGGATTTTTATGGTTAAATGTGTTACGCTTACTTTCCTTTTTTTGTGTCGGAGCAAGTGGATGATGCAGAAATCGAGACTTGATATTCTTAGGAGGTAACTGAAATGGAGAATGAGTTTCAAAGTGCCTATCAAGAAGAACAGCACAGGCTGTCGCTTGCTATGGAGGAAATTGATCGGAGATTGGAACGGCTTCGCAATACGCCAGTATACACTGGGCATGATTTTACAGAGCAAGTGCTGGAATCTGCACGGGAGGAAAAACGTCAGGCTTTGGCTAAAAGCTCGCAGGAGCCTTATTTTGGGCGTATGGATTTTGACGAGCGTGGCAGAGGGCAGCGGAAGCCGCTTTATATCGGTAAAATTGGAGTAGAGCGTGAAGAAACGTCAGCATATCCGCTGGTGATTGATTGGCGTGCACCGATTGCCAGCTTATTTTATTCGTTTACAGGTGGTGAAGAAACCGCGTCCTATGAAGCTCCTGAGGGAACTATTGAGGGTTTGGTCTATCTGAAGCGCAACGTTGTCATTCGGAAAAGAATTCTGGAACGGGTAGCCGATACGTATAATCGTGAAAGCGACGAGCCGGCCGTTTCCGATGAGTTTCTCGTTTATCGTTTGGGTGAAAACAAGGATAACCGTTTACGGGATATCGTATCTACCATTCAGGCGGAGCAGGATCAGATCATCCGCGCGGCTAAAAATACTGCCCTCGTTATTCAGGGGGTAGCGGGTAGTGGCAAGACGACGGTAGCGCTGCATCGTCTCGCATTTTTACTGTATCAATACAAGGATCAGGTATCAGCGGACAAAATGGTCATTTTCGCACCAAACCATATGTTTCTCGACTATATTTCAGATGTACTTCCTGAGCTGGGGGTCGGAGATATTCAGCAAAGTACATTTGCAGACTGGGCGCTGGACTTGTTGGGTTTGGATTTACCTTTGGCTGATCCTGCCGAAACATTATCTTATTGGTTTGAGAGTGGCAGTCTGAGAGAGGAATCCATGGATGAGGCGCCGGGAAGATTCAAGGGTTCAGTTCACTTTATGGAGTTACTTCAAGCTTTTGTTGAACGACTGGAGCCCATTTCCGTTCCCGAGGGGGATTTTTCACCATGGGATGGAGCGGTTCTGCCGCGAACTGAGATTTTGAATTGGTTTAATGAGGAGTATAAGCCTTATCCGCTCGCGAAGCGGAAGGAGCGTGTACTGGCAAGAGTGCACCGCTGGATTGAAATGGAGCTGAAAAAGTCGCCTTCGGCGGCAGCACTCAAGGAACGCAAAAAAAAGGCAGGGGCACGGGAAAAGGCATATGCTAAAAAATGGCCACAATACGACGCACTGACGCTCTACAAGCAGCTTTTTCAAGCAGCTAAAGGGTTACCCGCAGATACGGCTGCGGAGATGAAGGCTTCTCTGCCGACTGCTATTTTTAAGGCTACACAGTCGGATCTGCGAAAACAGATTATCCGTGAAGAAGATCTGACTGCGTTAGTGTATCTCCACGTGCTGATTCATGAGGTAGAATCATCTCAACGTTTTGACCATGTGGTCATTGATGAAGCGCAGGATTTTTCACCTTTTCATATCGCATTGCTGGATTTGTTCGTCAAAGGACATTCCTTTACTATACTGGGCGATTTATCGCAGGGCATTCATGAATACCGTGGCGTACATGCGTGGGAGGAAATGAGTTCTCTTTTTGCACCGGAACATACCGGGTATTTTGCGCTTACGCGAAGCTATAGATCAACCTTGGAAATTATAGAATTTGCAAACACGATTTTGGAGCAGGGAGTTCGCGGCGGTATTACGGCAGTTCCAGTATTTCGTAGTGGCGATCCGGTGCGCACTATATCTTACGACTCATCGGTGCGTGAGCAGAGTTTGCTGACCGCTCTAAAAGAGCTGTCCTCCAGGGAGTATCGTACTGTATCTGTGCTGACACGTACCTTAAAAGAGGCTGTGGAACTGCATGAGGTTTTCACAAGTGCGGGGATGGATGTGAATTTGATTGACGGTGGTAAAAAGCAATATGAAGGCGGTTTGTCAGTACTGCCTGTATACCTATCCAAAGGTCTGGAGTTCGATGCAGTTATTGTGGCGGATGCCGACCATGAGCATTATGGAGAACGGGCATGGGATGCCAAGCTGCTGTATGTAGGATGTACCCGTGCGCTGCATGAGTTGTGGCTATTGCATGATGGCTCACTTCCTAGTTACGTACAGGCACAGACGAAGTAAACAGAAAAAGCGTTGTAAAGTACCGCCTGAGTTGTTGTATTCCTTTTTGTTTACTGTTTATCTTAGTGATGAAATTATGAAATCATGCCAGTCGAAGAACAGCCACGAAATCATCTTTCGTCTAAGGCTGTTCTTTCTTTTTTATGGGCGACTGACTTGAAGACCTACAGCTGTGCCATGACCATGCTATCTGCAACTTGTTAACGGATATGGTAGAATAAGAGTCGGTTTACACCGTATCAGAATTATAGATGACTTGAATTTTCATGTTTTTCAACCGTATGAGCGAACCTAAATATAGTATGTTTTCAAAGATAAAAGAAAGTGTTCGTTCATAAATCATAAGGAAGTGAAAGAAATGGACTTATTTTCATATTCCCAAGAGTCAACGCCAAGCAATCGGTTGCTTGCGGATCGCTTGCGTCCGACTTCACTGGATGAATATATTGGACAGGAGCATGTTGTGGGTCCAGGTAAGCTGCTGCGAAGAGCCATAGAGGCAGATCAGGTTTCTTCAATTTTGTTGTACGGACCACCGGGATGCGGCAAAACAACGCTGGCACATATCATCTCGCAACACACGCAAGGCGATTTTGTACGTCTGAATGCTGTAGAAGCATCTGTGAAAGACGTAAGAGAAGTCATTGATCTTGCACAGACGAATAAATCGATGTATGGCAAAAAAACCATTCTGTTTCTCGATGAGGTACATCGTTTTAACAGTTCACGTCAGGATGCACTGCTGCCTGCGGTGGAAAAGGGCACGATCGTGTTTATTGGCGCCACGACTGAAAATCCCTTTCACTACGTCAACGGCGCTTTAATGAGCCGTTCTACGTTGTTCCAGCTTGAAGCGCTAACGCAGGAACATTCGCTGGCTGCTATGCGCCGCGCCTTAAGCGATGCGGACAAAGGGCTTGGC
The DNA here is from genome assembly GCF_022531965.1 of Paenibacillus peoriae. GTDB lineage: Bacteria > Bacillota > Bacilli > Paenibacillales > Paenibacillaceae > Paenibacillus > Paenibacillus polymyxa_D. The sequence continues at coordinate 4,323,796 of NZ_CP092831.1, read as the reverse complement.
TACATGCAGCTCCAGGTCGATGAAGCTGCACTGGCTCACATCGCTTCCATGGCGAACGGCGATATCCGCCGCGCTTTAAACGCGCTGGAACTGGCGGCGCTCACAACGCCTCCGCTGGCAGACGGCACGATTCACGTGACACTGGAAGTCGCTGAGGAATCCATTCGCCGCCCGATTGTCAAAGCAGATGAATCCACGCAGTATGATGTGTTGTCGGCCTTCCACAAAAGCATTCGCGGCTCCAGCGATGCCGCGCTGTTCTGGTTCCTGTACGCCGTAGAAAAACTCGGTATGGACCCGATGACCTTTATCCGCCGCCTCATCGCGGCAAGCAGCGAGGACATTGGTCTGGCGAACCCGCAGGCAATGGTGCAAGCGGTGAGTGCGCTTGAAGCCTATCGCAATAACGGCTGGCCCGAGGCCAAGCTGAACATTGCACAGGCTATTTTGTTCGCTGTGGAAAGCCCCAAATCGAATGCTGTATATACGGCGATTTCACGGGCCATGTTGGCTATGGACGATATCAAATCGGCTGAGGTGCCACTCCATTTGCGTGACGCACACTACAAAGGCTCGGAAAAGCTCGGTCATGTAGGCTACCAATATCCACATAATTATCCGAATCATTATGTGAAGCAGCAATATTTGCCCGATGCGATAGCAGACCAAACCTTCTATCAGGCTACTGAGCAGGGGAATGAGTCAAAAATCAGGCAAAACCAGCGCTGGCGGGATTCACAGTCTTAATATATGTGCGACTTAATATACAGAGTGTGTACGATATCGTCACGTTACGCCATGATCGTGCAAGTGCGAAGAAGGGGATAAAAAAATGAAAGACATGTTATTCGTTGCCGCGGGCGGAGCGCTTGGAACCTCTACCCGTTATGGCCTGCAATCGCTGCTGCCTGCGGCGGGTGCGGATTTTCCACTTGGTGTGCTGCTAATTAATTGGATCGGCTGCCTGTTTCTTGGTTGGTTCTTTACGGTAACCTTGCGATCATGGCGGATCAAGCCGCGATTGCGACTTGCCATCGGAACAGGCTTTACAGGGGGCTTTACCACCTTTTCCACTTTTGCAGTGGATGCTGTACGCCTCACAGTTCACGATCGTATGCTGACGGCTGTGTTGTACCTCCTGCTAAGCGTAGGCGGAGGGCTATTTTTGACATGGACAGGTATCCGTCTAGGTACAAAAATGACGCAGGCTGCTCCGAAGGAGGAACGCTTATGATCTGGTGGGCGGCGGCAGGCGGGATTATGGGTACACTGGCGAGATACGGGCTTGGTATGTGGGCCGGCAAGAGGTTGGGTACCGTATTCCCGTGGGGGACGTGGATCATTAACGTCAGCGGTTCATTGCTGCTAGGCTGGCTCTATGGTGAGTTTACGCAACACCAGTTGTCTCCTGCACTCTGGATGCTGTTAGGAACAGGTTTTTGTGGCAGCTACACCACCTTTTCCACATTCGGCTATGAATCTCTTCAACTGATGGAGCGCAAAGAATACCGACGCATGGCTACGTATGTACTTTCCTCTGTCGTGGTAGGAGTTGTAGCTGCGGCTATCGGGTACAGAGTCAGTTAAGCTTTATACATTTTCGAAATAACACGTAAAAATGCAATAAAAAGCTTCCAATCCCGACTCAAGGCATTCTCAGCCGTGATACGGTTTTGGAAGCTTAGTGCTGTACCTATACAGCTATTTTTTATCTCGTTCTTTGTACAATTCAGGTAAAAGGGATTCGAGTTCAGGTCTTGGATCAGGATCAGACAACTTCATTTCCTCCAGCGTTTGGACGGCAATCCGCAGCACAGTATAATCCCTATACCAACGGTTGTCTGAAGGAATGACATACCAAGGAGCTTGTTTGGTTGAGCTTAGCTCTAATACATCCTCATAATACTGGGTATATTGCTTCCAAAATTTCCGTTCCTGCAAATCACTTGGATCGAGTTTCCAGTTTTTGTGAGGCTTTTCAATTCGGTCGATCAGCTTTTCTAACTGAAATTGCTTTGAAATATGTAAAAAGATTTTAACCACCTTTACACCATTATCCAGCAACAACTGTTCAAAATGCTTGATATGCTTAATATTCCGTTTGGCCTGCTTATCGGATATCTGTCCGTGAACACGTGTAATTAGCACATCTTCATAATAAGAACGGTTAAATGCTGCAATATATCCACGTCCTGGGGTAACGCTATGAGCACGCCACAAGAAATCATGACTTAATTCCTCAGCCGTAGGCGATTTGAAGCTGTGGACCGTCACCCCCGCCGGATTCAGATTAGAAAATACCTGTTTGATGACGCCATCTTTGCCGCTGCAATCCATGCCCTGAAATATAAACAAAACGGATTGTTTTTTCTCTGTAAATAATTTGCTTTGTAATTCCGTGAAGCGTTCCTTCAATTGATCTGTTTCCTGTCGGATTTCTTCTTTATTTTTGATATTATTTGTATCCTTAGGGTCCCATTCTTTCAAAGAAACTTTTTTACCTGGTGTCAGCATTCCTAATGAATCAGACATAAAGGCACGCTCCTTTTCAATTGAAGTATGATCTTGTTTACATCATATACCCAAATGAGGATGTTATCAAAAGTTACTTACCTTAAAGGAGGAATTCAATTGGCGACGATAGCTGAGATTTCTGAAGATTTAGAAAAATGAGCTACTTCGTAAACCCATAGTGGGTACATGGTCAATACAAGATATGATCAGTCATATTATGGGGTGGGACAAAAGCTTCACTAAGACACTCATACAGATTATCAATGAGGAACAAATTACGCTCCAAGAACATCCTAATGTACAAGCGTTTAACGATTCGTCCGTTGCATTCGGCAGAAATATGAAACCACATGATTTGTTAAATGAAGCTATTGCAGAGCGTAGGCGAATGATTGTGAAGCTCAAGATGGTTTCAGAATCAATGTTTATCCGTCAATTTCCTAATAGCTCATACACCATGGGAAATTTTTTGCAAGAAATGTTTGTCCAGCATGACAGACATCATAAAGAGCAGATTATGAATTCTTTACAAGCCATGAACTAAAATAAACTTTCATAAAAAAAAGTCGCCCCTTCCAAATCTGGAGAGACGACTTTTTTAATTCCTGCTATATCAATGCAAAATGGGTTTCATTTAAACCGTTTCAGGCTGAAGTTTTTCAACCTTATCAATGGTTCCTCCACCCAGACAGCGTTCCCCGTCGTAAAATACAACAGCTTGTCCAGGCGTAATGGCCTTTTGATGTACATCGAATATGACATGCACGGTCCCATCCGCAAGCCATTGTAAAGTTACTTGCTGATCAGGTTGGCGATAACGGAATTTGGCTGTGCAACGGAATTCGCCGGTCGGACGAGTATCTGCGCCTTCAATCCAGTTCACATCTGTTGCAATCAGGCTGGTAGAATACAGGCTGTGGTGACGATCACCCTGTACCACATACAGAATATTCTTCTCCAGATCCTTATCCGCTACGAACCACGGTTCGCCTGAACCTGAGCCGCCAATGCCCAAGCCTTGACGTTGACCCAGTGTATAGTACATCAGACCATCGTGGCGTCCTTTGACTTCACCAGTAGCGATATCCACCATGTCTCCACCTTTTGCAGGTAGATATCCACTCAGAAACTCCTTGAAATTACGCTCGCCGATAAAACATACGCCTGTGCTGTCTTTCTTCTTGGCCGTATACAGTCCCGCAGCTTCCGCAATTTTACGCACTTCTGGTTTCGGCAGATGACCGATAGGGAACATGGTTCGGGATAGCTGCTTTTGGCTTAACGCATTCAGGAAATAAGTTTGATCCTTGTTGCTGTCCACGCCTCGCAGCAAAGTAAAGTGGCCGTCTTCTTCCACAACCCGTGCATAATGTCCAGTAGCAACATAATCTGCTCCCAAATCCAGCGCTTTATTTAGAAACTCGCCGAATTTAATTTCACGGTTACACATGACATCCGGGTTGGGTGTGCGTCCAGCTTTATATTCATCAAGAAAATAAGAGAATACTTTATCGAAGTATTCTTTTTCAAAATTGACGGTATAGTAAGGAATGTCGATCTGTTCGCAGACACGGCGCACATCCTCCGCATCCTCCTCAGCCGTACAACGGCCAAATTCATCCGTGTCATCCCAGTTTTTCATGAAGATGCCGATTACGTCATAGCCCTGCTCCTTCAGCAGCAGCGCAGTAACGGATGAGTCGACGCCACCGGACATCCCGACGACGACACGGGTTTCATGATTGGCTTTAGCCATGGTCATCACCCAATTCTTTCAATATAGTTGTAGAACCCACCTATTGTAGCATAAACGATAATAAGATACGATGTTTGGACGATCAAACGACACGGCGAACGATGGAAGAAAGCTACATAAAACGGGCTAAAGCTGTTCCAAATCGCCCGAAAGCAACTTTTTTTAAGATTGTTACCGTAATGTTTCCCTTTACCTGCCCTAATATGTTAACATAAGCTGAGGGTTAGGATCGGAATAGAGAGGTTTACAGCACCAGTTATTCCGCGTGTTTAACGGAATTGTTACTATAAGTGAGGTGGCACAATTGAAAATATCAACGAAAGGCCGTTACGGCCTGACCATTATGATGGAACTTGCAGCCAGGTTTGGCGAAGGTCCAACTTCTTTGAAAAGTATTGCCGAAAAAAATCAGCTGTCAGAGCATTATCTGGAACAGCTCATTGCGCCTTTGCGTAATGCAGGTTTGGTAAAAAGTATCCGTGGTGCTTACGGCGGTTATATTTTGGCGAATGAACCGGCAGGAGTAACAGCGGGAGACATCATTCGTGTACTGGAAGGTCCGATTTCTCCGGTCGATTTCACGGAAGAAGACGATCCGGCAAAACGTCAGCTGTGGCTGCGAATTCGTGACAGCATCGCTGAAGTGTTGGATTCTACTACACTTAAGGACTTGATCACATACCAAGAACATGATGAATTGGATAATTACATGTTCTACATTTGAGGTGGATAACATGAACAGAATTTATCTGGATCATGCCGCATCGACTCCTATGCATCCTGAGGTTGCGCAGACTATGATGGACATCATGACTGGCCAATTCGGCAACGCTTCGAGCGTTCATGCCTTTGGCCGCGATGCCAAGCGCACCGTCAGCGCTGCTCGGGATGCCGTTGCGGCCTCTTTGGGCTGCAAGCCTGAAGAAATTATTTTTACGAGCGGAGGAACAGAAAGTGATAATCTGGCCCTGTTTGGGACGGCTACGGCAGACGGCCGTACTTCAGGGCATATGATTACAACTGCGGTTGAACATCATGCAGTGCTTCATGCTTGTGATGAGCTGGAAAAAGCGGGGTATGAGGTAACTTATGTCCCGGTCAACGGGTTTGGACGCGTGAACCCTGCGGATATCGAGGCTGCCATTCGACCAGATACTTTTTTGATCAGCATGATGTATGCCAACAATGAGGTGGGCGTCATTCAGCCGATCTCAGAAGTAGGGCAGATTGCGAGAGAACATGGAGTTGTATTCCATGTAGATGCGGTTCAAGCTTTCGGTCATATATCTATCGACTGCCGGAACCTCCCGATTGACTTACTGAGTGTGTCTGGTCATAAGATTAACGGACCGCAAGGGGTTGGGGCATTGTATATCCGCCAAGGTACACGCCTTCAGCCGCTAATGCATGGGGGACTTCAGGAAAAGAAACGCCGTGCCGGAACAGAAAATATCGCCGGTATTACGGGGCTGGCTAAAGCCGCAACTCTTGCTAATGCTTCCATTGAGGAGCGTGGGGCGCACGATACGGTTCTTCGCCAGACGTTGCTTAAAGGGTTGGAAGACACTCTGGGTAGCCAAAATTTTGTGATTAACGGTGACCCTGATCATTCTTTACCTAATGTTCTCAATGTTAGCTTTCCGGCCATTGGTACAGAGACCATGCTGATGAACCTTGATATGGAAGGAATCGCAGCAGCAAGCGGATCAGCCTGCACTTCCGGATCTTTAGAGCTATCGCATGTATTGCAGGCGATGGATCTTCCTGAAGATGTTTTACATTCAGCGATTCGGTTTAGCTTCGGTTTGGGTAATACTACGGAAGAAATGGAATACACGGCCAAGAAAATTGAAACCATATGGAAGCGGCTGCGTACTAGGTACTAGGGATTTCTCCGCATTTTAATAAGAAGGGAGGGGCGGTTTTTCCATTTCATTGCATGAACGGAAGCAAGGTCTGACAGGCATGTAGGAAAAGGACCGCACCTTCGTTCAGATTGCAGAATGAGGAGGTACCCTATATATGAAGCTTCAAGATATGATCGGACTTGCCGTTTTCGATGTGGAGGACGGGAAGCAGATTGGTAAAATACATGACTTTATGGTGACAGCGGATTGGCGAATCTCAGGGATCGAGTTGGAAGGAAAGGGACTTTTTTCTTCTCACGTGAAAATGGTTGCTTGGGATGACATCGTTGCTTACGGTGAGGATGCGATCATGATTCGCAATCAGCAGGCTGTGCGTAAAATGGAGGCCCATGATATACAACATACGTACTTGCTTGGGCCTTGTAAACTGAAGGATCTATCCGTGCTAACAGAGGAAGGGCTTATGCTCGGGCACATCTCGGATGTTTATTTTGACCAGGAAATGGGCAATAACATAATAGGCTTGGAAATCAGCGATGGTTTTGTATCGGATATTATAGAGGGGCGGAAATGGCTGCCCTGCACCGAAGAGATGTCCATCGGGGAAAATGCTGTTATGGTTCCCCCATTAAGCGAGCAGCGTCTGGAAAAAGCCATATATTCTGTTAATGGATAGGGTGAGTTTATTGAGATGTCCGAATTGTAATTCCAAAGATATCGGAAAAATTGGCTCCCATCAATTTTATTGCTGGGGATGCTTTATCGAACTTCAGGTGAATGGTGAAAAAATGTCTGTCTACCAAGTGGAAGAGGATGGAACGCTCAGTTCGCTGGACGACCTATTCTTTGGAGATGAGATGGCACAACAGGACTTGCCGCAAATTCACGCTTCTTCCTAAGCTGGACACCAAAAGTGGACAGGCTGCTTACTAAGAGGTGTGATCTACATACGGCTTAGTAGGTTGTATAACGCTTGATAAAAAACAACGAAGAGGGTGCCCCGTACGGCCATAATGGCTGAGGGCACCCTCTTTTGTATACCGTTATTGTGAAGATTGTAAGTTCTACAATTTAAAGCGTTTGACCTCTTCCAATAGAAGATCTGCATGAGAATCGAGTTTGGCAGAAAGGTCAGCAATATTATTCATGGCATGACCTTGTTCTTGCACAGAGGAGGCCACTTCCTCTGTAGATGCTGCACTTTGCTCAGAAACAGCGACAACGCTGGAAATGACGTCGGAAATATGCCCGGCATTCACACGGAGATCATCTGCGGCGGCTGTAACGTCCTCAATTTGGGCAAGCATATGCTGAGAAGCGCCACGAATGGACTCAAACGCCTGTCTCGTTGCAATGGCAGCGTGCTCCTGTTCTACAGTTACAGCAAGAGCCCTCTTCATTTCCTCCGCGCTTTGTACTCCTGCAATCTTAATTTCTTCCAGCTTACTCATGATACTGTCACTGGAACTGCCCGCTTGCTCAGCCAGCTTTCTCACTTCTCCCGCGACGACGGCAAAACCTCGTCCGTGTTCCCCGGCCCGTGCTGCTTCGATAGATGCATTGAGGGCCAGTAGGTTTGTTTGTGCGGCGATATCATGGATGGCTCCGGCCAGCCGCTCAATATCCTGAGTTTTTAGCGTGAGTGAATCTACGGCTTCCCCTGCCGCAGTCGTCGTTTGTCTGGACTCGGCGGCCAGTTTCGCTTGACGTTCAGCTGTTTCATACCCTGCAAGCACGGCAGAATCTGTTTCGAATACGGCAGTTTGGGTCCGTTTGACACTTTCGCCAATCTGGTCGATGGAGCCTGTCATGTGAGTCAGCTTCTCAGAGCCGGAATATACAGCCTCAGCTTGGTCGCTCGCTCCTTGGGCAAGTTCCTGAACTGCGCTGGAGATTTGTGACGCGATGGTTCCAGTATCCTTAGCGTGCTGATGCATATCATGGGAAGCTGAGCTGACATCGCCTGCAGTATCTGATACCTTGCGCAACAGGTGAGATAGATTATCAGACATGATATTAAAATCTGTACCCAGGCTGGCAATTTCATCTTTACCCTTAATGTCCACACGAGCTGTCATATCGCCTTCAGCTATACGTTTGACGTTCACTTGAAGCTTCCGAATTGGCTTGATAAAGTTGTTTGCCGCCCAGATTGCCAGCAGCATAGCAACGACCAAGATGATAGCAACGGTAATAATCAACTGATTACGAGTGGAGTAATACTCCTGAAAAGCAATATCTTTTGAAATGGACAATCCTACAATCCAGCCAGTGCTAGGCATCTTTTTAAAATAAAGCTGACGGTCACTGCCATTATAGGTATAGTCTGTTTTTCCCGAAGCTGTGCTCAGCAGGGCCGCAGTTGATGAACCCAACTCGGGCGTATCCTTAAGGTTTTTACCGGCCAGCTTGCTGTCTGGGTGTGCGACCACAACTCCATTCTGGTCAATCAGAAATGCGTAGCCTAATCCGTTCAGGTTTATGTCTTTAATGATTTTTGTCATATCATTTAACATAATATCCTCGCTGACTACCCCGGTGATAGAGCCGTTGGAATCTTTGAGAGGTTTAGCAATAGAAATGGTGAAGTCATTGCTGCCTGCATCGGTGTAAGGTGAGGAATAATACATTTCTCCCTTGGTTTTGGCATCCTTGTACCACGGACGAGCGCGAGGATCATAACCAGCTTCAAACCAGCCAGATCCATCCCAGTAGGATCCATCTTCAAAGCCTGCGTAGATGTTGGAAATATTTTGATCTTTATAGTTTTCAAAAGCTGCTTTCAGAGATACGGTTTTGGCATCTGATGAAATATCACTCGATTCCAGACCTGCAGCCAGTGTCTCGATAATTTTGGCATTGCCGCTGGTCCATCCGTCGAGCTGATTGACGGTTTCGGTGGCTTTACTAGTCATAAGCTCTTGTATGTCACGGTTAGCCTGATTTTTGATACTTGTCATGCTAATAACGGATAAAGGCCCGGCTGCAACGATAACAATGCAAGTGAAAAGGAGAATAAGCTTGATTTTTAAGTTCATGTAATGACCCCCGATGTTTCAGAAATATGAAATCCTAAAATAGTGCTTTGTACTTATATCGTCAGATGGAATGACTTTGTTAATTATTTTCATCCGTTTTCATCATTTTTTTACAATGGTAATCGATGGAGCATTCCAGACTCGCGGGAAGGATTAAAGTAGAGGTACAGGCATATACTTAAAGAAGGCTAGTCCGGTAAGGGGGCACGAAATGGAGCAATTAACGAAAAGTAGACTGTTCCGGTACGGAATATGGACGCTGCTGGGACTTGTCATTCTATATTTTATCTGGCTGCTGCGACCTTTGTTTTTTCATTTGTATGAATTTCTGAAAACAATCATTGCTCCGTTTGCGGTAGCGATGATCATCTCCTATGTACTTAATCCTGTTGTCAATATGCTGGGCGGTCGCAAGGTGCCTCGAAGCGTAGCTGTGCTGCTCATCTATGCTGTATTTTTGGCCAGTCTCGTTGTGATTCTGATGAACCTGATTCCGATGTTTATTGAACAACTGGATGAGCTGAATGAGCATCTGCCTGAGCTGACCATGCATGCACAGGGATTAATGACGAATATGGATAGCGGCATTTTGCCCCAAGGGGTGCGAACGGGTATGAATCAATGGTTTTTCCAACTAGAGAATCGGATGGCAACCGGAATTTCTACCTTTATGGATAACATCGGCGGGATGATCAACATGCTGTTCAATGTATTCATTGTACCGTTCCTCATTTTTTATATTTTGAAAGATTTTGATGTGTTCGAGCGGACGATTGTGTCTTACCTCCCGCGTTCTCGTCGTAAGGCGATTGTAACGGTACTTAAGGAAATTGATCAGGCGCTTGGCAACTATGTCAGGGGACAATTACTGGTATGCGTCATTATTGGCGTGCTGGCTTATCTCGGATATATGCTGATTGGCATGCCTTATGCGCTGTTGCTGGCAGGAGTGGTTGCGGTTTTTAACATCGTTCCATATTTGGGCCCCTTTTTGGGAGCCGCTCCGGCAGTAATCATGGCTTCTACAATCTCCTTCAAAATGGTGCTTTTGGTCGTGGTCGTTAACACTTGTATTCAAGTGTTGGAAAGCAATGTCATTTCTCCCCAGGTGGTAGGACGAACGCTGCATCTGCATCCGATAGCCATTATTTTCGCTCTGCTAGTGGGTGGTGAAATTGCGGGAATTACCGGCTTGATTTTAGCGGTTCCCGTGATGGCGGTATTAAAGGTAGGACTTCAACATTTTTTTGCTTATTACGTGAAGCGGAAAACGATCTGATTTTGTCCTTACACCGTATGTATCTTGTCTGATATCGCGTTGACACGGCTAAATGACACGGATATACTGAATTGAGTATGTTTAAATGTGTTTATCCAGTAGGGAAAGCTCATTTCGAAGTGCGGGCTGAACCCGCCGGGATGCTCCCGTTACCAGTGAAAACAAGGCGATCGATCGTCCGTTAAGCAAATGTTGGTGTGCAGCTTGCGCATGGGCATTTCGTACAGAGGGGACGGCGTTAACCAGGGTGGTACCGCGATACAATCGTCCCTGATCCGTTCAGGGGCGTTTTTCTGTTTTTTTATGGCCTGTGCCAGGAACCAGTGACACCATAATTAGGAGGCTACTTATATGAAAGCTAGTGAAATCCGCTCCAAATGGCTGGAGTTTTTTGAAAGCAAGGGACATGTGATTGAACCAAGCGCGCCGCTTGTTCCACATAAAGATCCTTCCCTGCTGTGGATTAATGCGGGTATGGCACCGCTTAAGCCTTATTTTGACGGACGTGTGAAGCCAGAAAATCCACGTATCGCCAATTCGCAAAAATGTATTCGGACGAACGATATTGAGAATGTCGGTAAAACGCGCCGCCATCACACCTTTTTCGAAATGCTCGGCAACTTTTCTATTGGCGACTATTTTAAGGAAGAAGTCATTACATGGGCATGGGAGTTTCTGACGGATCCAAAATGGATTGGTTTTGATCCGGAACGTCTGGCTGTAACTGTGTATCCTGAGGATGAGGAAGCGTACAAGCTGTGGAACGAAAAAGTTGGACTTCCTGCCGAACGTATCATCAAACTGGAAGATAACTTTTGGGATATCGGTGAAGGTCCTTGCGGACCTTGTACGGAAATCTTTTATGATCGTGGCGAAGCCTACGGTAGCGACATGACGGACCCTGAAATGTATCCGGGGGGAGAAAATGAGCGTTATCTGGAAGTGTGGAACCTCGTTTTCTCACAATTCAACCATAACAAAGACGGTAGCTATACGCCGCTTCCAAACAAAAATATTGATACAGGGGCTGGATTGGAGCGTTTTGCATCCATTCTGCAAAATGTGGATTCCAACTTTGATACGGATATCTTCCAGCCACTAATTCAAAAAACAGCGGCGATGGCAGGAGTGAAATATAACGAAAATGTGGACAGTGATGTGGCTCTTAAGGTTATTGCTGACCATGTTCGTACCGTAGCTTTTGCAATTGGTGACGGTGTGCTGCCTTCTAATGAAGGACGCGGTTACGTGATCCGCCGTTTGCTGCGCCGGGCTGTGCGCTATGGCAAAATGCTGGGCATGAACCGTCCATTTATGTTTGAGCTGGTGGAAACCGTTGGGGATGTCATGGGTGTGTATTACCCTGAGGTAGTGGACAAGCGTGATTTCATCATCAAAGTGATCAAAACGGAAGAGGAACGCTTCCATGAAACACTGACAGATGGATTGGCAATTTTGTCCGATATCAGTGCTCAGGCGAAGGCAGAAGGTCGCAATGTCATTAGTGGAGCAGATGCCTTCAAACTGTATGATACGTACGGGTTCCCATTCGATCTCACAGAGGATTATGCAGACGAGCAGGGCTTGAAAGTAGACCGTGAAGGCTTTGATGAAGCGATGCAGGAACAACGCAAACGCGCCCGTGATGCACATCAGGACAGCGCCAGCATGAAGATTCAGGGCGGAGCTTTGTCCGATCTGGCGGTTAAAAGTGAATTTGTTGGATATAATGACCTCGTAACTGAGTCTAAAATTGTGGCGATTGTATATGAAGATGTACTGGTGGACACTGTTAGTGAAGGGCAGTCTTGCCAGGTCGTGCTGGATGTGACTCCTTTCTATGCCGAAAGCGGAGGACAAGTCAGTGACCAAGGCTTGCTGCGTGGAGGTACGGTAACCGCGAAGGTCGAAGGATTGTTTAAGGCGCCACAAGGTCAGCATGTGCATCAGGTTGTTGTAGAAGCTGGTGAGCTGAACGTTGGCGATACGGTGAAAGCTGAAGTTGATCAAGCTTCACGTGGAGAAATTGAGAAAAACCATACGGCTACGCATTTGCTTCACAAAGCGCTTAAAGAAGTGCTGGGTGACCATGTCAATCAGGCGGGTTCTTTGGTAGAGCCTGGGCGTCTGCGTTTTGATTTCTCCCATTTTGGAAGCATTACACCAGAAGAACTGGCGGATATTGAACTGCGTGTAAACCGTGCCATCTGGAGCCAACTGGACGTTAATATTGAACTGAAACCGATTGATGAAGCCAAGGCTCTCGGAGCAATGGCGCTGTTCGGTGAAAAATATGGAGATATCGTGCGGGTCGTTAAAGTAGGCGATTACAGCATTGAACTATGCGGTGGCTGTCATGTCAGCAATACTTCGCAAATTGGCTTGTTCAAGCTTGTCAGCGAGAGCGGCATTGGATCAGGTGTACGTCGTATTGAAGCGGTGACCGGACGTTTTGGTTTTGAATATATGGAAGGTCAATTAGAGCTGTTGAAGGTATCGGCTGGACTTGTAAAATCCAAGCTGTCTGAGGTACCAAAGCGTATCGAATCATTGCAGCAACAAATTAAAGACCTTAGCCGTGAAAATGAATCGCTGCAGAGCAAGCTGAGCGTTATTGAGGCAGGCCAGCTGACCGATCAGGTCGTGCAAGCAGGCGGGGTGCAGCTGCTGGCTGCGCGCGTGCAGGCTTCCAGCATGGACGCGTTGCGTGCGATTGCTGATGAACTGAAAGGGAAACTTCCGGCTGCTGTGCTGGTGCTCGGCGCTGCAATGGACGATAAAGTTAATTTTGTCGTAGCAGTTCCGGCAGAGCATACCAAGGCCGGACTTCATGCAGGCAAGCTCGTGAAAGAAATTGCTGCCGTATGCGGTGGCGGCGGTGGCGGACGACCTGACATGGCGCAAGCCGGTGGTAAGGATGCCAGCAAGCTGGATGAAGCACTTCAACGTGCGCATGAACTGGTGGCGGCAGCCTCACAAGGATAAAGTTCGATATTTTTTGCAGATTTTTGGGAAAAAACGGGCTTAGATATTTCCTTGTAGGGCTTTGCTTATGGTATGATGTAAAAGAATAAGCTGGCATAAACATGTACACATGTTTTGTGGAAGCGAGGTGTCAACAATGGATTCCATGGACAAAACGGTCAAATTTAATGTCAAGGCAGATGAAAAGGAAGCTTCTGCTCAGGAGATTTTGTTGACCGTATATGATGCGTTGGTAGAAAAAGAATACAATCCGATCAATCAAATTGTCGGCTATTTGCTATCCGGTGATCCGGCTTATGTGCCACGGCATAATAATGCTAGAAGCCTGGTACGTAAAAAAGAACGCGATGAGTTGATTGAAGAGTTGGTTCGTTTCTATCTTGCTAAGCATCGTTAGGAGACAGGCATGAAAGTAATGGGATTGGATTACGGGGATCGCCGAATTGGGGTCGCCGTAAGTGATGCCTTCGGCTGGACCGCCCAAGGATTGGAAGTCATAGAACGACGCGGTGACGACAGCGAGTTCGGTAAAATTGCAAATTTGGTTCGTGAAAATGAGGTCGGCGAGGTTGTTGTTGGCTTGCCGAAAAACATGAACGGAACCGTGGGTCCACGCGGTGAGATTTGCATCGAGTTTGCGAACCGACTCAAGGAGTTACTGGGTTTACCCGTTCACCTTTGGGATGAACGGCTGACGACGCGTTCGGCGGAGCGTACGCTTCTGGAGGCCGACGTCAGCCGAAAAAAACGCAAGCAGGTGGTAGATAAACTGGCCGCAAGCCTGATCTTGCAAAACTATTTGGACGCACACAGTACAAGGTGAGGGGGATTTCGTAATGGCTGAAAATCAAGTGGGTATGGAAGAAGAGCCGGAAATTATTTATATTGCCGATGACGAGGGCAACGAGGAAGAGTTCGAGGTCATTATGAAGTTTGAGGTAGATGGTTCCGAAGCGAAGTACATGATGGTTGCGCCAGTGGACCCTGAAGCTGATGAGTCCGATGTGTACGCCTTCCGTTACGAGGAAGAAGGCGATGATATTAAATTGTTTGTGATCCAAGACGATGCCGAATGGGAAATCGTCGAAGAGACCTTTAATACATTCGTAGAAGAAGAGGAAGAGGAAGAGGAAGACGGGAAATGACGAGCTATTCACGTGAAGACCTGAGTTGGACCTCTGATTTGAAGGAAACGTTCGACGGCGATGTAGAGTTGCAGGATGAACAGGGCCATGCGATTCGCATGGAATTGGAAGCAGAGTTCAAGGTAGGAGAGCAACGGTACGCCGTATTGCGTAGACCCGGGGCTGCTGTTGGCGAACATGAACTTTACCATGTAAGCTCATCCACAGACGGCGAAATCTCTATCACCACCATTGAAGATGATGATGAGTGGGAAGATATTTCCGAACTGTACGATGAATGTACGTTGCCGGAAGAACTGTAAGTCTGGATAGCGATGAGATCAAACCTGAAAGGGCGGACCAGTCCGCCCTTTTTGGCTGTGAAGGAGTTGGGTGGATGTGAAGCGAAGGACGAGGATGTTTACGTTGTTGCTACTGCTTATCATTATAGCAGGAGGGGTAGCCCTCTATATTTGGAATGCCATGCAGCCTGTTCAGCCCCAAACACAACCCGTTGCTTTTACGGTGGTGCAGGGAACAGGAACATCGGCAATCGCAGATACGCTGGAGCAAAAGGGACTTATACGTAATGCGCTCGTGTTTAAGGCTTATGTAAAATTCAAACAGCAAGGAAGCGCATTTCAGGCCGGAAAATATGAGGCGCAGCCTGGCGCAACCTTTGATCAGTTGATTACTAAGTTATCGGCTGGAGATGTTGTCAAAGAGGAAATGATTCGTTTTACAATCCCGGAAGGTTTTACGATTAGACAGATGGCTGATAAGCTGCAAAAGGAAGGACTGGCAGACCGGCAGCAATTTTTGCAGCTGGCCAACGATCCGTCCGCTTTTGACGTCGCGCTAGTGCGGGACATTCCAAAGCAGGCGGGGCTTCGCTATGCGCTGGAGGGCTATCTTTTCCCGGAAACCTATGAGCTGAAAAAGGGCAGTACGGCCAAAGATATTATACAGGTGATGCTAGAACAGACACAAAAGCGGTTGGAGACTGTTTCCGATTTGGATGCCAAGTTGAAACAACGGGGTGAAACGCTGCATCAACTGCTGACAGTTGCTTCTCTTGTAGAGCGCGAAGTGGTTGTAGAAGATGAGCGGTCTGTAGTAGCTGGCGTCATTTATAACCGACTCAAACAGGGTAAGAAGCTGGAAATTGATGCTACGGTTCAATATATGCTGGACAAGCAAAAAGAACGGCTGTATTACAAGGATTTGGCTGTGGAAAGCCCTTATAATACGTATTTGCATCTGGGACTTCCGCCAGGGCCTATTGCAAGTCCCAGTCTAAACTCAGTGATAGCGGCTTTACAGCCAAAAGCTACAGATTATTTATTTTATGTCACCAAAAAAGATGGAACACATGAACATTTGTTTGCCAAAACGTATAAAGAACATTTGCATAACATTCAGGTAAGTAACCGTAAGACAAATTAGGAGGTGAGCCTATGGCTTACAAACCCGAACTACTGGCAACTGCCAGCTCTCCAGAGGATGCCCGCCATATGCTGGAGGCTGGAGCTACTGCATTGCTTATTGGAGATGACCGCTTTGGAATGCGGTTGCCGGGACATTTTACACCGGACCAAATCCGTGAAGTGGTGGAAGAGGCACGCAAGCATACGGCACAGGTATATGTATCTATGACGAATTTGATGACGAACGAGCTATTGCCGCTCCTTCCCGAATATGTGCAGACCCTAGCTGGATGCGGCATTGATGCCATTGAGTTTAATGATCCCGCAGTGCTCATGGCCGTGAAGGAGTATGCTCCGCATCTTAAGCTGTTCTGGAACGGTGAGATGATCTCTACCAACTTCGCAACCGCCAACTATTGGGGTGAAAAGGGGGCTTCCCGGGTCATTTTGGCTCGTGAGCTGAGTATGGATGAAATTACCGAAATGATACCAAAGTTGAACATAGAAGCACAGGTTCAGGTACATGGCATGACCAATATTTATCACTCCAAGCGTAAGCTTGTTCAAAGTTATATGCTGCACCAGGGACGTAATGTAGAAGGCGATTTAGGTAGAGGACGCGGCTTGTTTCTGATTGAAGCAGAGCGGAAAGAAGAGAAGTTCCCCATCTACGAGGATATAAATGGGACACATATTATGAGTTCAGATGATTTTTGTATCATGGAGGACCTGCATATTCTAATGGAGGCGGGCGTGCATAGCTTTAAGATCGAGGGCTTATTGAAACCTACGGCTTACAATGAGGCGGTTGTTCGTGCTTATCGTAAAGCAATAGATAATTATACAGCTGACCCGGATGCTTATGCTTATGATGAAAGCTGGCTGGATGAAGTTCGCCGTCTTCAAGATCCGGAACGGGAACTTTCCTTCGGATTTTTCTATAAAGAGCAGGTTTATTAATTTAACAATGAATTCACAGAGGGGGGAACGTCATGGGGACGATAACCAAAACGAGAAAATATATAGGTAAACGGAATCGTCTGGATAAGCCGGAGCTGTTGGCTCCTGCCGGAAATCTGGAAAAGCTGAAGTTTGCCGTTCACTATGGCGCGGATGCTGTATATATTGGTGGACAAAAATATGGTCTGCGTTCTAACGCCGATAATTTCAGTTTTGAAGAAATGCGTGAAGGTGTAGAATTTGCCAACAAGTACGGTGCTAAGGTGCTTGTGGCGACCAATATTTATGCCCACAATGAAGATATTGCCGGAATCGAGGAATACTTGCGCAATCTGTACGAGGCAGGAATTCATGCCGTTATCGTAGCTGATCCGGCTATTGTATCCGTGGCATTGCGTGTTGTTCCCGGATTGGAAGTGCATTTGAGCACACAGCAGTCCACGCTGAACTGGCAAGCGGTAAAGTTTTGGAAAAACGAGGGGCTACCGCGTGTGGTATTGGGACGTGAGACCAGTCTGGAGGAAATCGAAGAAATTAAAAAGCATGTGGACATCGAAATCGAAGCATTCGTCCATGGTGCGATGTGCTCTTCATTTTCCGGCCGCTGCGTGTTGTCCAATCACTTTACAGACCGTGATTCCAATCGTGGGGGATGTTGTCAGTCTTGCCGCTGGAAATACGATCTGTTTGAGGATGCCCGCCCAAGTGAGGTTTGGATATCTGAGGAAGAGGCACAGGATAGCAATGCACTGAAACAGTTCCAGCTCGGTGTTAACCAGCTTCCACTGTTTGAAGAGAGTGATAATGCTTTTTCTATGGGTTCCAAGGATCTGTGTATGATTGAAAATGTCCCTGATCTGATTGATGTGGGTGTAGACAGTTTTAAAGTAGAGGGACGTATGAAGTCTATCCACTATGTGGCTACGGTCGTGAATGTCTATCGTCAAGCGATTGATTCCTATATGGCTGATCCTGAAAATTATGTGCTCAAACCAGAATGGATTGAGGAAATTAACAAGGCAGCCAATCGTCCGCTGAATACAGGATTTTTCTACGATACACCGGATCATGAGGATCATATTTATGAGCCGGAAGAAAAAGCAGTCCCTTATGATTTTGCCGGACTGGTCATGGACTACGATGCCGCGAGTGGCATCGCAACTATTCAACAACGGAACCATTTTAAACCAGGGCATGAAATTGAATTTTTCGGTCCGAACGGAACATTTTTTAAACAAACGGTCGGAACGATCTGGGATGAGGAAGGCAACGAATTGGATGCTGCTCGTCACCCGCTTCAACGAATTAGAATGAAGGTAGATCAACCCGTATCGTATTTTGATATGATGCGTAAAAAGAAGTAAATAAGCCTTAAGTCACAGACGAAAAGAATCAAAAGCCTCTCCTATCGGTTGGAGAGGCTTTTTTTTGAATAGTTTTCTAGGAAAAAAGTTTCACAAAATTTAGTTGATACTCAAAGGAAAGCTACATTCCTTGTCGAATAGTTCCGATAGAAGTTATATAGATAATAGATACATAATGGATGACGTGGAATTAGAAACTAATTATATGGTGGTAGGTGAGAGGAATGGGTTTACGGAAAAAAGAGGGGAATACAGCAAAAAGGCAACCCAAGAAAACGGATCAAATGCAAGGTTTGAAAGGCGGTAAAGCAACGGATACAGGAGAACAAACGCTTGCGGTGTCTTCGAAGGTTGCCCCCTGGTTAGCTAAGGCGATTCGTAAGGGTACACACAATTTAAAGCGTTTACTTAAGCCGGAAAGGTACAGTAAAGATTTCATGCATTTGGTCAAAAACTATAATCCGATACGTTCGGTTGGAATGAAGTTGTTTCTGATCTTTTTTGCAGCAATTATGTTATTTGTGGTCAGCTTGGGGATGCTCTCATACTACAAGGCTAAAAGTACGATTGAGCAAAATGCAGCTACGGCTTATCAGCAGACCGTTCAGCAAACTTCAGAAAAGCTTGACATTATTCTAGAGCGCTTTCAAGACACATCGACACAGGTATTTTTCGATACTGAATTAAGTGATCAGTTGCAAAAGGCTGTAAAGCAAGATAAAAATCCTTTTGCATCTTTTGTTGCTATGGGCGAAGTAAACAAGAAATTAACGAATATTGCTTTTACGAATAAAGCGATTGATTCATTGTACCTGTACCCGGAAGATACCAAGTTTGCTGCTATGGGCACCGGAACACAAAAGGATGTACGGCAGGAAGCATGGTTTAAGGATATTTTGAAAAACAAGGGAATTGTTTGGCTACCTACGCAGGTGAATGACAATGGCAGCAAGACCTTTCGCCTAGCACGCTCCATGAACAGTATGTCCGGGTTGGGAGGGACTTACGTTCTGGTTATGGATTTAAAGTCCAGTGCGGTGGAGGACGAGTTGAAAGGTGTTAATTTGGGCTCAGGCAGTATGATTAGCCTTGTGACAGACAAGGGTGAGTTTGTAGGTTCTAACAATGAGAGCTTGGCAGGAGGAAAGACAAAGCTGGATTACGTTTCCAAGCTTGAAGGGGTTGAAGGAAATCAAATTATGGAGCAGGTTGCAGATGGCAAAGAGCAAAATGTGCTTGCGGTTCATAATACGCTGGGAACTTCCAAATGGATTCTCGTGGGTGTAGTACCTGTATCTGAGCTGGTGAGAGACGCTAAGGGGATTCTAACCACGACCTGGATATTTGCTGCAGTGGCTGCACTCATTGCATTGTTTATTGGCCTGTGGATCGTGCGCCTGGTGGCTCGTCCATTGACACACCTGAAGGATTTAATGGTCGAAGGCGCCAAAGGCAACTTGCAAATCCGAACGAACTATAAGGCTGAGGATGAAATTGGGCAGTTGTCAGAAAGCTTTGATACGATGATGGAACAGATTACATTGCTGGTACAACAGACGAATGCCTCAGCTCAGGAGGTTCTGAATACAGCAACGGAACTAGGTGATGCCTCGAAGAAGACAGCCATTTCAGCCAAAGAAATTGCAGCAGCAACGGAAGAGATTGCTCATGGTGCCGCTAGTTTGGCAACAGAGGCTGAACGTGGCAGTGGATTAACCGGGAATATATCTCAGCAAATGGATACGGTTATGGCTTCCAATCATGAAATGAGTCTGGTCGCACAAGAAGTTGAACAATCCAGTGAACAAGGAACAGTTCAACTGAAAAATCTATTGAGCAAGACTAAGGTTACGGAAGAAACTACGCATGCTCTGGTGGGCAAAGTAGATGAACTGAAGAAGACCACTTCCGATGTCTTTAAGGTGCTGGACGTATTACAGGATATTGCGAAACAAACGAACATTCTGTCACTGAATGCGACGATTGAAGCTGCACGAGCGGGGACGGCCGGGCGTGGTTTTATGGTGGTAGCCAATGAGGTTCGGCAGTTGGCTGAACAATCACGTCAAGCTATTCGCACAGCTACGGGTATTACTAATAACATCGTCAATGAGATGAATGAAACGGTACAGGCATTGTCTGAGGTGTACCCGCTGTTCCGGGAGCAGATGGGAGCCGTGCAGGAAACAACGGACATTTTCCAATCGGTGCAGCAGCAAATGGGAGAGTTCGCGCTTCGATTGGGAACGGTCACCGCCTCCATTCATCATCTGAGTGAATCGCAGACTACATTGTCCGAGGCAATGACCAATGTAAGCGCGGTAGCTGAGCAATCCTCGGCCACTTCACAGGAAGTCGCTTCGCTCAGCACTGAGCAGGCCAATATCGGTAATCAACTGGTAGGTTTGTCAGATAAGCTGGAAGGAGTATCGGTTAATTTGAAGGAACAGCTTTCGCGGTTTACGGTGTAGATATAACTAAACCATGGGAATCAGGATTGTCACTGATCTCCGTGGTTAACCCATTCAACGTTAAAAGTTGAGTGGGTTTTCTTTTTCAACTACAGGACATACTACTGGAAAAAAGATGAAAGAAGGATGGGCGTGCCGAGGCGTGGTAGCAGTTTCATTCGAAAACGTCGAATTGCATATATGACTTTGGGGGTGATGGCACTACTGCTGATTTTATTATGCCGATTGGCTTGGATTCAGGGGACAGCGGGCATTCATATGTCCGTTTATGGGGGGCATTCGCTTAAGGAAATGTCAGCACGTCAGCGACAGGAGGGCATTTCTATCGACTCTGGACGTGGACAGTTTACGGACCGGCATGGGCGACCCTTGACTGGCGGAGTCGTATGGGCGCCAGTGCTTTTTCCCGATGTAGATGGCAAAGCGGCTTTACATGGCGAAGAATTGGCCGAGCTACTGCGTACAAGTAAGAAGCAACTAATGACACGATGGAAAGGGCTGCAATCCCCGCTCATATGGCGTGATGGGCGCGGAGAGCCCGTACAAATCAATCCGCATGAAGCAGGCAAGCTGCTGAAGTTAGCCCCTTCGCTTATTGAGCTTGTACCTTATGCGAAACGTTACAGGGATTTGCCCAATGGCAGGCAATGGCTTGGCTTTTTGTATGAACGTGCCGATCGAGCGAGTGAAATGCCGATGGGGGCCGCAGGGCTGGAAAGAACGCTGGAGCCGCTGCTGAGCGGCGTCGGTGAAACGTTCGTCTCCCGATTTGTAGATGCACAGCGTCGTCCATTGACTCATGTACCGCTGCGTGTCAGTGCTCCATCCAATGGTCACTATCCTTTACAAGTGCAGACTACAATTGATCTACCTATACAGGAACAGATTGAAAAGCTGACGGAATCTAGTCATTTGGCAGAAGGGGCGGTGGTAGTGCTCGATGCAGGCAACGCGGACGTACTGGCGATGGTTTCTCGCCCTTTTTATAATCCCGGTCATGTTGATCCGCAGCAAAAAACAGACTGGTCTAATCGTGCCCTTAAGGCGATAACGCCCGGTTCCATTTTTAAGCTGGTTACGGCTGCTGCTGCACTTGAATCAGGTGTTGTCCAACCGCAGGAACAATTCCATTGTCATGGAACTTATGGCAAGTACGGTTTGGCTTGCTGGAAAAAAGAAGGACACGGTACCCTGAACCTGGAGGAAGGGCTTGCCGTGTCCTGTAATAGTGTGTTCGCTCATCTCGGCGAACGGCTTACTCCTGAGCAAATTCAGGCCACAGCTTCTGCACTGGGATTGAGCCGAACTGTGGGCTGGCAGGAGCAGAATCTTGTAGGGCTACCTCAATTCAGACCGCTGGATCATGAAGAAAAGGGAGCCGTATTCGGCTCCCATACGAACGCTTTTGATCCGGGCGTACGTGTACAGACAGCTATCGGTCAGCGCGATGTGCTGGTGACGCCACTCCAAGCTGCCAATCTCATCGTCACCTTGCTGCATGATGGTCAAGTACATGCACCACGCATTGTAAAACGTATCAGCTACGCAAACGGTAGCACCTTACTGGAATTACCTGCTCATGCAGCACCTTCACCCGAGGGCAGCCGCTTGATTCATACATCGACGGCTCGCATGCTTCTTGAAGCAATGGAAAAGGTTGTGACACAGGGGACCGGTGCCTCCTTGCGTAATAAATCATGGAATCTGGCTGGCAAATCGGGTACGGCCCAAGCTTTAAAGAACGGTCACCCTATAAATCACCAGTGGTTTATAGGTTATGGTCCGATAGAGCGGCCTCGTTATGCGGTCGCCGTCCTTGTGCAAAATGCTTCAACACATTCTACAAATCAAGCTACAGCACTGTTCGGTCAAGTCATGGATCTGTTAGCTCAATTCTCCTGAGTTCCGCGAGTAGCTTCACGATCTTCCTCCTGGATTTTAACGATAAACGGAGGCTCGTCAAATTCCTCTGTCGGAAACCGAATCCATTTTTGCAGATAGCCTTGCTGCCACAATTCCTTGAGCAAAATGATCAGAATGGGAGACAGGATTAATCCAGCTAGTCCAAAGATGGACAACGATATAATGGCAAAGGAAAGCATCAGATAGGCAGATGAAACACCGATGGAATTACCAGTGATTTTAGGCTCTGCCAGCTGGCGGACGATCACCGTGACAGCCATGACAATAAGCAGGCCTACAGCCAGGCCGGTATTGCCTGTGATGAACAGATACACTGCCCACGGAATAAAGATGACAGGCACACCCAACAAGGGCAGGATATCAAACAAAGCCGCCACGAGCGCCAATGAGAGGGCATTATCCACTTGCAAAATGAGTAAACCTATAAATACGAGGACAAAGGTAATCCCTACCAGTAAAGCTTGAGCCTTGAGGAATGCGGAGATGGCTTTAAGTACGTGATTTTTTAGAAAAAGGTAAGCAGTTTTTAATGTCTTGGGTGTTTTACTGCGGGCAATGCCCTTCCAAAGATTAATTTCCATACTTAAAAAGAACGCTAAAATGATTGCAATGGCAAAGTTGCCCATAAAAACAGTGAAAGAACTGAGGAACTGTATGAAAAAGGATAAGCCTAGCTGTGCCCATTTCGTAGCAATGGTGGTGGCAGTCGCAAAATATTCATTCACACGTTCGGTAACACCCGGAGGTAAAGCAGCGATTTTATCTTGAGAAAGATGAAGATACCGCGTGAATTCCGCTTGGATAATCTGAGTATACTGTGGGAGGTTTTGCGCGACTTTCGTAAATTGCGTAACCAGAATCAGACCCAATCCGAAAAAAATAGCAAGTAAAAGGATGATAAATAGCAATACGGAGAGTGCGGAGGCAAAAGGCTTCTTCATTCCTTTCCGATGAAAATAACGGGCAGCAGGTTCAATACACCAGAACACGACGAACGAAAGAAACACAGGTGCGGCTAGTTGATACAGTTTGCTGGATACGAACATAATTAAATACACGGTTAATACGATCAAACCGATATCAAAAACGGTACGCCAATATTTTTTGTACAATGGAAGCATATGTATACAACGACTCCTTTTAGATTTTTACTTATTGTACACTAAATTGGACCTCAATGCTGACCATATGAGTAGCGAAATCTCGGCATGTGTACGTCATTGTGATAACATATAAGTAAGTGAGTTTTTCTCAGGAAGCCTGCTTGGGGAGTTCAGAATAGAAAAGTGGGGATAAAACGTGCAGACTATGCTGTTATGGATGTTTTACATTTCAACTTTTTATGCTTTTATTCCGGCGCTGGTTAGTCGTATATTTGGTTTTCGGGTGTTCAGGCGCGGCAAAAGTGAGCAAGAATATGCACTCACCTTTGATGATGGCCCTGATCCAGTGTATACATCACAGCTGCTTGATTTACTGAAGCGTTTTGATGCCAAAGCTACTTTTTTTGTTGTTGGGATGAATGCAGAAAAACACCCTGAGCTTCTGAAACGCATGCACGATGAAGGTCATCTAATCGGTATTCATAATTACGTGCACAAATCGAATTGGCTTATGCGGCCTGTTACGGTCAGAAGACAAATTGCCCAGACAGAGTCAGTCATTCGTCGAGTAACTGGTGAGGGAACGACCTTTTATCGCCCACCTTGGGGGATAGTGAACTTTTTTGATATTTCCAACACCCATGGTCGTCGAATCGTATTATGGTCCTCCATGTTCGGGGACTGGAAGGCAAGCATTGGAGCGAAACAATTAGCGGAGAGAATGCTTAAAAAGCTGAGGGGTGGCGAGGTGATGCTGCTCCATGACTGTGGTACGACATTGGGGGCAGACGTGGAAGCGCCCCAGAATATGCTAATCGCACTGGAGAAGCTGCTGAGGGTCGCCCAAGAACGACAATTACGCAGCGTACGGGTAGATACATTGTTTTGCCGTCAGTCTGTCAATCAACCTACTGCCTCCGAGATGTCCAGTACGAGCTGGTCAAAAAGAACGCTGGTATGTGGATGGCTCCAGTATGAGCGGCTATTCCATGTTTTGTTTCGTCTTCGTCCCGTAAGCAAGGAGGATACGATCTTTTATTATCGTCGCCGTATCTATCATGGGCCAAATGTAAATATGGAGAACAGCAGGTGGCTAGAAAAAGGGGACCCGGTAATCGAGCTTCATTTTGATAATAAAAAGTTGTTTCAATTGGGTTCGACGGCAAAGTCGATGGTACATCTAGCTATTCAATTAATTCGGATTGTAAAAAAACAACTTCCTGATCTGGCCCAACGCATTGTACATGATTCTGAAATGAAGGGTGTAAAGGCGATCTATGCAGTTAGTATGATTCATCGGGGACCAGAGAAGTTGGGATTTCAAGTTCGGGAGCTTCCCAAAGGACTGTTCAAGCATGTATCCACTGTATATCTAAAGCTGTTATTTCGTATTATCCATCCTTCGGGTTCAGAGCAATTGAGTGAAAAAAAAGATGTAATGGTACCGAAACTGGTTGTGATGCCAATGGATACCTTGTTTGACCGTTATCATCAGGCAGACTCACACTGCTCAGACGAAGCTCTTGAGCAAACAGCTCAGAGAGATGATGTCCATATACTCAACAGCGAAATGACTGAATAGGCTAACCTAATGACCTAATAAAAAAGGCCTCTCGATCCCTTGTTAGGGATCGAGAGGCCTTTTTAACCGTTCATAAAGTACTATCTTGGCAAAGCATTTAGATTTTCATAATTCCGCCGTTACTTGCGTTCGTCACCAGCTTGGAATAACGCGCCAGGTAACCCGTTTTCACCTTCGGCTCAAAGCCTTTCCAGTTGGCGCGACGACGTTCGAATTCTTCGTCCGTAATCTGGAGCTCAATCTTACGATTGTTCAAGTCCAGCTCGATGATATCGCCGTCCTCAACAAAAGCGATAGGTCCGCCTTCTGCAGCTTCGGGAGAAATATGACCGATGGAGATACCACGGGAAGCACCTGAGAAGCGTCCGTCTGTAATCAGACCCACCTTGGCACCAAGCCCCATGCCCACGATTTGTGAAGTTGGAGCGAGCATTTCAGGCATACCGGGTCCGCCCTTTGGACCTTCATAACGAATAACAACCACGTGTCCTTCATTAATTTTACCGTTGGCGATACCTGCCAGTGCATCTTCCTGTGAATCAAAGCAGATAGCAGGACCTTTGTGATAACCACCAACCGAAGGATCAACTGCACCGACTTTAATGATGGAGCCTTGCGGTGCCAGATTACCGAATAATACAGCCAGACCGCCGCGTTCGGAATAAGGGTTGTCCAGTTTGTGGATGACGTTAGTGTCCAGAATTTCCTGACCCTCTACGTTTTCACGAATGGTTTTTCCGGTTACAGTAATACAGTCTCCATGCAGTGCGCCCGGTTTCTTCAACAATTCATTCAACACTGCGCTTACGCCGCCTGCATTATGAACATCCTCAATATGATAGTCGGAAGCAGGTGCCAATTTGGACAAATGAGGCACGCGGTTTGCCACTTCATTAATACGTTCGATAGGGTAGTCAACTTCTGCTTCATGGGCAAGTGCCAATGTATGCAATACGGTATTCGTGGAACCACCCATTGCCATATCCAATGCAAATGCATTATCAATAGCTTCTTTAGTCACGATATCACGTGGTTTAAGATCCAGCTTAATCAATTCCATCAATTGGCGTGCAGATTGTTTAACGAATTCTTTACGTTCTTCTGCTACTGCAAGAATGGTGCCGTTACCCGGCATAGCCAGACCCATCGCTTCTGCGAGACAGTTCATGGAATTCGCTGTGAACATCCCTGAACAGGAGCCACATGTCGGACAGCCATATTGTTCTAATTCAAGCAAGCTTTGATCATCGATTTTACCAGCCTGATATGCACCTACGCCTTCGAAGACGGAGGTCAGGGAAATAGAGCGTCCGTTCTTGTCTTTACCAGCTTTCATAGGGCCGCCGCTGACGAAAATAGTTGGAATGTTAACGCGCAATGCGCCCATCATCATGCCAGGGGTAATTTTATCACAGTTAGGAATACAAACCATACCGTCAAACCAGTGAGCAGAAACGACAGTTTCCAGAGAGTCAGCTATAATTTCGCGGCTTGGCAGAGAATAACGCATACCGATGTGTCCCATGGCAATGCCGTCATCTACACCGATGGTGTTAAACTCGAAAGGTACACCGCCTGCTTCACGAATGGCTTGCTTGACAATTTTGCCAAATTCCTGCAAATGGACGTGGCCCGGTACGATATCAATATACGAATTGCACACCGCAATAAACGGTTTGTCAAAATCTTCTTCCTTGACACCCGCTGCGCGCAGCAAGCTGCGGTGAGGAGCGCGGTCAAAGCCTTTTTTAATCATATCGGAACGCATTTTCGTCTTAGCTGTCATGATGCTGGTTTCCCCCCAAAGTATAAAAATAGTATGGCGTTCAATGGACGCCGTAATAGCGCAGATGTTTTCTAAAGAGTCTATCATAGATGTGAGCTTTTTTCTACATATATGAAGATTTTGAAAAAGTACAAGAAGTGTTCTGTGATCAACAATATATAGATATGAGCAGTTTTATTTGTCTATATATTGCATTTAGAAGAGGTTAGAATGTGATTCTCTTAGAAATAAGTATACTGATAGGTTTGCGTATCAGGTAAAATATGAAAGAGCCCATTCCGCAATAAAGCGGATGGGCTCATGCTTGTTTTTATGTTAAAGGAGGGCGGAATATGACACTACACCTTAATTTCTGCCGCCTTTACGACCGATGTCTCTGTAGAAATTTTTGTCATGCGACTCAGCTGTAGCATCGCCGCCCTTTTTGCCGATTTCCTGATAAAATTCTTTATCATGAGAGTTTGCGGTTGCTTCCCCGCCTTTTTTACCGATCTCCTGATAAAATTCCTTATTGTGCTTCTTGGAAGTAGCTTCTCCACCCATACGACCTGCTTCTTCGCGACTCATTTTCTCCTGATTTTGATTACGTGCCATTACAAATCACTCCTTAATAAAAAAGTTGTTTTTTGTTGCGCGCATCCTTTACTTACCACATCACGCCTGTATGAAACAGGCTCCAAGTGGAGTAAAGAGGGGATAGACTCGCTTACATGTTCGTCTGTAATTGGGTTGTCGCGTATTCAATGTTAAATAAAAAATGGATAAAAAGATTACGCGGATCGTCTAAAAGGATAAGGAGCTGGCTTTAGCATCCATTCTACCTGTGGCTCAATCAGAGGTCGTGTTGCAGTTCGAACCCAAGGCATGGTCAACATACAGCACAGACCTGCAGCACACACTACAATCAACATGACTTCCACTGGAGTATCTATATATTCGTAGACTCCCTTCGCAACAACGGTACGGACGATCAAGCCATGGAGTAAAAAGACATATAGTGTCCGTCTTCCCATCTCGGTTATACGTCCTGTGACGGCCGGAACAAAGCTTAGAAACGCCATCGATGCTATCCATTGAACTCCATAAATTCCGATGCGGTAAATTCCTGCGTACCATTCGGTATGGCCCAATTCACCGTAAGTCATGTTGCCATACAGCCAGCCTGTTGGGATGCCAAAATACGACGTTCCCGCCAGCATCATAAGCAGAAGAGATACAATGCCAGCGATTATGCGGACTGGTGTTGTGAAGAACCGTCGAACGTCCGCATAATTCAAATGATAACCTGCTACAAAGTAAGGCAAATAAACAAAGGTTCTGCATACGCTCAGCCATATACCATCCACAGGGAGATACCCGACGAGGATACCCAGCAGCACGGATATACCTAATTGGAAGACAGGCGGTACTTTCTGAAGAGCGAGCATCAGCAGTCTCCAACAGATATGACTGGCGAGGAACCAGAGTAGCAGATAAGGAGCAAAAAAAGAATGATGGATATGGGGAACGTGGAAGAGTGCAACATCCAAGATCGAATAGAGCGATTGAAAAATAAGATATTGCATACCGATCTGAAGCAGAACTTTTTGGCCTGCGGGTCCGGTCAAAGATGATTTGGCAAAGTAGCCTGTAACGAGTACAAACAACGGCATATGGAACATGAATATCCAGCTGAACCATTGTTGGGCAATATGAAGTGAACCGACTAGAGGCTCCAGAGCATTTCCTGCAAATACGCATATGATCAACAGAAATCGCAAATTGAGAAAGAAGCTTTCCCCTTGTACATCATGGCTTGTCGTCATGTGTTTCCCTCCGAGCGGCTTCTGCCGACTAAACTATTTAAAAAATAATTCTTTACAAGGAACAAGGTACGATACTCTGGACTTTATCATTGTGATTTTTTTCACAATAGTAAGCGCTACCATGTCCTTATTGTGTGGCGAATGCTTGAACACCGGACAAAGATGGGCTAATACCTGGAAATGTATGCTGATTTGACCCTGTATGTACAACGATGTTACCCTAACAAGGCTAGTTACGCTGATGAATACAGCGGCATATTTTATATTCAAATTACAAATTACGAGTTACAAAAGGCGAAAGGAACTTTTAAAATGAGAAGAAGAACAAGAAGATCATACAACTCATATGGGACACGTGGTCCTCGGAAAATATGGAAAGTTCTGTTAGGCGTCCTGATTGTTATTGCACTGATCGCAGGGTGGGGAGCATGGAAGATATTTACGCCTTATCAGCCTGACGAGACTGCGGCTGCTGCATTAGCCGAAGTAGCGGATGCTGTAAAAGTAAATGAACAAGAACATTGGGTTGGTTTTGAGCCTGTAAAAAGAAGCGGAACTGGAGTCATTTTGTATCCAGGGGCGTTGGTGAAGCCCGAAAGTTATGCGCCCTTGGCGCGCCGTCTGGCGGAAAAGGGTCATCATGTGATCATTGCAAAAATGCCACTGAACCTTGCATTGATCTCCCCGGATCTAGCGAATGAAGTGCTAAAGGCATATCCGAAAGAAGCGTTTGTTATTGGAGGTCATTCGTTAGGTGGAGTGATGGCGGCCCGATATGCAGCTGCGCATCCTGATCAGGTCAAAGGTGTATTTTTCCTTGCCTCCTACCCGGATAACAAAGGAAATTTAAAGGATAAAAATCTGCCTGTTATTTCTCTACTGGGAAGTGATGATGGAGTCGTCCAGATGGAAAATGTCCAAAGTGGTAGAACTTATTTACCATCCAACACGCTGTATTTTACAGTCGAAGGGGGTAATCATGCTCAATTCGGCAGTTATGGTGCCCAAAAAGGGGATAATCCTGCAAAAATTAGTGCTGTCGAGCAATGGAATCAGACGGTAACGGCTTTACAGGACTGGATGAAAGAAAGTGTGGATGTGGCTCCTAAGAATCAGTAAAGGAGGTATGCTGCATGTCTGAGCTGATCGTGCAGGGGGAGCGGTACCCATGCCGTGGTATTTTATTGGATAAAGATGGAACGTTGCTGGATTTTATTCAGTTGTGGGGCCCCTGGGCTCGTTCTATACTGGATATGATGGAGCAGCATCTTGCCGTGGCGGGTGCTGGTTTTACGGTGGAAAAAGGTACCGTTCTAGGTACTGTTCACGATCAGGAGGGGCGTGTGATCGGTTACGATCCTTCTGGCCCGCTGGCCATGGGGACGGTGGACGAAAGTACAGGGGTACTGGCTTGGCAGCTTTATACTGCTGGTGTACCGTGGAATGAGGCTGTGCGGCTTGTCCACGACTTTAATAAAACGGCGATGGCTGATATTCGGCGACATCGGGCAGCGAAGGTGTTTCCAGGATTGCGGACATTGCTGGAGCAAAGCCGCCATGCCGGGCTGAAGCTGGCAGTTGTGACCTCTGACAGTACCGAGGCTGCACAGGAGCATTTGGAGTGGATGGGGCTGACATCTTATTTTGACGAGATTATCGGACATGATAGGGTTACATACGGTAAGCCTGACCCGGAAATGGCTGAAAAAGCCTGCGCATTACTAGGATTGTCGCCGGCGGACGTGGTAGTCATCGGAGACAGTAATGGGGACATGCAGATGGGCAAGCGTGCCGGAGTGCGGCTCGCTATTGGATTTGCGCCAGAAGCAGAACGTTCTGGTCATTTACTGGATGCGGATAAGGTTGTTCGTGGATATGAAGAACTGGAGGTGCGTAGGGTATGAAAGTTAATACGTTGGCGGAATGGATACAGCAATCGCAGAATGTTGTTTTTTTCGGCGGAGCAGGCACATCGACGGAAAGCGGTATTCCGGATTTTCGTTCGGCAGCAGGCCTGTATCAAAGTGAGGAGAAATTGCCTTATTCCCCTGAGGTTATGCTGAGCCGTTCATTTTTTGTGAAGCATCCTGAGGTGTTCTTCGACTTCTATCGCAGCAAAATGCTGCATCCCGATGCGGAGCCGAACGGTTGTCATCATTTCCTCGCGTCATTGGAAAAACAAGGCCGTCTAAAAGCGGTTGTGACCCAAAATATTGACGGTTTACATCAGGCTGCAGGTAGTGTGAATGTACTAGAACTTCATGGCTCGGTGCATCGCAACCACTGTATGGAATGTGGACGCTTTTACAGTCTAGATGAAGTGATGAACAGCTCTGAGGTTGTACCCAAATGTCCGATAGATGGAGGAATTATCAAACCGGATGTCGTTTTATATGAGGAGGAGCTGAATCAGGATACCCTTATTCAATCCGTTCAGGCTATTTCGCAGGCTGATCTGCTGTTAATTGGAGGAACGTCGCTGACAGTACATCCCGCTGCGGGCTTGATTACTTATTTTCGTGGTAAACATACGGTGCTGTTGAATACAGATCCGACCTCGTATGATCATAAGGCGGATCTTTTAATCACTGATCCAATCGGTAAAGTTATGGAAAAACTTGCTCATCAATTAGGTTTGTAATCGTTTTCTTGTCAACGCCTGGATAAAAGCGCTATGATGATGTTGTGATGGACATTACAATGTTTCGAGAGAGGCTGGGATAGCATGGTTTATTTAGCTGGCGAAGATCGTTATGAAAGTATGAAATATAACCGTACAGGGAGATCAGGTCTAAAACTGCCCGCTATTTCGCTGGGCTTGTGGCACAATTTTGGCGGGATTAACAACGCGGAGAATGGCCGTAGCATGATTACCCGCTCCTTTGATCTGGGAATTACGCATTTTGATTTAGCTAATAACTATGGCCCTCCTGCGGGATCAGCTGAGGAATTTTTTGGACAAGTTTTAGCCAGTGATATGAAACCGTACCGGGATGAGTTGGTCATCTCCACCAAAGCGGGCTACAATATGTGGGCAGGGCCTTATGGAGACTGGGGATCTCGCAAGTATATGATATCTAGTCTGGATCAGAGCCTGAAGCGGATGGGGCTGGACTATGTCGATATATTCTACTCTCACCGATTTGATCCTGATACGCCGCTGGAAGAAACGATGGGAGCACTGGATCATATCGTACGTTCTGGCAAAGCGCTGTATGTGGGTGTGTCCAATTATAGTGCGGAGCAAACAGCGGAAGCAGCTCGCATTCTGAAGGAACTGGGAACACCGCTTCTGATTCATCAGCCGAAATACTCCTTGCTTGACCGCTGGATTGAAAATGGATTACAAGATGTACTGGACGAAAACGGGGTAGGCAGCATTGCCTTTTGCCCGCTGGCGCAGGGATTGCTGACCAATAAATATTTGAACGGAATTCCTGAGGATTCACGTGCAGCGAGTACATCGGTTTTCCTGAATGAGAACCATGTGACGCCAGAGACACTTCGCAAGGTACGCGCCCTGAATCAGATGGCTGCTGCACGCGGACAAAGTTTGGCTCAATTCTCGCTGGCCTGGGCTCTGCGCGGCGAACGTCTGACCTCTGTCTTGATTGGGGCAAGCCGTGTAAGCCAAATTGAAGAAAATGTTGCTACCTTATCCAATCTGGACTTTTCTCAGGAGGAACTGGATCGGATTGATTCGATTCTGAATGCCGGGAACTGACAGGACGGCGGCACAGCCTAATGGCGAAAGTTAATTTGTAGTCATCGGCCTAATTTCGTGCTCTCTCATACAATATAAATTAACAGCCCGTATCCGTTTGAAGGATGCGGGCTGTTTAAGTCTGTTTTACGACTGTGGATACTGCTTAACCTTGCTTCGGTACTCGGTTGGAGACTGACCACAGAAGCGCTTGAATTGACGTGAGAAATATAAGGCATCAGTTAGTCCGACCGAAGCGGCCACTTGCTCTACCGATAGTTCAGGACGCTCACGCAGCAGTTGACGTGATTTGTCAATTCTTAGCTTAAGCAGATAGGTGACGGGGGAGATGCCCGTTTCCTTTTTGAATATCCGGGACAAATACGCACGGTTATAACCAAGTCCTTCAGACATTTGCTCAATGGAAACGGGATGTGCGTACTGAGTGGACATATATTGCACCATCTGCTTGACTGTACGTTGAATTTGCGAATCCGCCCCGGACGGATCAGTCCAGTCGCTCAGGTAATTGCCTGCTTCCCCCATAATCAGATACAAATAGCCCAAGGCTGATAAATGAGAACTAGATTTTCTGCTATAAAAGGCCAATTGCATTTGTTTCAAATAACCGGGGATGGGACTTTGACCGGAAGCATGGAAGACAGGCTGGTGAACACGCAACCCTGCCCCATGCACCACCTGCTCAGTATGGTGTCCGGTAAACGCAGACCAACGATAACGCCAAGGTTCCTCTTCATCAGAGGTATAGCTCACCAGCTGACCAGGATGGATAAGGAAAAAATCGTTTTCTTCAAGCTGATATGTGTGCTGTTCCGTTCGGAAGATGCCTTTGCCCGATTCTACAAAGTGAAGCAGATAGTAATCATAGATTTTCGGCCCTACGGCATGACCGGATTTGGTTTGGCTCTCTCCTGCAAAAAGCACATGCAGTGGGC
This sequence comes from Paenibacillus peoriae, assembly GCF_022531965.1. GTDB lineage: Bacteria > Bacillota > Bacilli > Paenibacillales > Paenibacillaceae > Paenibacillus > Paenibacillus polymyxa_D. The sequence continues at coordinate 4,290,152 of NZ_CP092831.1, read as the reverse complement.
TATTTTCATAAAACACTGGATTAGAGGCGACAGCATAACTATATGAATGCGCTTGCAAAATAGGGTCATCCTTCCTGCATTTGTGAATAGTTTAGCGTATGCGGTATACTTACATTGTACATATCCAAGTCACATTTATCCATAGCTTAAACACATGGATGCATTACATTGTGTGACGCTTTCATTTATACTGAAATCATAAGAGATGTCAACCTGATTAAGATGTTACAGGGAAATCAGGTGGCCTTTACTAACGGTATACGAGGTGGATGCGGATATGAACTCTACTGAATTAAAGAAACATTTTATTAAAAAATATGGTGAAAGCAGCAATGAACTGCGGATATTTCATGCACCTGGACGTGTCAATCTGATTGGAGAGCATATCGACTATAATGGTGGTTATGTACTCCCGGCTGCGCTGGAATTTGGAACGACGCTGATCCTTCGTGCGCGTAATGATGATGAGATTCATTTTGCTTCGACAAACCTGTCGTATGAAGTATCTATCTCCCGCGGAGAAATAGGTAAAAACAAAACGGATGAGTGGGTGGACTATCCGGTGGGCGTGTTGGTAGAGCTAGCTGATAAGGGAGTTTATCCGTCTAAGGGATATGATCTGCTCTATCACGGAGAAATACCGAACGGTGCTGGATTATCCTCTTCAGCCTCCATTGAGGTTGTTACAGGATACGCGTTCCTCACTATTGAAAAACAGAAAACAGATACGGTCGAAATCGCTTTGTTGTCCCAGCGAGCAGAAAACAATTACGTTGGTGTCAATTGCGGCATTATGGACCAGTTCGCTGTAGCGAACGGAGCAGCTGATCATGCCATTCTACTGATGTGCGATACGTTGGATTACCGCAAAGTTCCATTCCGTACGGGAGATTATAAGTTGGTGATCGGCAATACAAATAAGCGTCGCGGTTTGGTGGACTCGGCCTATAACGAGCGTCGTAGCCAATGTGCCGAAGCACTGTCCATTTTGCAGCAGCAGGAGCCGTCACTGGAATACCTCGCTCAGCTGGATGAGACGCGTTTCGGAGAGCTTCAGCACCACATCACGGACGAAACAGTGCGTCGGCGGGCACAGCATGTGGTGGAGGAAAACGCTCGTGTATTGGCCTCTGTCGATGCTCTCGCGGCGAATGAACTTGCAGCTTTTGGTCAGTTAATGAATGCTTCTCATGATTCATTACGCGATTTGTATGAGGTCAGCTGCACGGAGCTGGACGTCATGGTTGAAGAAGCCCGACGCATTCCTGGCACGTTGGGTGCTCGTATGACGGGAGCTGGATTTGGAGGGTGTACGGTTTCGTTGGTTCATGAGGACGATGTTGAACGTTTTGTGAAGGAAGTCGGCGAAGCTTATCAGACCCGCACAGGGCTGGAAGCCAGCTTTTATGTATGCAAGGCAGGAGACGGAGTTAAAGAACTGAAGGAGGACGAATAACATGGCCATTTTAGTAACAGGTGGAGCTGGATATATCGGTTCACATACCGTAGCAGAATTGTTGAATCTGGGAGAAGAAGTTGTGGTGCTGGATAATTTGCAAACAGGGCACAAAGCAGCGTTGCTTGGGGGCAAGTTGTATGAAGGGGATTTGAGGGATAAAGAATTACTGTCCAAACTGTTCTCTGAAAATAGTATCGATGCAGTTATCCATTTTGCAGCCAACTCGCTGGTTGGAGAAAGTATGCAAAATCCTGGTAAATATTACGACAACAATGTATTTGGCACGCTGAGCTTGTTGGAGGCGATGAAAGATGCCGGAGTGCGCCGAATTGTATTTTCCTCTACTGCGGCTACCTACGGCGAACCGGAAAAGGTGCCGATTGAAGAGGGTGACCGTACAGAGCCAACCAACGTGTATGGTGAAACAAAGCTGATGATGGAGCGCATGATGTCGTGGTTTGATAAAGTTTTAGGCATCAAATATGTGTCTTTACGGTATTTTAATGCGGCTGGTGCGCATGAGAGCGGCAAGATCGGCGAAGATCACCGACCAGAAAGTCATCTGATCCCATTGGTGCTCCAGACAGCCTTGAAACAGCGTCCACACATCGCTGTGTTTGGTGAGGACTATGCGACACCTGACGGCACATGTGTTCGGGATTACATTCACGTAAGTGATCTGGCGGATGCTCATGTGCGTGCAGTAAATTATTTGCGCGAAGGCAATGACAGCAACGTGTTCAATCTGGGCAACGGACAGGGCTTCTCTGTGAAAGAAGTAATTGAGACAGCACGCAAGGTCACCGGGCTCGAGATTCCAGTTGTGACAGAACCTCGCCGCGCAGGCGATCCAGCGATATTGGTTGCATCTTCTGACAAGGCTCGTTCGGTGTTGGGCTGGAGTCCAGCGCGTACCCAACTGGAGGATATTATTAGCGGAGCATGGGGATGGCATCAGTCGCACCCTCACGGCTACGGCGACGAATAGACGGGAGACGATGACATATGAGCGAGCGCCAATCTGCAGATAAAGGCCAAGGCCGGGAACATTCCCGGCATCTGGCCCATGACATCGACGAAACTGTACAGCAGTCGGCTCTATATGCGGTGGAGCAACTGGTTGCATTCGCACAAAATAAGGGCTTGGTCGGTCCGCAAGACACAGATTACAGCCGTAATTTGTTATTGGATCAGTTTGGTTTTTCCGAGCCTTATTCAGGTAGGGATGTAGGGGGCATTATGGCCCCTGAAGCCCTCCAGCCTGTGCTTAATGTATTGATAGATTATGGTTTTGCCATAGGCCTTATCCCCGAAAACACAGATACGTATCGTGATTTGCTGGATTCCAAAATTATGGGACTACTGATGGCGAGACCATCTGAAGTCATCCGTGACTTTCATCAAACGGAGGCTGAACGTGGCATAGAGGCGGCGACTGATGCTTTTTATCAATTATCTATCGATTCGAACTACATCCGAATGGATCGGGTTGCCAGCAATGTGTACTGGAATCAGTCGACATCTTACGGAGATATGGAAATTACGATTAATTTGTCCAAGCCAGAAAAAAGTCCCAAGGAAATTGCGATGGCGAAGCTTTTGCCGCCGCCTGTTTATCCCAAGTGTCAATTATGCCGTGAAAACGTTGGATATGCAGGAAGAGTAAATCATCCGTCCCGTCAAAATTTGCGTATCATTCCGGTGGAATTGAATGGGGAACCGTGGTTTTTTCAATATTCACCCTATGTGTATTACAACGAGCATTGCATCGTGTTCCATCATAATCATGTACCGATGAAGCTCACGAAGGATACACTGCGCCGATTACTGGCCTTTACGAAAGCGTTTCCGCATTATTTTATTGGCTCCAATGCGGATCTGCCGATTGTCGGCGGATCGATTCTGACCCATGATCATTTTCAGGGTGGTCGTCATACATTCCCAATTGAAAAAGCGGGTGTGGACGGCGTATACCATAATGAAGCGTTCCCGCAGGTTACAGCAGGGATTGTAAATTGGCCGATGTCGGTCATCCGTTTTACGTCAACAGATGCCGAGGCGCTGTTGGAAGCGGGAAATGCTGCTTTTGAAGCCTGGAAAGCTTATAGTGATCCTGTAGCTGATGTCCTCTCTCATACAGAGCAAGAGGGGGAAACGATTCCGCATAATACTGTGACGCCGATTGTGCGCCGTGATTCCGAAGGCAGGTATCAGATGGATCTCGTACTGCGCAACAACCGAACGAGTGAAGAGTACCCGGAAGGTATTTTTCATCCTCACCGCGAGATGCATCACATCAAGAAGGAAAATATCGGTCTGATCGAAGTTATGGGACTTGCCATATTACCGGGGCGGCTCAAGGATGAACTGGATGGAATTGCAGATATTTTGTGTGGGGATGACAAACTGGCTGTGGCTGTACAGCAAGAAGGACATCCGCTGTTTAAGCATGCAGACTGGATTTACCAGTTAAACACTCGGTTCGGTCGTTTGCCTGACAAGGAGACGGCTGTTCGTACCATACAAAATGAGGTTGGACTGAAATTCAGTGAAATTTTAGAGCATGCAGGAGTATATAAACGGAATCCGTCCGGACAGCAGGCCTTTGGTCGTTTTATGAAACAATTGGGATATACTTTGGGAGAATAAAATTGCTTGCGAAGCACATACTATACTACGAGAACCCTCCCAAGATATGACATGGAACCATGCTCCTCAAGGAGTGTGGTTTTTTTCTGAAAACAAAGCAGATTTGTTTCCTGTAACCGAAAAGGTTATAATAGAGTAGTTTCTTAATATTAAACTTTAGAACTATTGGAGGCGAGCGTTTGCGATGAAAGCATTCGAATTTTATAATCCTACACAATTGATCTTCGGTAAAGGACAATTGGAGGCTCTCGAGCGTGAAGTTCCTAAATATGGTAAACGTGTATTGCTTGTATATGGCGGCGGCAGCATTAAGCGCAGCGGCTTGTATGATAATGTAATAGGTTTGCTTGGTGAAATCGGTGCAGAGGTAACGGAACTGGCTGGTGTGGAACCGAATCCTCGCTTATCTACAGTACATAAAGGCGTGGAATTGTGTAAAACACATCAAATCGACCTCGTTCTGGCTGTAGGAGGCGGTAGTGTGCTGGATTGTTCCAAAGCCATTGCTGTTGGTGCAAAATATGATGGCGACATGTGGGATTTTGCAGAGCGTAAAGCGGCACCACAGGCAGCATTGCCATTAGGTACGGTTTTAACTATGGCAGCCACTGGTTCTGAAATGAATGCGGGTTCTGTTATTACAAATGAAAAAACACAGGAAAAATTGGGCTGGGGCAGCGTATTTGCGTTCCCTGCGTTTTCTATTCTTGATCCAGTGAACACATACTCACTGCCGCAAAATCAAACGGTTTACGGAATCGTAGATATGATGTCACACACGCTGGAGCATTATTTCCATCTGGAATCCAATACTCCGGTCCAACTTGGCTGGTGCGAAACGATTTTGCGTACGGTAATGGACGCGGCTCCAGGTCTGGTCAACGATCTGGAAAACTACGAGCTGCGTGAAACAATTATGTATTGTGGTACGATGGCGCTGAACGGCTTCCTGAACATGGGGCTGACAGGTGACTGGGCTACTCACAATATCGAGCATGCGGTGTCTGCTGTTTATGATATTCCACATGGTGGAGGACTGGCTATTCTGTTCCCGAACTGGATGAAACACAATCTGCATGTGAAGCCTGAACGCTTCAAACAACTGGCTGTCAATGTGTTCCATGTAAACCCAGAAGGCAAGAGTGATGAGGAAGTGGCGCTGGAAGGTATTCAGGCGTTGCGTGATTTCTGGAACTCGATTGGTGCACCAAACCGTCTGGCTGATTACGAGATTGATGCGTCCAAAATCGATGTTATGGCTGATAAAGCTGTGAAATTCGGATCTTTTGGTGGCTTTAACAAGCTCAATCGCGAAGATGTAGTCGAAATTTACAAAGCATCCCTGTAAAACGACATTTGTATCATTTAAAGCACGTTTGTGCGTCATTAGACGTACGAACGTGCTTTTTTGGGTTTGATTTGGGATATTGGAGGAAAATTTTGAAACTTTTTTAGGTTGAATACGTAAACATAGTTATAGACTGGAAACCAGACTGAAAAGGTACATGGAAGGAGGAGTCGCATGGAAACCATATTTTGGTGGCTATTGGCAGGGGGCGCTATCTTTACCGTGGTCAGTGTGCTGATCGGGGATGTACTCGGTAGTTGGCTGGATGGTGCATTGGAGCTGCCGGGCCTTGACTGGTTCAGACCTGTCGTTTTACTTGGAGCCATGACCGCTTTTGGCGGAGCTGGAGTACTGCTGACAAAGTATACCGGGCTGAGCACGGGATGGGTCGTCGTGCTTGCTTTAGGGATTTCGTTTGTCATCGGAATACTCGTGTTCTTTGCGTTTATCAAACCCATGGCGAATTCGGAGGTATCCAGCGGCTTCTCCATGCGTGAGCTGACTGGCCGGATTGGTGAGGTCACCATTCCTGTTCCTGAGGTTGGTTACGGGGAGGTTATGATCCGCTTGGGTGCAGGCAACACCATACATACAGCATCGAGCTTTGATCACAAACCGCTTGCTGCGGGAACCCGTATCGTCGTGGTTGAGGTCGCAGAGGGCGTCGTCCGCGTAGCGTACCTGGACACCTAGACGGCGCAATCGCTTAACTTGAAGGGAGCGTGATCGGGAGTGTCAAATTTGCAAGATATTGTGCTGGTCCCTGGGATTGTTGTTATCGTTATCGTCATATTAGGGATCGCTTTTTGGGCCCGCTACAAAACGGTAGGGCCGGATGAAGGGATGATCGTGACGGGTTCTTTTCTGGGAAATAAAAATATTTCCGAGGATGACTCTGGACGTAAAATTAAAATTGTACGCGGCGGGGGGGCCTTCATTTGGCCTATTTTCCAGCAGTCCGAATTCATCTCTCTGTTGTCCCATAAACTGGACGTAACCACACCGGAAGTGTATACGGAGCAAGGAGTTCCCGTGATTGCGGATGGTGTGGCGATCATCAAGGTCGGCAGTTCTATTGAAGATGTGGCTACAGCAGCCGAGCAGTTCATCGGGAAGCCACTGGAGGCTCTTAGGGGAGAGGCTCAGGAAGTGCTGGAAGGGCATTTACGCGCAATCCTCGGCTCGATGACAGTGGAGGAAGTATATCGTAATCGGGATCGGTTTGCGCAGGAAGTACAGGGCGTGGCTGCTCGTGATCTGAAAAAGATGGGCTTGCAAATCGTTTCCTTCACCATCAAAGATGTGCGTGATAAGCACGGATATCTGGATGCGCTTGGTAAGCCGAGAATTGCCGCTGTGAAACGGGATGCTGAGATTGCGGAAGCCGAAGCTGTGCGGGATGCCCGGATTCAGAAGGCGCGTGCAGAACAGGAGGGCCAGAAGGCCGAACTGCTGCGAGATACCAACATTGCCGAGGCAGCCAAAGAGAAAGAACTGAAAGTGGCTTCGTTTAAAAAAGAACAGGATACAGCGAAGGCAGAAGCCGATCAGGCTTATCACATCCAGGAGGCCCGTGCCAAGCAGACTGCCGTCGAGGAGCAGATGAAGGTCGAGCTGGTGCGCAAAGAACGGGAAATTGACCTTCAATCCAAGGAAATACAGGTACGTGAAAAGCAATATGATGCGGAAGTGAAAAAGAAGGCAGAAGCCGATCGGTATGCGGTCGAACAAGCGGCGGAAGCAGATAAATCGCGTAAAATGCGTGAGGCTGAATCACTGCAATACTCGATTGAGACACAGGCTAAAGCGTCAGCTGAACAAAAACGTCTAAACGGGCAAGCAGAAGCGGATGCCGAACGCGCCAAAGGTACGGCAGACGCAGATGTCATCCGTTTGCGTGGACTTGCAGAAGCGGAGGCCAAGGAAAAACTGGCGGAGGCGTTCCAGAAGTTTGGAGAGGCTGCCGTGCTTGATATTATCGTAAAAATGTTGCCTGAGCTGGCTGGACGTATTGCCGAACCGATTGCGTCCATTGATAAACTCACCGTAGTTGATACAGGAAAAGGAGAAGGAGCAGCGCGTGTCAGTAATTATGTCACCGAACTGATGGCTACGGCGCCCGAGATGCTGAAGAGTGTATCCGGTATTGATGTGGAACAGTTAATCAAGGGGCTTACCACTGGGAAAAAAGGCCTTCATTCCGTGCCGTCCTCCGGTGAAGCGAACAAGCAGCCTCTTCCAGCCTCGGTGGAGGCAGCACTAACAGATAAAGAATAACGATAAGTCTTTGGGAGCTTCTATCCCTAACCAAAAGACCGCTTTTCATCACAGCATTTTCCGGCAATGTGATGAAAAGCGTTTTCTTTTTATTGACCTTTAGCCGAATATTTGGTACTTTAACGTGGATTCCTCTGAGCTTCATGCTATAATTCTTAGGATCAAGGTTCTGATAAAAGAGGTGCGGATGTGAGCAGCCTAAAAGTGGCCAAAGCGCTGAATAACAATGTGATTATAGGAATGCACCCCGAGCATGATGAGGTTGTCGTGATTGGAAAAGGAATCGGTTTCAATCGCAGACCCGGCGATCTTATGCCGTTGGATTCAGTTGAAAAATTATTTATATTAAAAAGCCATGAAGAACAGGAGCAATACAAACGGTTGCTTCCTGAGCTGGATGAAAAGCTCATCGAGGTCATCGGTGAGGTGCTTCATCTTGTTCAGCTTCAAGCAAAGAAGCCTCTAAATGAGCACATTCTGATTGCTTTAACTGACCATATCGCTTTTTCCATCAACCGTCATAAACAGGGAATTACGATTCATAATCCGTTTTTGTATGAGACTAGGGAAATATATCCTCAGGAATACAAGATGGCTGAGCAGGCTGTTGCTTTAATCAGGGATAAGATGAATGTAGATCTGGGAGAAGATGAAATCGGATTCGTGGCCCTGCATATTTATAGCGCCATGACAAACCAGCATATTTCCGAGGTTAGGAAGGATTCTCGTCTGATTGCTGATATGGTTCAGGTTGTCGAGACGACACTGGATTATCGAATTCCTCTCCAATCCCTTGATTATTCTCGACTGCTGACTCATCTGAGGTTTGCGATTGAACGTGTGCGCCGGGGAGAGATTGTGCAGGAGATTTATCGATTGGACAAGCTTTTGAATGAAGAATATCCAGAAATGTATATGCTGTCCTGGAAACTGACGAAGATTATGGAGAAAAGGCTACGTAAACCTGTTTATCCGGCTGAGGTTAGTTATTTGACAATGCATCTGCAGCGGTTGTCCCAACGCAAAGAGCAGGGGGAGCAACAAAAAGTGATAAAACCGGAATAAAAAAGTATTGCCTCGCATTTAGTGGGGTGCTATAATCAATTTTGCAATGAGGAAGACAACAACTGAACATTTAACGTGTTACTGATTCGATCAGGCATGAGTTGTTTTAAGTTATGATTGTTTACAGCCTACTGGGGTAAGCTATATCCCAAGGTTGTTTTCAAACATACTTAAATCGGCTCATGCCTTTTTTGTTGTTTTGCCTCTGTTCTAAATTTCAGAGAAGGATGTGGAAGGTATGTTTAAAAAGCTTTTCGGCGTTTTACAGCGTGTCGGTAAAGCATTAATGCTTCCTGTAGCGATTTTGCCAGCTGCGGGGCTTTTATTGGGTATCGGTAACATGCTGGTCAATCCTGATTTTCTCCAGTATATTCCGGCATTAAATGCGGGCTGGGTTCAATCGGTTGCGACGATCATGATGAATGCCGGACAAATCGTTTTTGATAATCTGGCACTGTTGTTCGCAGTCGGCGTAGCCGTCGGTCTGGCGGGCGGTGAAGGTGTAGCAGGTCTGGCTGCCATCATCGGTTACCTCGTTATGAACATTACTCTGGGTACAGCCGTGGGTGTCACACCTGGTCTGATTGCTCAAAAAATACCGGGTTATGCGAACGTGTTGGGAATTCCAACGCTTCAAACCGGGGTGTTCGGCGGGATAATCATCGGTATACTGGCCGCAGCCATGTACAACCGCTTTTTCAAAATTGAGCTTCCTTCGTATCTGGGCTTTTTCGCGGGTAAGCGTTTCGTTCCAATTGCAACGGCGGTATCCTCACTTATTGTCGGACTAGCACTGGTTCTGATCTGGCCTCCAGTTCAACAAGGACTTAACGCAGTATCTCACTTTATGGTGTATTCCAACCCGACTTTGTCGGCGTTCCTGTTCGGGGTTATCGAACGCGCGCTGATTCCATTTGGTTTGCATCACATTTGGTATTCACCGTTCTGGTTTGAGTTTGGTGAATATGTTAACAAAGCAGGTCAAACTGTTCACGGTGACCAGCAGATCTTCTTCAGCCAGCTTCGCGACGGAGTGGCTTTGACAGCAAGTACGTTCCAAGTGGGTAAATTCCCATTCATGATGTTCGGTTTGCCAGCAGCAGCGCTTGCGATGTACCATGAAGCAAGACCAGAACACAAAAAATATGTAGCAGGTATTATGGGTTCAGCAGCATTGACTTCGTTCTTGACAGGTATTACGGAGCCACTGGAATTTTCCTTCCTGTTCGTAGCTCCACTGCTGTTTGCAGTACACTGTATATTCGCAGGTCTGTCATTTATGACCATGCAAATTTTACATGTCAAAATCGGTATGACCTTCTCAGGCGGATTTATTGACTTCCTGATTTTCGGGATTATTCCAACCCGTACGCCTTGGTGGTATGTAATCATCGTCGGTCTGATTTTGGCAGTTATTTATTACTTCGGATTCCGATTCATCATACGGAAATTCAACTTGAAAACACCAGGGCGTGAAGAAGCCACAGAAAATGTGGATGGCGCAGCAACTGGTAGTAGTGATGAGCTCCCACACAACATTTTGGCAGCTTTCGGCGGTTCATCGAATATCAAGCATCTGGATGCTTGTATCACACGTCTTCGGATCGAGGTTAATGAGAAATCAAACGTTGACAAAGCTCGTCTGAAACAACTTGGCGCATCGGGTGTCCTTGAAGTCGGTAACAATGTACAGGCAATTTTCGGTACACGTTCCGACACCATTAAATCTCAAATGGCTGATATCATGGCTGGACGTACACCTGCACCAGCTCCGGCGCAACCTGCTCCACAAGAGGAGAAGGAAGCTGGAGAAGAACAACAAACCATTATTGTAGAAGATATTGTAATGCCTGTTAACGGCGAATTGGTTGATATCTCGACGGTTCCCGATCCGGTATTTGCAGAACGTATGACAGGTGACGGCTTTGCGGTCGTGCCAAATGATGGAACGATTGTGTCCCCTGTTTACGGCAAAGTATTCAATGTATTCCCGAGCAAGCATGCGGTTGGTATCCAATCCGATGGCGGTAAAGAAGTGCTTGTTCATATCGGGGTGAATACAGTGAAGCTTAAAGGTCAAGGATTTGACGTTTTGGTGAACGAAGGCGATCTTGTGTCAGCTGGCCAGCCTATTATGAAAGTAGACCTGGAATACGTGAAGGCAAACGCTAAATCCATCATCTCACCTGTCATTTTTACTAACCTTCCTGAAGGTTCTTCGGTAACTTTAAACAAAACTGGAGTATTGAAGGCTGGCGAAGATGGTATAATTACGATAAAATAAACTCTATGTGTTTCGGATTAGTTGATTAGGCGGCTTAGGCCGTCTGATCAATTATTCGGTATACTGCGTGTAAACAAATATTATCTTTAGGAAAGTGGGAGGAACAAATTATGCAAACAACTTTTAGAATTACGGATGAAGACGGTATCCATGCACGTCCTGCAACTGCGCTGGTAAATACAGCTAACAAATTCAGCGGTGCTGAATCTTTTGCCGAAGCTAACGGTAAAAAAGTAACTTTGAAATCCATTCTGGGTGTATTGTCTCTGGGTCTGGAACAAGGCGATACTATTAACATTATCTGCGAAGGCGCTGAAGCTGCCGAAGCACTGAAAGCTCTTGAAAATGTAATCGTCAACGAAGGGCTGGGCGAAGTTCATGCTTAAGATTTCTGGGATTGCCGCTTCGGCAGGCATAGCCATTGCCCGGGCGTTTATCTTGGAGCATCCGAATTACGCTGTAGAGAGACGCGCGGTTGGTGATGTTGAAGCTGAAATCGCAAGATTGGATGCGGCTTTGGCACAATCTCAAACCGAATTGGAATCGATTAAGGAGAAAACGCTTAAGGAACTGGGAGAGAAAAAAGCAGAAATTTTTGCATCTCACCTGCTCATTTTGAATGACCCTGAATTGATCGATCCGGTTAAAGCTAAAATCAGAGACGAGCAGCTTAATGCTGACTATGCTTTGAATGAAGTAGCTACACAGTTCATTTCCATGTTTGAAAACATGAAAAGTGCCTATTTGCAAGAACGCGCATCGGACATGCGTGATGTAACCAAGCGGATCCTGAATCACCTGCTTGGTGTTCATTTTGTTAGTCCTGCAGAAATTGCCGAAGAAACGATTGTGCTTGCAGAAGATTTGACACCTTCCGACACAGCTCAGCTGAACCGTGAATTTGTTAAAGGTTTTGCAACGAATATCGGCGGACGTACTTCGCATTCGGCTATTATGGCTCGCTCACTTGAAATTCCTGCAGTTGTGGGAACGAAAAATATATTGTCTCAAGCTAAAAGCGGCGATTTGATTATCGTTGATGGTTTGGATGGTCACGTATTCGTGAACCCTACCGAAGAGATTGTTGCAGAATACCGTGCTAAACAAGTGGCATACGACAAGCAACGCGAAGAGTGGCGCAAGCTGCGCGGCGAAGCTACGGTTTCTGTCGATGGTGTCCATGTCGAACTGGCAGCCAATATTGGTACGCCTAATGATGTAGCTGGTGTCCTGGACAACGGTGGTGAAGGCGTTGGCTTGTACCGTACGGAGTTCTTGTACATGGGACGCGATAAGCTTCCATCCGAAGAAGTACAGTATACAGCGTACAAAACTGTTCTGGAAAGAATGGAAGGTAAACCGGTTGTAGTCCGTACTTTGGATATCGGTGGTGACAAAGAACTTCCTTATCTGGACCTGCCGAAAGAAATGAATCCGTTCCTCGGATTCCGTGCTATTCGCCTGTGTCTGGATCGCCAGGATATTTTCCGCACTCAATTGCGTGCTTTGTTGCGTGCGAGTGTGCATGGTAACTTGCGCATCATGTTCCCAATGATTGCTACGCTGAACGAATTCCGTGAAGCTAAAGCTGTTTTGTTGGAAGAAAAGGAAAAATTGGTAGCTGAGGGTGTATCCGTATCCGAAGAAATTCAACTGGGCATCATGGTAGAAATTCCTTCTACAGCGGTATTGGCTGACCAATTCGCAAAAGAAGTAGATTTCTTCAGTATCGGTACAAACGATCTGATTCAATACACAATGGCAGCGGATCGCATGAACGAGCGGGTTTCTTACCTGTATCAACCATACAATCCATCCATTCTGCGTCTGGTGAAAATGGTTATTGATGCCGCTCACCGTGAAGGACGTTGGGTTGGTATGTGTGGCGAAATGGCAGGAGATACAACAGCAATTCCGTTGCTGCTGGGTCTCGGACTTGATGAGTTCAGTATGAGCGCCACTTCCATTCTGCCAGCACGTAGTCAAATTTCCAAGTTGTCCCGTGCGGACATGGAAAAACTGGCTACAAAAGCTCTGGACATGCAAACAGCAGAACAGGTTGTTGAATTGGTTCAAAGCATCGAAGGCTAAGGAAGGGTATTACATTTCAAAGGTTATATCTTTTTCCAACAAAAAATTGCTGTGTACATACAGCAGCCGGTATCTAATTAGATACCGGCTTTTTTGCATCCTTTAAGTAGAATTTGTTTTCAACTGCATGAGCAATTCAGTACAGGTTTGCGGGCTGCAGTAGTTTCGTCCAATCGTGTGACTGGAGTAGTATATGGTGCATTGAGCACCAGCTCAGGGTTCTCTTCTGCTTCCCGCGCAATATGAATCATAGTGTCGACAAAAGCATCAAGTGTTTCCTTACTTTCTGTTTCCGTGGGCTCGATCATGATGCACTCCTCTACATTCAGCGGGAAGTAAATTGTAGGTGGATGGTAGCCGAAATCAAGCAGACGTTTGGCTACATCAAGCGTGCGCACTCCAAATTTTTTCAAGCCTCGCCCTGACATCACGAATTCGTGTTTGCAATGTCCAGGGTAGGGCAGATCAAAATATGGAGCGAGCCGATGCATCATGTAATTGGCATTGAGTACAGCACATTCCGATACACGCTTTAAGCCATCAGGACCGTAGCTACGGATATAGGCATAGGCACGGACGAGAATACCGAAGTTCCCGTAAAAGGCTTTAACCCGTCCAATAGAATCTCCCTGTTCCCGGTCCCAGTGGTACACCCCCTGTGGATCCCGTGCGACAAGCGGCTTGGGCAAATAAGGGATGAGCCGTTGCTTTACGCCGACAGGCCCAGCGCCGGGGCCACCGCCACCATGCGGGGTACTCATCGTTTTGTGCAAATTGAGATGCACTACATCGAAGCCCATATCTCCGGGACGGGTAATCCCCATGATGGCGTTGGAGTTCGCCCCGTCATAGTAGAGCAGACCCCCCGCGTCATGCACGATGGCAGCAATGTCAGTGATTTGCTTCTCGAACAGCCCAAGCGTGTTCGGGTTGGTCAGCATGAGCGCAGCAGTGTCGTTGCCTACGGCTTGACGCAGCGCATCCAGATCCACTAGCCCCTCAGGGGTGGAAGGAAGGGTGACTGTTTCGAAGCCTGCGACGGTTGCACTGGCGGGGTTCGTTCCGTGCGACGAATCCGGCACGAGCACCTTGGTACGTCGCTCACTACGTGCTTCGTGGTATGAGCGAATCATCATCAGCCCGGTCCATTCGCCATGGGCGCCCGCGGCGGGCTGAAGCGTGACGGCATCCATGCCAGTTAACGCAGCCAAATCATTTTGGAGCGTATGCAGCAACTCCATGGCACCCTGGATGCTCTCCTCGGGCTGATATGGATGGATTTTGGCGAAGCCTGTATATCGGGCGACATCCTCATTCACCTTCGGATTGTATTTCATCGTACAGGAGCCGAGCGGATAAAATCCATTGTCCACGCCAAAATTGCGCCGGGACAAGGCGGTATAATGCCGAATAACGTCTACTTCGGATACCTCGGGTAATGCTGCAGGTTCGCTGCGCAGCGCATAGTCTGGCAAAAGCTCTGCCACCGGGCGACGGGGAACGTCGCACTCGGGAAGGGAATAGGCGATGCGACCCGGACGGCTCAATTCAAAAATGAGCGCTTGATCGTGTTCCTTTAACAGCTCTTGTTTCTGATCCTGTCCGGTATGTGTCATAGCAATCCCCCCAAGGTGTGCACAAATTGGTCAATCTCTTCTTTGGTTCTTTGCTCCGTCACGGCAATCAACATGTGACCAGCAAGTTCCTCATAGTCCCGGCCCAAATCGTAGCCAGCGATAAATCCAGCAGCTAGCAGCTCGGCCTGGAGTCTGCTCATATCTGTACCCTCAGGCAGTCTCAGGGCAAACTCGTTAAAGGTCGGTGCGTTAAACGAGGCAGTTACGCCCTTCAAGCTCAGCAATTGCTCTAAAGCATACCGGCTTTTATGCAAATTTAGCTCGGCTACTTCCTTGATCCCCTGTCTACCCATAACAGACAAGTATACAGATGCAGATAAAGCTAGCAACGCTTGATTGGAACAAATGTTAGAGGTGGCCTTTTCGCGGCGGATATGCTGTTCGCGCGCTTGCAAGGTCAGCACGAAGCCGCGTTTACCATTGCGATCAGTGGTCTGACCCACAATACGGCCGGGGATACGGCGCATATGTGCCTGAGAAACGGCAAAGTATCCACAGGTCGGACCGCCGAGAGAAGAGGAGATGCCAAGTGGCTGCGCGTCTCCTACCACAATATCCGCGCCCTGTTTGCCGGGTGTCTCCAGCAAGCCAAGTGCCAGTGGGTTGGCACTGACGACCAAAAGACCTTTGTGTGCATGGATGAGGTCAGCCATCGGCTGTAGATTTTCCACGGCTCCGAAAAAGTTGGGGCTTTGGACCAAAACAGCCGCGGTCTGTTCCGATACGGCCGCCGCTAACGCATCAGCATCCGTTACACCGTCCGAACAGCCGATCTCCACGATGTCCAAATTCAATCCGCGTGCATAGGTTGCCAATACCTGACGTGCCTCTGGATGGACGGACCTCGATACGATAAGCTGTTTACGGCGGGTAGCTGCGGCGGACAGTGAGCCCGCTTCCGCCAGTGCAGTCGCTCCGTCGTACATGCTGGCATTAGCTACAGCCATGCCCGTCAATTCGCAAATATACGACTGAAATTCGAAAATGGCTTGTAGCTCGCCTTGGCTTACTTCCGGCTGATAGGGGGTGTAGGCTGTATAGAATTCCGAGCGTGAAGTGATGTGCTGGATGACCGACGGAATATGATGATCATAAATTCCTGCGCCAAGAAAGCTGGCATGTGTGTCTGTATTGGCGTTGTGTCCAGCCAGCTCGGCCAAGTGGCGGGTTAAGGCTTTCTCATCGAGTCGAGAAGAAAGAGGGAGTTCCCCTTGATATCGAATGGCCTCTGGAATGTCACTGAATAAATCATCAATGGATGATACACCCACCACACGCAGCATTTCGGTTTGATCTTGTTCAGTCATAGGGAGATAACGATGCTGCTTCATAGGTTCTGGCTCCTTTCGAAAAGCAAAATTTTAAATCGTAATTAGCTAATAAAAAAGTGTGAGCTGAAAAACCCGGAAGTTCATATCTGACATGTTTGCTTTATTGGAATGAAGAGAGTTTAAGATTAGCGCGGGCGTTTATAAAAGGGTGCTGCCACTACCTCGGCACGCAGGCGTTTGCCACGAATCTCAACCTCCAGCGGTGTGGAGAGGGCGCTAAAACGACTGTCCACCAAGGCGAGGCCCAGATTACGCTTCAAGGTGGGCGACTGAGTCCCCGTTGTGACCTCACCGATGCGTTGTCCTTCTGCGAATACCGGATAATGGGCGCGTGGGATGCCGCGATCAATCATTTCCAGCCCGATCAATTTACGAGGAATCCCTTGATCTTTCTGACGTTGCAGTGCTTCTCTACCGATAAAATCTCCTTTATTCAGCTTGACGAAGTACCCTAGACCGGCTTCAAGTGGTGAAATCGTGGCAGATAGCTCCTGTCCGTACAGCGGCAACCGAGCCTCAAAGCGTAGTGTATCCCGAGCACCAAGTCCAGCGGGAATCAGCCCATACGACTCACCGGAACGAAGCAAACCCTCCCATACGGCGGGTGCTTCCGCAGCAGGTACATAAAATTCAAAACCGTCTTCGCCCGTATATCCGGTTCGTGAGACGAGTGCTTTTGCTCCGAACAATGGCACGTTCTCATGAAAGTGGAAAGATGCCAGATTCGTAATATCCGTATCTGCCACGGCTGCGGCAATACGTGCTGCTTCCGGTCCCTGCAATGCCAGCAATGCTATTGCATCAGACACATTCTCCATGTGAACGGATGCAGGTACATGACGAAGTAACCAATCCCAATCCTTATCAATGTTGGAGGCGTTCACAACGAGCATGTAGCGCTCCGGTCCTTTGCAGTAAACAAGCAGGTCGTCTACTACACCTCCATCGGGGTAACACAGGAGTGAATATTGTGCCTGACCTGGTTCCAACTGGCTGACATCATTCGTGGTCACCCTTTGTAGAAAAGCTTCGGCCTCTTTGCCTTCAACCAAAAACTCACCCATATGCGATACATCGAATAAACCCGCACGTTGCCGGACGGCCTCATGCTCCTTTTGGATACCGCTAAACTGAACGGGGAGCTCCCAGCCGCCAAAGTCAATACAACGAACCCCAGACTGCGTCCCGTAGGACGAATATAGCGGTGTTTTTCGCAAATTAGTCATGTTTCCACTCCTATCCGGTGTGATCGGCAAAACAAAAAAGACAGGCCGAAAAAAACGTATAGACAGCAGTCTATACTCTTTTTTCAGCTCTGTCCTTGATACCAGAAAGTTACCCCGGTATGTACCGGGTTTCCTCTTGGGTGATCCGCTCCAATAGCGAATGCTCTCCAGAGATGCGTCCGGCAGAGGTCCTTTTGCCTGAGAGATTCACCTGCAATGCAGGCTTACTCCTTCGGCGCTACCTTCGGGATCAGCAGTATATTACCTGGCTTTGCAGATAACAACTTGATCCGATTCGCGTGCACAACTGTCTCACAAGCGGCAACAGCTATGCGAATCTTTTTGGCAGTCTCTCCCTCTGCGTTCATCCGCGTTTGCAGTTGTCGGGTGTTTCCCAAAGTATTTGCTATAACCCATTAATACGCAAATTCATTCAAAATGTCAATAAAAATGTCATCAAAAACAATAGAAAAAACATTTAATATATAAATAAGGATATGTAAGCGTTTGTTATAAATTATTATATTTTTATATAGAGCGCTATAGGAGGTGATATGAAGTATTTTTGTTAGTATTATTGACATGAGTGTTCTTATTGTCATAATCTTAACCTGTCTAATACAGGTGAGCAAATGCGATTTTATTCATATGGAAGTGAGGGGAACAGAATGGGTGAAGTGAAGCAGCAACTTTGGTATACAGACGAACATGAGTGGGTTCAGCGGACAGAGAATGGAACGGTGCGGATTGGTATTACAGACTTTGCACAGCACCAACTGGGTGATATTGTTTTTGTAGAATTACCTGAGGCGGGAGTAACGATTGAGCAGGGAGCGGAGATCGGTACGATTGAGTCGGTGAAGACGGTATCCGACCTTTTTGCTCCGGTGACGGGAACCATATTAAAAGTGAATGAAGCGCTGGAAGGTACACCTGAGCTAGTGAATGAATCTCCATATGACAAAGGTTGGATGGTAGAAGTAGAGATGGATAAAGATGTGGAGGAAGCATTGGGCAAACTACTGTCGGCGGATCAGTATGAGCAGTTGATTTCGGAGTAATAAATAGAGCAATGCAGCATGAAATAATAGCGTGTTATTCGGAATTTTATATTGATTTTTAATTGAATAAGAGCATCGTTAGTTTGCTCGATTTTTGTATAAAATGGTCGCTATGATTTGACGTAGCGGCTATTTTTTTGTCTTTTTTTTGCAAACGTAATTACGTGTGTTGTTCTGATATAGAGGGTTGTCCCCATATAGGAATCATACATAATCCAGCGCGGTTTTTCGACTAATTTCTATAGCTACAGGTCATATTAAGAAGAATTATGCAGGTATAATATCTTCCTGGATAATTTAAATTTAAATGTTGTCATCAACGTTCATGACGAAAGTACGTTTTCATTTCGTTGATGAAGATAGCGCTGTCATTTAGTATGAATTTTAAGAAAAGGTAGTGATGCTTACCTACAAGGAGGATTTGAATATGAGTACATTGGACGCAAAGCCAAGTTCAAAAGGAGGCACTCGTGTCGCCGTACAGCGTTTTGGCCGTTTTCTTAGCGGTATGGTTATGCCCAATATGGGAGCCTTTATTGCGTGGGGGTTGATTACGGCACTCTTTATTCCGACCGGATGGTTCCCGAACGAAGGTTTTGCACAGTTGGTTGATCCGATGAAAAATTATTTGTTGCCGCTGCTGATTGGTTATACAGGGGGCACGATGATTCACGGACAGCGTGGAGGTGTGATCGGTGCCATCATGACGATGGGTGTCATAGTAGGAGCCGATATCCCGATGTTCCTGGGCGCGATGGTAGCTGGTCCGCTGGCTGCGTGGATATTGAAGAAGTTCGATAAGGCCATTGAAGGCAAAGTCAAATCAGGCTTTGAAATGCTGGTCAATAATTTCTCGGCCGGGATTATCGGTGCCATTCTAGCACTGCTCGCTCATGTGGGGATTGGCCCGGTCGTTCAAACCATCAGCCAAGTATTGTCGGCAGGGGTACAGTTTCTCGTAAATGCAGGACTCTTGCCGCTTGTCAACCTCATTATTGAGCCCGGAAAAGTATTATTTCTTAACAACGCGCTGAATCACGGAGTATTGAGTCCGATTGCGTTGGAGGAAGCTGCAAGAACAGGCAAATCCGTACTGTTCATGCTGGAATCCAACCCTGGGCCGGGGCTTGGTATTTTGCTGGCCTACTGTCTGTTCGGTAAAGGCTCTGCGAAGTCGTCAGCTCCTGGCGCAGTCATCATTCATTTTTTCGGCGGGATTCATGAAATTTATTTCCCTTATATTTTGATGAAGCCGATTCTGATTCTTGCAGCTATAGCTGGCGGTGTTGTGGGAACCTTCTGTTTCATGTTGACAGGTGCCGGACTGGTTGCTGCTCCTTCACCGGGTAGTATCATCGCCTATTTTCTAATGACGCCAAAAGGTGGATATTTGCCAATGCTGAGCGGGGTGATCGCTGCTGCGGTCGTATCCTTTGCTGTTGCAGCAGTGTTACTCAAGACAGGTAAGCAACAAGAAGAGGGGCTGGAGGAAGCTGCATCTCGCCTGAAAGATATGAAAAATCAAAGCAAGAGTGCCAGTGCTAACGCCACTGTAATGGAAGATAACCACGAATCTGATCGTGCTGCCGAGATTGTCGCAGATCGAACGCTCAAGGATAAATCCGAAGTGAACAAGATTGTCTTTTCCTGTGATGCAGGTATGGGTTCAAGCGCGATGGGTGCCTCGATTTTACGCAAAAAAATGAAGCAGGCGGGCGTAGGCGTAACAGTTACGAATACGGCAATCAGTGAAATTCCACAGGATGCGGATATTGTCATTACGCAAAAAACGTTGACAGACCGGGCTAAAACAGTAGTCCCGAATGCTGAACACATTTCCATTGACAATTTTCTGAAGAGTCCTGAATACGAAGCGCTGGTTGAACGTCTGAAATCCGATTCTTAATCCCCGTCATAGTCAGGCGGACTGTATGCAGTGCACGTCTCCTGCTGGAGGGATGAGCTTGGGAAGGAACGGTATGCGCTTATGAATATTACGAAACGACAACGTGACATCGTGGAATATCTTCTGGAGCAGTCCAAAGAGGTTACAGCCGGGGAAATTGCCACGAAGATCAATGTCAGCACAAGGACGGTTCATCGAGAACTGGGCGCAGTCGAGCATTGGCTGGCAGCTCATGAGGTGAAGCTGGAGAAAAAGTCAGGGATTGGTATCTGTATAGATGCAGACCCAGCTCAGCTTGTATGCCTGCGAAAGCAATTGCTGCATACGAATCCAGACGAATATTCGGCTGAGGAGAGAAAGATCGTGGTTCTCTGCATGCTGCTGGATACACGGGAGCCGATCAAGCTGCTGGCGCTGGCTTCAGATCTGAAAGTCACGGTAACTACGGTCAGTCATGATCTGGACGAATTACAAGACTGGATCGGAGATCGAGGGCTCGTGCTTGTCCGCAGACGGGGATACGGTGTCGAGATTACCGGACGGGAGATAGACAAAAGACGGGCGATTTCCGAGCTGGCCCTCGAACATTTGGATGAATCTGATCTGTTTTCCAGCCAGGGAGAGGTTCGTTCTGTGACCCGTGTCTCCGACAAATTGCTGGAGATGATTGGCAGAGGGAACTTGCTGATCGTGGAAAAGGCCCTCTGGCAGCCCCATGAAAAGTGGCTGGAAAACATGGTGGAAAGCAAATATATGGAGTTGCTGATTCAGATTTGCGTTTCGCTGGCACGTCTACGACTCGGGTATGTTATGGATCCTCTTCTCTCCTATTTAAAAACAGATTCGGATGAGAATATCATGCTGCGTACAGCTATGGTAGAACGCATATGCGCAGAATTGTCAGCGGCGCTGGATATTAACTTTCCGGACCCGGAACGATCTTATTTCAGGCTGCTGTTCCGTGATGCCGAGGATCATTCTACCCGGCTGCTGCCGCTCGATGATCTTGTACTGCTGGAGTCGGTTCATGAGTTGATTCGTCGTGTGGAGGAAGAAACAGGCACGCCATTGGAAGAGGACCGTGTTCTGCGTGAAGGACTGATTGCCCATATGGCTCCGGTATTCAAACGTTTGAAGGAAGGCAAGTCGATTCGTAATCCCCTCCTTCAGCAAATCCGCAAGGATTACAGCAGCTTATTCGACTCAGTGAAAAAGGCTGCGGCGGACATGACAGAAATGAAAGTCCCTGATGAAGAGATCGGATTTCTCGTCATGCATTTCGGCGCTTCGCTGGAGCGGCTGCGACAATTGCGGCGGGAGGTGCGGGCCATCGTAGTCTGCACGAGCGGCATTGGTTCATCCAGACTTCTGGCAACAAGGCTCGCCAAAGAGCTGCCACAGATCAAAATTGTGGATAGGGCCTCATGGTACGAGGCGGCGCGGATCCCCAAGGAGGATTATGATCTGATCATTTCGACAGTAGAGCTACCGCTTGAACCAGATCGCTATCTTAAGATCAGCCCGCTGCTGACGCAGGAGGAGAGTGATCGCCTGCGTCAATTTATCCAGCATATTACACTCAATTATCCTGATGACCATCAGCAGGAACAGGTTGTTCAGCCCGGTCAGGACATGGAGTGGCTTACCGGTCTGCGGAAAAGTCTCGATGAAATTGTACACATTGTACAGCAATTTCAAGTGTACCCGCTGGAAAATCAGGAGATGGATATGGCGGCGACCGTAGAGGCTATATGCATGTTGGAGGCGGGGCGGGGGAATGTTACAGAGCCTTCTGCGGTTGCTGCACAACTCATGGAAAGAGAGCGCCAAGGTAGTCAGGTGATCTCTGATACCTCCATTGCTTTAGTTCATACGCGTAGCCACTATATTCGCAAACCTTCGCTTACCTTGTATAAGCTGGCAGAGCCGCTGTTGGCGGATACAGGCGAACAGGTAGAATGCGTGCTGCTCATGTTGGGACCTCGTGAGCTGCCGAGAGAAAGCTTGGAGGTATTGAGCGAGATTAGTGCATTACTCTTGCAGGAAGACATGGTTACGCTACTGGAACACGGTAGCAGGGATCATATTGTCAATTATATATCGAGTGAGCTAGCTGGATTTTTCCACAGTAAATTAGGGACAGGGAGGAACCTACCGTGAGTATTATGACGATAGACAAAGTAAAAATGAATGCAACCGCCAAAGACAAATATGAGGCGATTCGTATGGCTGGACAAATCCTGCTGGATGCAGGACATATTTCAAGTGAGTACATTGACAAGATGCTGGAACGCGAGGAGATCGTGTCCACCTATATCGGGAACGGGCTGGCTATTCCACATGGCACCAAGGAATCCAAGACGCTTATTCAATCCACAGGCATCTCCATCGTTCAGTTTCCGCAAGGCGTAGATTTTGGGGAAGAAAAAGCATACATGGTAATCGGCATTGCAGCACAAGGCGGCAATCATATGGAGATTTTGACGAGTATTGCTGTGGTGTGTGCAGAGGAAGAAAACATGGAGAAACTTCGCAACGCGGTGACCCCACAGGAAATTATAGATCTGTTCGAAAGTGAGCTGGAGCTATGAGAGCCGTCCACTTTGGAGCAGGAAATATCGGTCGCGGCTTTATCGGATTGATTCTGTCGCGTGCAGGCTATGAGGTTGTCTTTTCAGATGTCAATGACACCCTTGTATCCGAGTTACGCCGTCGTAAACAATACACCGTAGAGTTAGCCAATGATACAAAGGATACGGAGCTGGTCATGAATGTGACGGCGATTGACGGCAAGGATGCAGCGGCTGTAGCCGATGCGGTAGACCACGCTGATCTGGTAACGACCGCAGTAGGTGTCAGCATCCTCAAGCACATTGCAGCAGGCATTGCGGAGGGCATCAAGCGGCGGGTAGAGCGAGGAGCGAGGCCGCTGCATGTGATTGCCTGTGAAAATGCAATCGGAGGTAGTGCGCAACTGAAAGAGCATGTTTTTGCGCTATTGGATGAGGCGACCCGTGCCAAGGCTGAGGCTTCGGTGTATTTTCCAAATGCTGCGGTAGACCGGATTGTGCCGATCCAGCAACACGAGGACCCGTTACATGTGCAGGTAGAGCCTTTTTATGAGTGGGTGGTGGATCGTTCGCAAATGGCATCTGAGCATGAAGAAATCGAAGGTATCCTGTACGTGCAGGATCTAGAGCCTTACATTGAACGAAAGCTGTTCACGGTAAATACGGGACATTGCGTGGCAGCTTATCTTGGTTATACCGCAGGTTATGCTACCATTCAGGAGGCCATGAAGGATAGCAAGGTGGTGGATTCGATACAAGGGTCACTGGAGGAAACGGGAGCGGTGCTTGTGAAGCGCTTCGGTTTGGATCAAGAGGAGCATAGGAAGTACATCTCTAAAATTTTGGATCGCTTCCGCAACCCTAATCTAATAGACGATGTTACTCGGGTCGGACGTTCACCATTACGCAAGCTGTCTCCCAATGACCGTCTTGTACGTCCCGCGCTCCAAGCGCAGGAGTATGGCATTCCGACGGATCATCTGGCGTTAGGAATGGCTGCTGCCTGTAAATTTGATATTACGGAAGACCCCGAGGCAGTCGAGCTTCAGCAGGTGATCCGCAACGAAGGGCTGGGTGTGGCGCTGACGCGTTATACTTCCATAACCGCAGACCACCCGTTACATCGGCAGATATTGGAGCAATATGATATTATAAATTCATAAAACAACGTATTACTAACATTAGATTTCGATAATCCTCTTGAAGACAAAGCATCCACATCAACACTAGCGTGTTCTGTAGAGATGTGCTTCAAGAGGATTTTTATATGCGTGATTTACATCACATAACAACCTGCTTAAATTGTTTATATTGATAATGATTATCATTATCTATAAAATGAAATCATTACTATTATAACTATTAGGGAGGATTATAGTGAAACCGATCTATATTACCTTAGGGTTTTTATTTTTGGCGCTTGGAGTTATTGGTGTAGTGCTACCATTGCTACCGACTACACCGTTTCTGCTGCTCGCGACCTTTTTCTTTATGCGGGGGTCCGAAAGGATTCACCAGTGGTTTTCGAATACCTCCCTGTACCAAAAGCATCTAGAGAGTTTTGTTCAAACAAGGTCGTTGAAGCTGTCTACGAAAATCACGACATTGGGCTTAGCGTCAACGATGCTGATTATAGGCTTTATTTTCACCCCTAATGTGTGGGGCAAAACGCTCATCGTCTTGGTCATCCTTTTTAAATATTATTACTTTATATTCCGAATCGGAACAGTGAGAAACGCTGCAGCAAAAATAACGCCCTCATCTTCACCTGCACCTACTCCAAAAAAAAAGTCTAAAATGGTCGACAGCCGTCTGCTCGGTCTAGTGGAACATTCTCGAAAATATATCGTATGGGGTGTGCTTGTGCAGTGGATCGGTCTTTTGGGGAGTATAGCCGCTGTGTTGTCTATGGCCTTTGTTATGCAGCAGGCATGGGAAGGACAAGTGACTCGCAAGCTGATTCTATCTATGACGGTCATTGTTATTGCTGCTATTGCAGTTCGCTGCCTGAGCAATTATGCAGCCAGTATGTTATCCTATCGTGCTTCGGTAAATGCTAAAAAAACGCTGCGCTCGCAAATTTACAGCAAGTTGCTGAAGATAGGGCCCGCATATACAGATCATACCTCCACCTCGGGGGTTATTCAGGTTGCTGTAGAAGGGGTAGAGCAGCTTGAAACCTATTTCGGTAGATATATGCCTCAGCTATTTTACAGTCTGCTTGCCCCCGTAACGTTATTCATTACCCTCTCTTTTGTCAGCTTCAAAGCAGCCATTATACTATTGATCTGCGTTCCCTTAATTCCAGTGTCGATCATTGTCATTATGAGGATGGCTAAAAAGCTTTTTCGGAAATATTGGGGTAGTTACGTCAATTTGGGCCACAGCTTTTTGGAGAATGTGCAAGGTCTGACTACGCTCAAAATGTACGGAACAGACCAGGATAAACATCAGGAAATGAACACAGCAGCTGAAGATTTTCGCAAAATGACGATGAAAGTGCTGACTATGCAGCTTAACTCCGTGGCCATTATGGATCTTATCGCATTTGGTGGTGCCGCTGCGGGTGTACTGGTCGCGGTAAGCGAATATTCTTCTGGACGAATTGGCTTGGCAGGAGCAATCATCATTGTTTTGCTGTCGGCAGAATTTTTTATTCCTCTGCGTCTTCTGGGTTCTTACTTTCATATCGCCATGAACGGAATGGCTGCAAGTGACAAAATATTCCAAATGTTGAGCACAGAGGACCTTATCCAAGGACAAAAAAGCATAGAAACCACAGATATTCGTCTGGAACAGGTGAGTTTCGCCTACGACGAAAGAGATACCTTACGAAATGTATCCATGGATATTCCCCAGGGCAGCTTTGTATCCATTGTTGGGGAATCAGGCTCTGGTAAAAGTACGGTAGCCGGATTGATTGTTGGGCATCACGAGGGGTATCGAGGAAGCCTGACGATTGGAGGAACCGAGCTTACCGATATTTCGGAAGAAAGCCGCATGCGTCATATGACCTGGATCGGTTTTAACAGCTATATTTTTAAAGGCACCGTGGAAGCAAATTTAAAAATGGGCAATGAGCACGCGGATGAGCAACACATGCTGGAAGCTTTGCGACAAGTGAAGCTGTATGATTTTATCCTCTCAGAAGGAGGTCTGGAAGCAGAACTGGAAGAGCAGGGAGCAAATCTGTCAGGAGGACAGCGCCAACGGCTAGCACTAGCCAGAGCATTGCTACATGATAGTCGTGTCTACATTTTTGACGAGGCCACTTCTAACATTGACAGTGAAAGTGAGGAAGGCATTATGGAGGTTATACATGCGCTGGCAGGTCAAAAAACAGTGATTCTTATCTCTCACAGACTGGAAAACGTAGTCCAATCCGACTGTATCTATGTGCTGCAAAACGGTTTGGTGGCAGAATCCGGAACACATCAGGAACTGTTGAGCAAGCAGGGACATTATGCGGAGATGTATCTCAGTCAGCATCGGATGGAACAGTTTGTAAAAGGGGGTGCAGTATATGCGTAGACCCGGTTTACGAATCATGGGTCAATTGTTGGTCTTGGCAGGACCTCTTTTACCTGTGCTGCTTATCACGATTGTTACAGGAGTGCTTGGTTTTGTATGTGCTATTGGCATTATAGTGTTTGGAGCCCTGGCTCTGCTTACAGCAACGGGCATCACGACAGGCTACACCCTATCGTTTTTGCTGACAACGATCGTGGTTTGCGCCGTACTGCGCGGCGTATTCCGTTATGGCGAGCAAATGAGTGGTCACTATCTCGCTTTCAAGCTGCTGGCTGTACTACGTGACAAGATGCTTCAAGCCCTGCGAAGACTCGCTCCAGCCAAATTGGAAGGCAAGGACAAGGGAAATCTGATCTCACTCATTACAAGTGATATTGAGTTGCTGGAAGTATTTTATGCGCATACGATAGCTCCTGTTATGATTGGCATCATCACCTCACTGCTCATGGTGTTTTTTATCGGTTCTTATGAGCCTCTGCTAGGCTGGCTTGCTGCGCTTGCTTACATAACCGTCGGTTTGTTTATTCCCCTACTTACGACACGTATGGGCAAGCGCCAAGGGATGGAATACCGGAGCAGCTTCGGCCAGCTGAGCAGTTATTTTTTGGACAGCTTACGTGGGATGAAGGAAATTGTGCAATATGGGCAAGGGGAACAACGATTAAATGAAATTAACCGTCGTACGGATCAGTTGGATGCCAAGCAGAAAGAGTTGAAGCATCATGAAGGCATCACAAGAGCAGTCACAGATGCAGCTGTAGTCGGATTTTCATTCTTGATGCTGCTAGCTGGATTGTATAGCATGTCTAAAGGACAGATGGATTTTACAAGTATGCTGATTTCAGTCATTGCTCTGTTTAGTTCATTTGGTCCGGTGGTCGCACTGAGCAATTTGTCCAACAATTTGCTTCAAACGCTGGCAAGCGGGGAACGAGTGTTGAGTCTATTGGAGGAAACTCCGGAGGTAGAGGAAAATATCGACGGGATGAGTGTCGCCTTTACTGGGGCACGAGTAGACAAGGTGACTTTTTCATACGATGGTCAAACGGTGCTGAATGATGTAAGTCTCATGATACCGCATAAGCGGATTTTAGGCATTCAGGGTAAAAGCGGCTCTGGCAAGTCTACACTGCTGAAGTTGCTGATGCGATTTAGGGACCCGCAGCAAGGTGAAATTTTGCTATCCGGACACGATTTGAAGGAAATTGGAACCCGGCATTTGAGAGCCTTACAGAGCTATGTAGACCAGCATACGTTCCTGTTTGATGATTCCATTGCAGCTAATATCAAAATCGGAAAGCCTGATGCTACACATGAGCAGGTGGTGGAAGCAGCACGTAAGGCATCCGTGCACGATTTTATTATGACCTTGCCTCAGGGGTATGACAGCCGAGTTGGAGAATTGGGGGACAGGCTGTCTGGTGGAGAACGTCAACGCTTGGGGCTGGCCAGAGCCTTTGTCCATGATGCGTCTCTCTTACTGCTCGACGAGCCTACCAGCAATTTGGACAGCCTGAACGAGGCCATTATTTTAAAATCGTTAAAGGAACAGCAGCAAGATAAAACGATTGTCCTTGTTTCGCACCGAAGTTCTACCATGCGGATTGCTGATGATATTTTTCAAATGGATAATCGAAGACTGTCCTGACTTTTCTAACTATTGTTATATCCTAAGGGCAAAAGTTGTAGCCTGTTCATGGTATTGTCATAAAATGGAGTGTGTGTTGAAATGGAAGCGTCATCCTTATTTAAATCATCCAGCTTTTCAAGCTTGTCTTATTTTGTTAGCCTATTAGGTGAAGATTTTATAAAATCCTAAGGTATATTGACAAGTCATAAACATCATAAATGATGGATGAACAGAGGCTGTAAGCCGATGTACAGAAATGGGTGGTGAACAGAAATGTCAGATTTCAATCAGCTTAAAGAGCTTGAGCACACAAAATATCCCATATATGAAGGCTATGATTTGGGTCTTACTTATACGCCTGCGGGCAGCAAGTTCAAGGTATGGGCCCCGACTGCGAAGCAGGTCCATATAGCGTTGTATAGCGATGCAGGGGCGTACGATCAGGAGGGGAACGTTCAGGAGCACGGCGGGGGCCAGGAATTTCTCATGATCCGTGATGATCAAGGGGTATGGTCTATAGAGCTGGAAGGTGACTGGAACAAATATTATTACATGTACAGGCTGGAGTGGGCGGACAACACTGTTCATTATGCTGCCGATCCATATGCCACAGCGGTATCAGCCAACGGGCAACGTACAGCGATCATTGATTTGGCTCAAACCAACCCGGATGGATGGGAATTGGATGCGGGGCCTACCCTTAAGCGGCCGACGGATGCCATTCTCTATGAGGTTCATGTGCGTGATTTTTCGATGGATACCTATTTTAATACAGGGAAAAAAGGCTTATCTGCTGCTCAGGGACGGTTTGAGGCCTTTACGTATACGGGATTGAAGGATCCTGAGGGGAACAGTATCGGGCTGGATCATCTGCTGGAACTGGGCATTACACATGTTCATTTGCTTCCGGTAGCTGATTTTCATACGGTGAATGACTTTGCGGAATTAGATACTGAATATAACTGGGGCTATGATCCCCAGCATTATAATGTGCCGGAGGGGTCTTATTCTTCCAATCCGGCTGATCCGGAGGCACGTATACGAGAGCTGAAACTGCTGGTACAGTCTTTGCATTCTGCCGGCATCGGTGTCATTATGGACGTTGTATACAACCATACGTATTCGGTGGAACAGGGGCCATTTGAGCCTGTTGTACCTGGATATTATTACCGCACGGATGAACAAGGGCAGCTCACCAATGGATCAGGTGTAGGCAATGAGGTGGCAACCGAACGTCCGATGGTGCGCAAGTATATCAAGGATTCACTACGCTATTGGGCAGAGGAATATCATATAGACGGCTTTCGATTTGATCTGATGGGTCTGATTGATACACCAACCGTGGTGCAGCTTACGCAAGAACTTCGCTCTGAAGTGCGTCCGGATCTGCTGATCTATGGTGAGCCTTGGACGGGAGGAGAATCTCCACAACCCTTGCTTACGCTAAAAGGAACACAACGGGACAAAGGCTTTGCTGTTTTTAACGACAACTACCGTTCTGCTATTAAGGGGGATAGCGACGGTACTGGAAGCGGGTTTGCCACGGGGGCAGAACATCAGGAGGAGCAGGTGCTCAAAGGTGCTTTTGGGGCTATTCATGATTTCACAGCTCAGCCATCGGAGACCGTCAATTATGTAACTGCCCACGATAATCTCAATCTGTGGGATAAAATTTTGACGGTAAGACATTTGCGGGAGCACTGTCGTTTTCCACAATGGGAGCAGGGGAAGCCACAGGATGGGAGGACACCTGAACATGCTGTTGCCGAAGCAGATCCGTATGGGGAACTGGATGAAAATAACCTGCTAGAGGACGAAACCGTGCGCAAGTCCCTGTTGGCCAACGGCATGGTACTCACATCTCAAGGTATTCCTTTTATTCATGCAGGGGATGAACTGTTGCGCTCCAAATATGGAGACCACAATAGTTACCGGAGCTCAGATGTGGTCAATGCCATTCATTGGGATAACAAGGCGAGGTTTCGCCCCGTGTTTGATTACTACCAAGGCTTAATTGCTTTGCGACGCAGCCACCCAGCATTCCGAATGGACCAACGTGAGCTGGTGGAGCAGCACATGGAAGTGCTGCAAAGCAGTGGGCATGTGGTGGCCTTTGCTTTGAGGCACCATGCTAACGGCGATGCCTGGAATCATATTGTGGTGATTTATAACGGCTCGGATACGGAGCAGACGATAGTATTGCCTGCGGAATCGGATCGTTGGCATGTGGTCGTGGACGCACACGGGGCTGGTAATGAGACACGGTATGAAGTCGTAGGCCATCGTGTAACTGTATCGCGCTGGTCAATGATGGTGTTATATGATCAGGAAGAACCTGCACGAGTCTCCTTTTTGACTGAACAAGATCAGGCTAATCGTCAGGCGGAGAACGAATTGGAAGACTCGGATGAGGGAACAGATCAAGAAATTGCAGGTACAGCCATGGCTTTGACAGATGTGCAGCTTGGAAACGATAATGAAGTCGCTCCATTTCGTACGATTGAACTGATCTACGAGCGTACGGATCGGCAATACACTGGCTGGAACGTATGGGTATGGGGAACTGGGCATCGCGACGGACATGTCGAATTTCGGGATTTGGATGACGGTCGTGCAATAGCGCGTATTCAGGTGGCTCCTGATATACAGCGAATTGGCTACATTGTCCGGCTTAATCACTGGGATGCCAAGGATGTTGAGGCAGATCGATATATTGATATAGACCAGAACCAGTCTGTGATGCAGGTACTGATTCATAGTGGCAGAGAAGAATATTTGTTACTGGTAAATGATAATCGGGCCGGTTAGACTTGCGTGCTTGGTTGCGTATATACACAAAAATAGCATTTTTCGATCATTTCGAGAAATGCTATTTTTTTATGCAAACGTGTGTCAGTTTCAGAAAAAAGGGGTAAAATAGAATTATGGACTTGTTTAGTTTTGCCAGCTAGCTGGCTTACATCCTGTAGTACGACTGGTAAACAGGCAAGATTCTTGGAGGAAAATCATTTGTAAGGTAACCTGAAGGAGGTTGTATATCATGAGTTCTAATGGAGGAAGTATTCAACTGACCGCCCAGCCGAGAACAGAGAAGAAGGGTTCGGCCATTCGTGGATTGAGGTTAAAAGGACGGATTCCAGCTGTGGTTTACGGCTCTGAGCTTGAAGGAACCCCTGTACATGTCGATGCCAAGGAATTTAATAAAGTAGTCAAAACCGGACGTTCAGAGGTGTTTAACCTCACAGTAGAGGGTGGAGAAACCATTCCAGTTATTATTAAAGATTATCAACAGCGTGATAACCAATGGTTGCATGCCGACTTTCTGAAAATCTCCAAAAACAAACCGCTTCGCGTGCGTGTTTCTATTGATTATCAG
Organism: Paenibacillus peoriae; assembly: GCF_022531965.1. Lineage (GTDB taxonomy): Bacteria > Bacillota > Bacilli > Paenibacillales > Paenibacillaceae > Paenibacillus > Paenibacillus polymyxa_D. The sequence goes on along the minus strand of NZ_CP092831.1, from coordinate 4,258,711 downwards.
GGTACACCTGCAGGTACAAAAACAGGCGGTATTCTGCAAGTTCAGGAAACGGAAGTTGAGGTCGAAGGTCTTCCGGCTGATTTGCCATCTACCATTGAGGTGGATGTATCCGCGCTGGATGTTGGCGACAAGCTGAGCGCTAGCGACTTGAAACTCCCTAAAGGAGTAACACTGCACGTCCCTGAAGAAGAACTGCTTGCTTCTATTATCGTTCCACGTGCAGTTGAAGTAGAAAATGCTGCTGTGGAAGGTGATGCAGCGGCAACCGAAGGCGCTGAAGAGGCTTCTGAAAACAAGGAATCCTAATATTATCAGTGGTACATGAACCTTTTCCAATTGCAAAGATCATCAAAAATGAATTCAAAATCGCTTCCTGTCAGGGGGGCGATTCTTTGCATTCATTTATTTACAATTACATACTCTTTCCCTTTAAGAGTTGTCCTGTTGTAATTTGACGATTAAAGGGAATGTGGAGTGTTTGCATGATTTTCATTCACTACGTGTTCTGATATGACGATATATAAAGTATGGTATTTACATTTTTATTTTATAAATACCTAATATATATTCTAAGGAGCGCGTACACAATCATGGACAGAACGAGTGAATTGTTGTGGCAAAGAAACAAATTGGTGATCATTATTTTTTGGATTATGGCCTTGAGCGGCATCGTCCCGGCATTATCTAATCCCTCGATGTGGGTATCTAATGGTGTAGGATTTGTAGTCGCGGCAGTTTTAACGATCCTGAATGTGAAAAAGAAAGGAATCCGCCTTATTCCGTGGATTACTACGTTTTTTAGCGTATTAATGTGTATATTTTTGAACTTATCTAACGTCGAGGTAGGGACCACCATATTAATTTGCTCTTTGTTTTTGCTGTATCCGTCTTACCGGTATTTTCTGGTAGCTATGACCTTAAATCTCTGTAATATATTTGTGCAAATAACAATCGGTACGCCCCCAATTCCCCCGGCTACCGGTTCTTTGCGCTATGTGCATGAGTTTATTATTGTTTTACTCATTGGTTTGCTACTGTTAGTGGTATCGGTGTTAAATCAAAAGCAGTTTAAGAAAAGTGAAGAGCAAAATAAAGATATCGATGCTACAAGGCAACGAATTGAATTTCTGTTTGAGCAAGTTAGACAAGCAGTGGCTGGATTGCATAGCTTTACAGAACGATTCAGGAATCAAGTAGATGCGACGGGCAGCGTGACAAATGAAGTCGCTATCGGATTTCAGGAGGTTGCCAAAGGGGTAGAAATGCAAGCTTCGAATATCACCGAGGTTACGGATAACTTGGCTCAATCTGACCAGCACGTGCGAGAGGTAGCTGATCATTCCCGAGAACTGAAGCAGCTTTCCGAAGATACGAAAAATGCCGGGGACAGAGGGAGCAGTCAACTGCTTGCATTGACGTCTCAAATTAAGGATTTGGGTCAAGTCATGAGTCGTACCAAAGAAGAACTGGACGAGTTTAGAGTACAAAGTGATAACATGTCTGCCATGCTTAAAGATATTACTCAAATCTCGAAACAAACTAATTTGCTGTCCTTGAATGCATCCATTGAGGCCGCCAGAGCGGGAGAGCATGGAAAAGGATTTGCCATCGTAGCTGGCGAAGTGCGTAATTTGGCTGAAATGGTAGGGAACACCTCGGTGGCGATGGAAGCTATTTTGACTCAACTGAGAACTCAGATGGATTCTGTCGTAAGCCAATTTGACATGGGACAGCACAGGCTACAGCAAAGTATGGAATCGGCACATTCGACCGAAATTGTACTGGAAGACATCCTGCAAAACGCCAATAAAGTGCTGATGCAGGCCGTGGATGTGGAAAACAGTACGAATAGCATGCAGCAGTATTCATCTCAGGTTGTTCAAGAGATGACGGAATTTTCAAGTGTAACGGAACAGGCGAGTGCAGCATCAGAACAAATTTTGGCTGGAGTAGAGGAACAACGAAATATAACCTCCAATATGGTGACCGGGTTTAGTGAGCTAGAGGCGTTGATTATCCAATTAAAAGAACTGGTACATGATCAGAAGGAGTACAACAGTCCTACCGAAATCAGCAAAAGCAAATAACCGACAAGCTTCTTCATCGGACTAGAGAGCCGGGGAGTATCGCTATCAAGCGGTACTCTCCGGTTTTTTTCTGCGTTTGAAGAAGGGAAATGAAGAAGAGGCGATTTCTAGAAGCTATAATTAGATGGAAGTTGATGGTATAATTTGTGGCAGTTTAAATGCTTTGTAACTAAGGGGGGATAAATTCTTATGGAGCTTAAATATTTGTTATTCGGCGTGTTGAGCCTATTGGGTAGCGGAGTGATATATACGATGGAGCGCTTTATAGCGGTCATTCAATGGGCTGCGAATTCCGTACCTGTTAAATTGAATAGTTCGGGCATTTCTATGTCAGAACCTGATATGCCGAGTTTTGTTGACAATATATTTGTTATTATTTTATTCGTATGTGGCTTGATGATACTTGGGTATGGTGTGTATGAACGACGTACACGATAACATAAGCATATTCGTTTTTATTTGGGAGGAACGCAGGTGAACGCCTTGTTGGAAATGCTGATGCAGCTATTTGAGCGCGCAGCGTTGTTACTGATTTGTTTATTTTTTATTACACGTATCCCCCGATTTAAGGAAACCTTGCAAAAGAACAGTCATTCTCCGGCAGAGCTGGCCATACTAACATTGATTTTTTGCATGTTTGCACTGTTCGGCACCTACACCGGGATTGAAGTTGAAGGTTCGCTTGTTAACGTTCGAATCATAGCAATTATGGCAGGCGGTATTTTGTTTGGACCCTGGGTTGGGATCGTTACAGGTATTATATCGGGTATCCATCGTTATCTGATTGATATCGGGGGAGTGACCTCGATTCCGTGTCTGATTACGAGTATTCTGGCAGGTGTGGTGTCAGGATACATCGGCCGCCGGGTCAATCGTTCCAAGAGATGGCTGGTCGGTATCGCCGCAGGTATGGTCTGCGAAGCGTTGACGATGCTGCTCATTATGGTGATGGCACAACCCCATAGCCTTGGAGTGGACATCGTTTCCAAGATTGGTCTACCGATGATTATCGGAGAAGTCAGTATCGGTTTAATCGTTCTGTTGATCCAGAGTGTGGAGGGGGAAAAGGAGAATATCGCGGCCAGACAGGCCAAGCTGGCACTGGATATTGCCAACAAGACGCTGCCTTATTTTCGCTCCATTAATGCGGAATCCTTGCATACCATTTGTTCGATCATAAAAGAAGATATTAAGGCAGACGCGGTGGCGATCACGGATACCAGAGATGTGCTGGCCTATGTCGGTTTTGGCGAAGAGCGTTATCACATCGGAGATGAGATCATTAGCGATGTGACTAAATCGACGATCCGCAGCGGTAAAATCACGATCCGCAATCATATTGCAGACGATAAAACACCCCAAATCCAGTCCCTGCTCATTATCCCGTTAGAGGAGCGGGGAGAAGTAACCGGAACGTTGAAGATTTATTATCGCAAAGCTTATAAAATCACGTATCCGTTGCAGACGATGGCGATTGGCTTGTCTCAAATCATTTCCACGTTAATGGAAGTATCGCGTGTGGAGCAAATTAAGGAAGCGGCGAATAAGGCCGAGTTAAAGGCACTCCAGACTAAGATCAATCCTCATTTTCTGTTCAACGCGCTGAACGCCATTGCCTCGACGACACGCACCAAGCCGGATAAGGCCCGAGAGCTAATCATTAATTTATCGGGTTATCTGCGCTATAATTTGGAGCTGAATGATGATTTGATTGAAATTCATAAGGAGCTTCAGCAGGTGTCTGATTACGTAGAAATTGAAAAAGCGCGCTTCGGCAACCGGCTTCAGGTAGAGTATGTAATGGATGAGGTGTCTGTGCGTATTCCAAGTCTTATTATCCAGCCCCTGGTTGAGAATGCGATTAATCACGGAATTCTCAAGAAAAAAGGATCAGGTACAGTAACTATTTCTGTAAAGGATCGTGGAGAAAAGGTGCGTATTTCTGTGGCAGATACCGGGGTAGGTATACGCGATGATGTTGTGGATAACCTCTATCATGATCGGGTTCCGGCTAAACAGATCGGCTTGTACAATGTGCACAGACGGCTCAAGCTTATGTACGGCGAAGGAGTTATTATTCTAAAGCATGAGCCGGGCACCGAAGTTTATTTTGACATACCAAAGGAGAAGTCATGAAGGCCATAATTGTAGAAGACGAACTTCCGGCACGTGAAGAGCTGGAGTATCTTATTCAGACTCATAGCAACATTGAGGTGACCGATAGTTTCGAGGATGGGCTAGATGTGTTTCGGTTTCTGCAAGATCAGGAGACGGACGCGATCTTTCTGGACATTAACATTCCTTCATTGGACGGGATGCTACTGGCACAGAACATTAGCAAATTTGCCAAAAAGCCCTATATTATTTTTACGACCGCCTATAAAGAACATGCGGCGCAGGCTTTTGAACTGGAGGCGTTCGACTACATCCTCAAACCATATGATGAAAAAAGGATCGCATCTATGCTACGTAAGCTGGAAAATGCTTATGAGCAGCAGAACGTTCCAATACAGGAGCCTGTCCAGACGGCGCAACCCCGAGCTGCTGAAGCCAGCACCGTTGCTGCGCCAGGTCGTATTAATCTGCTGAAAAATGACAAAATCATCGTAACGGATGCGAACGATATTTACTATGCGTGTGCGCAGGAAAAGGTGACCCGTGTCTTTACTAGGCACGAAGAATATACGATGCCGATGAGCATTTCAGAATTTCATAGCCGGTTGCCGCAGCAGGACTTTTTCCGCTGTCACCGATCGTACACAGTTAATCTGTCGCAGATCCGTGAAATTGTACCTTGGTTTAATCATACGTATCTCCTGCGTTTGCGTGGACTAGAGGCTGAAATTCCAGTAAGCCGTAGCAAGGCCAAGGAATTTCGGCAAATTATGCGACTTTAAAGGCATTTCATTCCGCTATATGTGCATTTCATTCCTCAAACGATTTCTGGCTGACATGCAGGGTTATAATAACCCGTGTAGAGAGAATCCTTACAGACTTGCTCCTCCTCAGGCGCAAAGTATACTGGATTCCCGGTTATCATAATCACAAATTGACGCTGTAGAGCCGGAATGAAAAGAGGAGATTGAAATGAAAACAAACAGCGGAAATCGTTGGCTTGTCGTACTTGGAACAATAATTGTACAAATGGGATTAGGAACCATTTACACATGGAGTTTATTTAATCAACCGTTGGTGGACCGCTTTGGCTGGAACCTCAGTTCGGTTGCCATTACATTTTCAATTACCAGTTTTGCACTGGCGTTTGCTACCTTATTCGCAGGCAAACTACAGGATAAATGGGGACTACGTCGTTTGATTTTGTGTGCAGGTGTCGTGTTAGGAGCAGGGCTCATGCTCAGTTCACAGGTAACTTCGTTATCCCTGCTATATATTTTGGCGGGTATTGTCGTAGGTTTTGCGGATGGAACGGCATATATTACATCACTTTCTAATCTGATTAAATGGTTTCCTGAGAAAAAAGGACTTATTTCCGGTATTTCGGTTGGGGCATATGGAACAGGCAGTCTTATATTCAAGTATATTAATGGTTCGTTGATTCAGTCCGTTGGTGTATCGCAAGCGTTCTTATATTGGGGAATGATCGTGCTGATCATGATTGTGGGTGGTTCTTTCCTGGTAAAAGAAGCTGTAGTCGTGAACAAGCCTTCGGTACAAAATGGGGTTGTACAGCGGGACTATACCGTTAAAGAAATGCTGCGCACCAAGCAGGCATACCTGCTGTTCGTCATGTTCTTTACCGCTTGTATGAGTGGTCTATACCTGATTGGAGTCGTCAAAGATATCGGCGTACGGATGGCCGGCCTAGATGTAGCAACAGCCGCGAATGCGGTCGCTATGGTCGCTATTTTCAATACGGCAGGTCGGATCATTTTAGGTGCGCTATCGGATAAAGTAGGTCGTCTGAAAGTAGTAGCGGGTGCTCTATTAACAACGGCGGTTGCAGTTACAGTGCTGAGTCTATTACCGCTGAATTATGGTTTGTTCTTTGCCTGTGTAGCAGGAATTGCTTTTTGCTTCGGCGGCAACATTACAGTCTTTCCTGCCATCGTAGCTGATTTCTTCGGTCTGAAAAATCAAAGCAAAAACTATGGTATTGTGTATCAAGGCTTTGGCCTCGGTGCGCTGGCGGGATCATTTATCGCAGCCTTGCTCGGCGGATTCATCCCGACCTTTACCACGATTGCGGTGCTGTGTGTCGTATCGTTCCTAATTGCCCTCACCATTCGCACTCCGGAACAAGGTAAAGGCAAACTGCGCAGTGAACGGAAGAAAAATACGAACAGTGTGCGTAGCATGAAGCCCGGAACAAAACTGGGTTAAAGGATTTGAGAAAAAAGGACCAGATGAATGCCAAAAGACCTGTCATCATTTCTCTGTGGGAGATTATGGCAGGTTATTTGTTTTTCCAATAATCTATTTTACGGTATAATAAAAAGATGTGTAATAAGCCGATATATACAAAAGACATAAGCTAAGAACCTGACAGGAGGACGAGTCATGATCGTGGATACAAGCGGGAATCTGCTTGCCCGCAATACGAAGCTGCGAAATACATATCAAATTCGAAGCGCCTTGTCCCGCAGTGAGCTGGCCATCGTGTATACGGCAAGGCTGTTGGATAACCGAGAAAAGGTCATTGTGAAGGAATTTTTTCCGAATGCACTGGCTTTGCGGGGGATGGATCGAAAAACGGTCACTTGCGGTGCTTCTATGCAATCCAAATACGTGGAGTTTATGCATTATTTTTTGCGTGAAGGGCAAATGTTGAAGGAGTTAAGTCACCCGGGAATTGTCGGTTATATAGATCACTTTGAGGAAAATGGAACTGCCTATCTGGTCATGGAATACTGTGCAGGCAAGACACTGGATCGAATGATGAAAGAAGAGGCTGCGCCAACGTATGACCCCACTTTTTTGTACCATACGCTGCTACCTTTAATTGATGCCATGGAGTACATTCATGACAAAGGAATTATTCATCGGGATATTAAGCCGGGCAACATTATGATTGGGGAAAATGGCAACGTCAAGCTGATTGATTTTGGTTCGGCTGTGCATTTTGAAGGCAAAGAGCATCCGATTTTCACCACGGCGGGCTATTCTCCGCTGGAATTTTACTCTAATCGTTCGCAGCAGGGACCTGTGTCGGATATCTATAGTTTGGCCGCTACGCTGTATTATTGCCGAAAAGGAACACCTCCGCCAGATGTGCCAGGCCGATTATTTGCAGATCATGCTGAGCGGATTCAGATTGAAAATGCGGGACTTTCTCTGCTGCCGTATGTCATTCGGCGTGGTCTGGAGGTACAGGCTAACAAGCGCTGCCGCTCACTTCGATGGTTTAAAGCCGCACTACGTGCGGAATATTGGATAAAAAAAGGGAAGCGCCCTACTCTTACGGTTCGTTAATCATAAGAGACGGCGCTTCTCTTTTTTTACGTTGTGACCGACATTATCCTGTCGGAGCTTGGATATGGTCGGTGTACACTGAAGTATTTGGTTTAATCGCTTTGTATCGCAGCTCGATTTCAGTGACACCATCCTCGAATGTAATGTACAGTTTGTCACTGTACTCCATGACCGCTTTTTTGTTGCGGGCTAATCTGATTTTTCCATGCTGTAAGGCACAGCGTGTATCATGTTTCACGATCAGGCTCCCTTTTCTACCTGCGGAAAATAGGATCCGTTCTGCTTCTGGCAACGGTTCGTGAACGTCAAGCGTACGGAACAACTCCTGCAAGCTGACCTTACGACCCGGAAAGGAGGTGAGCGGCCAAGATTTTACCGGAATCTCATGTCCACTTGCTGTAGCGAGAAAATATCCTTCGATTCTTCCGGCAAACTGCGGCTTCGGCCGCAAGAACCAATACAGTAGAGCGGCTACCACGATACTGATGGCTACTGTCCATTTAATGGCTGTATACCGAGATTGTACGGAAACGGTTAGTGTAGCGCTGCTGGATGCTCCTTCCGGATCGGTAGCAGTAATCTTTAGCTGAGAGTCACCTGTGTGGAGCTCGGACAGCAGCAGATCATTACCGTTAATCTCAGCATGGATCGCATCCTCAGAGGCTTCTGAATCCAACTTATAGTTCAGCTTGTCATGATTCGGGTCAACAATAAAATCCGAAACACTTCGACGGGAATCACCGTCTTCTTTCACCAGGTGAATCGTCAGGTCTTTTAAGACCTGTGGCGCTGCATTGGCCGCGTGAACTTTATGTACAGTTCCCTTACGGTACCATTGCGGGCTATCCAGAGATAGCTGCCATGTATAATCCCCGGTTTGAGGGAACGCATATTCGGTATGGAAGGTTCCTGACTTATAGGTCATAGGCACCTTTTTGGCTGTGCCCCCTTTTGGAGTAACAATAATATGGGCTTGGAGAGACGTATATACGGCTTCATCCGTAAGCTTTTGACTGTCGGGTAACAGGAGCTGAGCTTGAAACGGTGTGGCTTGACCTTTCAGCAACTGCACAGGCTTGTCGCCATGAGTGGCCGATGCTTGCTTTCCTCCCATGGTTGCTTCGGCTTCCAGTCGGTAGCTGCCAAGTAAATTGATTTTCACCAAATCTCCGCGTATGCCCCGTAGTTTCAACTTCACTTTACCTGCCTGTGGATGCTCGATTTTTAAAATCGCATATCGGCTCGACTTGTACCTGCGGACATTTTCTGAATTGGAATATAGCTGTGTTTCCAGAAGGGGATGCTCCGACAAAAGCACCAGATTGGCTTCCTCCATACTGGAATCAGGTAGAGTTACAGTTAATTCCTGCATCTCGCCAGTGGTCGTAATTGCAGCAATTGGAACGAGCTTGGAGCGAATTTGACTGGCGAAAATACGGTTCAGAATTTCCGGCAGATCCTCGGCACTACTCGTAATAAAAGAAGCTCCACCCGTTTGAGAAGCGATCCGTTCGAGTTCTTGTCGGTTCACTGTGCCATCATGGTTCAGACCAATCGTGTACACCGGATATCCTTTGGTCTGTGCAGATTTGATGACAGAGGATACATCGTTATTGGAGTCACCTTTGGATCGGGAACCAGAGGAGGCACCAAAATCAGTCTCTCCATCTGACAATAGAATCATAAAAGGCTGACGCCCTTGGGATGCTCCTGCCGCTAGAAGCTCCGAGCCTTTGCGCAACCCAAGTCCCAAATCCGTATAACCGGAACGGTTAAGTGTTCTGATTTCCTGCTGGATCTGGGATTTTTGCGCTGCCACGGCAATCGAAGTGAGTGGTTTCGAGGCGACCACGTTATGATTGTAGGCAACGAATCCGACGCGTGTGCGGTCTGCATCACTCAAATCCATAAACATATTGATGACTTCCGCGGCAATGCCCTCAGGATCGGTATCCCTCATGGAATAACTGGTATCCAATACAAAAACGGCATCATAACCCTCGATCGGGACAGCGCCTAAAGATGCTGCATTAGCCTGATTTACAGTGCAAATGACCCCGTTTAAGCCCATTTGTAAAAATAGTACAAAAGTCATGAAAATGATAATCCCTAGTTTCCTTATTCTGAACATAAGCTCCTCCATCGCCGAGGCCAACATGGGGGATCAACTCTCCTAATCCTTGGGATATAAGGGATAAAGGATCAAAACAGCTGATAACCCTCACATTAGCCATGAATTTGATTCTTTTACGCTTATCAGAAATATCCAATGGACTTCTATCGGTAATTAAGTTCCATTTGTGAATATTTCCCTGAAGAAACAGGTCTAACATATCATGAAAATTACGTATTCACGCATAAAATGAGTCAAAATGCCCTATTTCAATCTGAGACTACAGAAATTGACAAAACTGAAGGGTACTTTGTATGATAGCTCTCGTATCAACGGCAAAAATTGGGATTGAAGTTAGGAATACGAAATCATAAATTTGAAATTTCTGTGTTATCTGACTTTTGATTTTGAAAAAACATCTCATGTGCATGCTTTGCCGTTAAAAGCCGAATAACGCTTCGGACCGATTTTCGAGGTTACATGCCTGTACCGTAAATGTGGTATAAGCTCAATCCTTTGACGAATTTAAATGTTAAGTAGGGGGGAGGAGGCAAAAGAACTAAAAATGAGTATTCGTCTGTTTCAAATTGGACATCCCGTGTCCGTATATGGAGCAATGGACCTATAACTCATACTTTATTCATTTGCCGACAGCGATGGAAATCATTTATCAAACCAACCGGACAATGCTTTTTGAAGAGATTAACCCGGAAAAGCTGGACCTGATCACCATTGTAGGTGATGTGAAGGGTATTGACAGCTTGAGCGATGAGAAGATCAAGGAAATTAATCAGCACCTTCTGGTGCGCAGCTTTGACGAATTTTTGGATAAGTTTTCGCCGACTGTGTATTCGTTTTTTAACGCGGCCAATCAAAAAGTCGTCTACACCCTTAAAAAGCCAGAAGGAATTGATGAGGATAGCATTTCTGAAATTCGTGTAAATCAAAGTAATGACTTTCTGAAAATGTTGTTTACGCTCATCGATACAAAGCGGAGTCAAGGAATCACTAATGTAGATTTCAAATTTGAAAATCTGCTGGATATGATTTCACCGAAAAAGGTCATGGATGATATTCGCCAAGTCCGCAAAGAAATTCACTATATGTACGGTGAATACGACAAGCTGGATGATGGTGACCCGAAGAAACTCGACATGGGTGACAAGCTGAATGGCATGTTCGAGGAAGCGAGTCAAAACTACAACAACGTTATGGCTATGCTCCCACTGGCAATTGAGGACATCAAAACCCGCCTTCTGCTCGGTGGCGCTCAAGAGGAAAACTCCGGTGAACTGATCCAGGTGGGCATGCTCTCCATTGGAGAAAGCGGCGAACTGAAAATTATTGAAGCGCCGAAGAGTGACAGCACTGAGCTGATGTTGTTGGATGAGAACAGCACTGGCGATCTCTCCCAAGTATTCGAAGAGGATTATAACTCCATCACAGATACGCCTTCTGACTATGTGAAGGATTTGGTAGTTCGCACATTTGTGCCACTGCCAGCTGTTCAGACCAAGGTGGATACGGCGGTTGAAGTTCAAAACTACAACACGTATCTGGAGTTCTATAAAAATGCCAAGGACGATTTCGTAAAGGCGGTAAAGCCGCTTGTGGAAAAAATTCTTGGTGTCAAAATGTTCTTCGATCAATATGCAACGAAGAGTAAAGGTATGCTGCCGACAATGCTGGTGGCGAACAACAAGCTGGATATGCTGGTGAAAAGCAGCAATATCCCGCGGCTGGAAACGTACCTGAATACTGTGAATGCTAAGAATGAATTCAGCGACACGATCTGGTTCGGTATCGTTCCATCCGTCGAGCTGGAAGCAGCCGGTAAGGTAAAGGTTTCACGTGAACGCTTCAAGGGCAATGAGAAGGTCGTTAAGCAGGGCGGAAATTCTATGGAATCGCTCTCGATGCTGTTGCAAGTCGTGAAAGATTACAAAATTCAAATGTTCTTTAACTTTGAATCCGGTGAAGAAACGACTTTCAACAGTATGGCGACAGCAGGCATCGATAAATATGTCGATAAATGCGCGAGTCTCGTTCGCAGAGAATATAGCGAATTTGCGATTCCTTGTGTACCGAACTTTACGATTATTCCGAAGGACAAATCGGGTGTCATTATCGACAGCAAAATGCTACAGACCGAAGACGGTGTACAGCTCTCTAAGGAGAAAGAGGATATTCTCAAGCTGTGGATCGAGGGCGTTTATGTAGGTGCAGCCTACGTTGCCGCCGGCTTGGTTGCTTCCTATCAGTGTCCTGAATACCTGCGTGAGACGTTCAAAACGGTCAATAAGAACTTCCCTGGCGTACGCTTCGACATCGAAGCAGGAGACAACAGTCTGCGCACGGTGACGACGATGGCCAAGGAGATCACCGGTTTCACCAACACGATCAAGGATGCCATCAACCGTAAAAACTTCGGCTTTGTATTTTCGTCGGAGAATGCACAGATCCAGGATAAGGATATCCGCCGGATTACCGTCTACAAGGCGAGAAGCATGGCGATGTCCGAGGACGGTTTTGACTCCATCTACAAGACGCTGGTCAGCACGTATATTGAACGTATTTTGCGCTACCAGACAGGGGACTTCAAACACGAAAATATCGTCCGCTTCTTCAGTAACAATCCGAGCAGTCAGAAGAGCAAGTGGCTGAGCAGCAGAGGATCTGTTAACTCGATCATTCAGGACGGAGACGATATGAGCTTCATTATTGATGAGAAAAGCAATATGTGCCATATCGACCTGGTCTTCAACGGTAATGTGAAGAACCTGGAAGTCATGATCACTAAAGGAACCAGCTCGGTCAAATCATGATCCGAGCCCTACGAAAGATGTTAGAGGCGTTTCTTTCTAGAACCGCCTTTATACATAAATCGCGAAGAAGCTCTGCTTCTTCCGCCATCATATTACCTAATTTCAAGGAGGCAACACACATGGGATTCAGATTGAAAGTAGAAGGACAAGAAACAATTGAGCTGGGCTTGGATAACATCCAAACGGTTATTTATGACACCGATACACCGGACGATTCCAATGCACGCTCCACTGACGTAGGCTCCACGCTGCGCATCAGCGGCAAAATCATCACAGCAGTAGACGGTGACAGCGCGGATGACACGCTGAAACTGGCTTTGTGGTCTCTGGTTCCTGCTGAAAAAGCAGACAGCTACCGTAAAGTAACACTGGAAGTTATCGCAGCTGATCAAGTTGTGCGTAAAATCCACTTCCCGAATGCTTTCGTTGTAGACTACAACGAGCACTTCGGCGACACAGAAGGTGTAGGTGCATTTACACTCTACATCAAACAAAAGAAAGACAAAACCGAGCTGGCTACAATCGACGGCGGATATCCGGTTTAAGCTTAACGTCTTCACGTTAAGTGCAGCTTAAACACACACTCACCCGGCACACAAGTGCAGGGTGGATAAATATTAAGAGGCCTACGGGTCTCTTAATATTTATTTTTTTCGGAGAGGGGAACATCACACAATGACTAACTACTATGAGCTGCTCGGTGTCAGCCGGGATGCTTCGGAGGCAGAGATTAAGCAGGCTTACCGTAAACTGGCCAAAAAGTATCATCCTGATACCAACCAGGGAAGCGAGGAAGCAACGCGCAAGTTTAAGCTGATTCACGAGGCTTACAATACATTGCGTGACGAAGCATTGCGGCAGGCATACGATGCCGAGCTCATCCGAAAAACCGAGGGAGCTGGCGGGAAACAGCAAGAGAGAGGGAGAGGGGCTTCATCTTCCGGCGGTGCGCGTACGGCAGCCAAAGGATTCAATCCGGCTGATATAGGAACTGATTTTGAGCAATTTTTTGGTTTTCATCCGAAAACGAAGGAAGGCTCACCAGGGAAAAAAACGAAAAAATCCGGTGATCCGACGGATACCTCAGCGATGTTTAACCAATTTTTTGGTATTCGTAAAAAATGATGATTTCAGGATAGAAATGGGGGAAGCAAGCAGTGAAAACGGCGCAGAACAGATGGGTTTTCATCATAGATGTTGCCATGTTCGGGCTGATGCTGGCGATCGCCTTTTATGTGTTTAATCGTACAGGCTACAGCGGTTTGAAAACCGTGGTCGCGACAGGTATTGGAATCGGCGTGCTTGTATACATACTGCGCAATCTGGTGTCCGTTGTACCTGTGGCCAAGTCAAGGGCACAACGTCAGCGGATTGCCAAGCTGGTGTTGATTGATGAAGAGGGCGAGTCCATTAAAGAATGGTATATCGAAGGCGAAACGTCGCTCTTAATCGGCAAAACGACGTCACGTTCGGAGGCGGATATTGATTTGGCAGGTACAGATTATGCCTCCCTGGTAAGTGTGGAACATGCGGTACTCAACCGGGTGAACAGCGACTGGTTTGTGGAAGATGTGGATTCCGGTAATGGTACAGGCTTGCGGTCTGCCAACGAAAGTGTAACCAAGAAATTGGAAAGCGGTGAGCCATACCGGATTTACTCAGGTGACTTGTTATATATTGCCAATACAAGGGTGCTCGTTAAATAGATGAGGATGCTGCAAAATCCTCAGATCGCTGAAAAGACAATCATGACAATGGGGGAAGGAACCGACTATGAGTTTGACAAGATGCCCGAACGGACACATGTTCAGTACACGAAAGCACGGAAATACGTGTCCTTATTGCAACACGGTAGTAAATATAGCTGCACCCAAGAGCGCGGAGCCAGCAGCGAAAACAAACGTCGCGGGAGATAATGACAAAACAATGCCGTATTTGGGTGAGACGGTGGGGATTCATCCGGTAACTGGATGGCTGGTATGCATCGAAGGAGCACAGGTGGGTCAGGACTATCGCATTATGGCGGAGAAGAACTTTATCGGGCGCGCAGAGGAAATGCATGTCCGCATTATCGGGGACAACACGATTTCTCGCAGAAATCATGCGGTTATTGTGTATGATCCGAAGAAACGCAACTTTTACTTGCTGCCAGGCGATTCATCGGGTTTGGCGTACCACAATAACGAGGCGGTATATTCACCAGCAGAGCTGGCTGCCTATGACGTGATTCAGCTGGGACACAGCAAATTTATCTTTATCCCGCTGTGTGGCGCCCATTTTGAGTGGGATAACGAAAACTAGGATGGAATTGGGCAATGGTGCAGGGAGGTAACGATATGCAGCCTTATTTTGTTGTAAGTGGAGCTGCGGTACTATTCGCTGTTCTTCTCATGATCCGTATACGACTGACGCGAAGTTCCGGCAGCCGTACCGTAAGTGGAATTGAAATCGGAAATGGTCAAACGATCGGGAGCCGGAGCGAGCAGGATGATTATTTCTCCAGTATGACGACAACTGTCGGTACGCTGGCTGTTGTCGCAGACGGTATTAGTGGACTGGCCAATGGACGTATGTCCAGTACCTTGGCTGTGACGACTTTTACAAAGGCATTTGCCAAGCTGGAAGATGCAACGAATTTGAACGGCTATTTTGCAGAAGCGGCAACTCAAAGCAATCGCAGTATTTTGCAAAATTTGAATGGACAGGGTGGAGGAACGACGCTGGCTGCGGTCATTGTGTGCGGATATCAGCTGCATTACGGAGCGGTGGGTGACAGCCTGATTACGATTTACCGTAATGGTCATTTCCAAACAGTCAATTCCAAGCATACAGCAGAAACACTGCTGGAGGAACGAGTGCTTGCTGGACAAATGACCTCGGAGGAAGCCAAAACGAGTCCAGTGCGCAATCAACTGGTCAACTACTTGGGCTATGAGGGCTTTGAGAGCATGGAACTGGGGAGTGCACCGATTCGTCTGTATTCGGGCGATCATGTGCTGTTGTGCAGCGATGGCATTCAGGAGGCGCTGACGGAGATTGAATTGGAAGAGATTATGCGCAAGGGTGGAACACCGCAGGAAACAGCGGATGCCATGATCGACGCCATTAATGATAAAGGCTTTAAAAGTCAGGATAATGCAACAGTACTTATTTTGGCGATAGGATGAAACAAGAAAGACGGGGGTAGCGATGCGCAAGGACAACAGCGATTTTAGTACCGCCTTTGTGTCGGAAGCGGGCTCTTACATAGACAACCGGGACTATTTTGCATTCATGGAGACGGACGACATGGCCTGTTATGTCCTCGCAGACGGTCTGGATTCGGATCAGGAGCTGCGCAGCGCAGAAATGGTTGTCAAAACGGTGCTTGAAAACTTCATGGAGAAGCCTTCCATGTCCAAGCGGCGCTTGATGAGAGATCTGCGTGAAGCGCAGGAATGGCTGCAATTTGAAAGCCGTCGTGTTCGGCTCAAAGCCAGTCTGCTGATGGTAGTGACCAACTACAACAAAATGGTGTACGTTTCGTGCGGTAATGTGCGGCTATATCATTTTCGCAATGGAAGGCTTAATTTTCGCAGCAAGGATCATAGTCTGGCTCAGTCATTGGCAGATGATGGACGCATTCCAGACGAAGCGACCAGCACACATGAGGAACGAGGTAATCTGCTGGAATACTTGGGAAATCCGAATGGAGTTCATGCCCATTACGCCAAAAAGACCCAGCTTGCAGATGGAGATGTAATTCTGCTCGCCACATCCGGGATGTGGGAGGACGTTGAGCTGGCGGAAATGCTGGGGGCGCTAGAGGAAGCGAAGGATCCGGTCATGCTGACGGACACATTGGAAGAGGTTCTGCTAAGCAAACAGCACCGGACGGTGAACAATTACACGGCTGCGGCCATTTATGTAAATAAAGTTTTTCAGGAAAAGCCTAAAAACCGCCGTAAGCTGATCAAACGGATTTTGATTGCGTTGCTCGCCTTTGTAATCGTGGGCGGGGGAGTATGGATTACACTGGCGCGTATGGCAGCGAACAAGGCGGCTGCGCTGGAAACGATGGTCGAATCGGCACAGGCCGCGGATGATTATGCCAGGGCAGGAGATTATGCGAAGGCACTCAAGTCCTACAGTGAAGCGAAAAACGCGGCGGTTAAAATTAACGATAAGATTCATAAGCGACTATATACAGCCGAGCAGAAACTATCTCAATTACTGGTGGACGGAGACGGCTACGTGGAAAAGGCGGACTTTACCAAAGCTGAAGCCAGCTACGAGAAAGCACGGAAAAGCGCTGGTCTGTACCCGCCTTTCAATGTGAAGGATATTGAGCATAAAATCGACCAACTGGACAGCTATGCTGAGACGGCGAGCTGGATGAAGGACGGAGATTTGAAATTTCAGGGCGGCGATTACACGAATGCACTCAAGCTGTACAAAAAAGCAAATAAGGCTGCGATGGAATCCGGTTATACGTCTGCGCAAAAAGAACTGGAGAAGAAAATTACCGAGGCCAACGATAAATTGACTGCTATTCAGCAGCAGCTCAAGGAGATTCAAGCTGGCAAGCTTCAGGCTAAAGGAGATCGAATGATGAAGGATCTCGATTATGAAGGAGCCATTGATGCCTATAGCGGGGCACAGGAAATTTATCAGGAGATCGATAAGCTCGAAAGTGTTCTGGCATTGGAGCGGAGCATAGCCAAGGCGGAGGAAAAGCAGAGCGCTGAGCAGCAGAAAAACGGTCAGCTTCCTGCTGGATTGGGATTGTCTGACGGAGCGTTGAACGACACGGACGCAGGGGACGCAGCGAGTAATGCTTCAGCTTCCGTCGCTGCAACCCCTGCTGCAGAATCGCAAACGAAGGCTACGCCAACGGCTTCAGCGGGAACTACACCCGCGAAGAAGGAAGTCTCTTCAGCGGCAAAAAATAGCGGTACGGGCGATGGAAATGCCTCTTCGGCCAAGGCGGGTACCAGCAAAGAACAAGGAACTGCTGATTCCGCTTCTAAAGCAGAAGGGGCGTCTGATTCAGAGAACCAAGATCGGGCTGCTGCGAACGGAAGTTAAGTTTTCATGTTCAATGAAGCTGGAGCCGAAAGGAGTGAGACGTCGTGAAAGAGTTGGTACAGGACCGTTTGAGCAAGATGGACGATTTGGAGCAGAGACGTTTATTGAAAAATATGATGGCGGGGGTATTTATGAACCTTGTCGAATATCAGGAAGAAATGACCCGCCAGCTAGAACGGCGGGTATTTGAGGAAATTGAGAATACGGAAGAAAAGATTGATGTGTACGTGTCATTGACATCGCGTGAGGACTATGACCCGATTCATGAATTTTTATATCCTGTGTTACCGTCGGATACGGAGGAAAAGCAGATTGACATCAGCCATGTGGCAGAGGTGGTACGCGAAGGCGGATCGATGCCGCTGTTTACGCTTTTCCTTGAGATGGAGACCGAACGAATCTCAGCACTGGTGCGCAGCAAGCGAATTTTCTCAGGAATGTTGGTCACGGAAACCGGCAATTATCCGATTCGTTTTCGTCTGGAGCATAACCGTTCTTATATTTTAGAGATTGAGCAGTTATATCACACGTTTATGCAAAATGGCATGCCGTGGAAAACAATTAATCACCCGTACGCTTATAAGTTTGTGGACTGTGTATTGATTGGTGGAGACGGCGAGCCGGCCGCCCATGAAGAAATTCATGAAATTACAATTTCATTGGAGGAATTCGACGTTTTTAAGAAGGGCGACGTTTTTCCGCTTTGGAACATTGAAAGGCTATCTCTAAAGAACAGCGGCTTTCCTATACCCGCTATGGATCGTGTGAATTATGAGCATGTGCTGCCTTTGCGAAAAACAGGTCCTGAGCATGGTTACTTGATTGACGGGACTGAAGGCGATATCCGGTATATCAAGCGTACAGAAGAGGAACTGACGATTGTCACACCACGTGATAAGTCTGGCGAATGGAATGTGTTGAAGGTTACGAAGCCTGTTACAACGAGACTTAGTCGTCAGACTTATCCGTTATTGTCCAATCGGCGACAGGACAGCTTTTTGGGCCGCTATGCAGGAAAACAGGCCGTGATTGTCCGTGCCAAAGCGGAAATCATGCGCATCGTAAACTCGTTTGAAGCAGCGCAGGGGCTTGAGCTGGAACGTGTAGACATCTGGGGAGGTGCAGGGAGAAATGATGTAAGCAACCTTTTAACCAAAACCCAGACGTATCCGTTAAATCCGTTTGTCAGCGATAACGTACGGACAGAGGAAGGCAAGCAGATCATGCGTTTGGGGTTCAGACGTGGTTCTGACGATGTTTTGCCCACTGCGCCTGCTTATATTTTATCCGATTTAATGAGCTTTCTAGTATCAGAAGTGCAGATGTATTTTCCGGAGTACAAGTGTGAAGGAGAATGGGTGTGAATTACGTCTGGGATTTGCTCATGCGCGCGAGGGAACAAGGGCTGGATGTAGATAAATTCCGCTTCGTACCCGCTGTCAGCTACTCTCCGTATATGGAGCTTAGTCTGGCAGAGTTGAATACTTCCCATTTGGAGCAGGTAGTGGAAATCAATCCGTACTACCGCTTTTATTCTATTTTTCGGGATCTGTTTCCACCGGATGCTGAAGAGTATCTAGAGCTGAGAGAATCGCTATTTGATATTATGATGCATTTCCTGGCGGAAATGGACTTGTATCAAGGGATGAATCGGCGGGAGTACCATATCCGGTTTGTTCAGCGTGATATTGCAGAGGGCATTTTTGGCCCGAAGGTAAAGGAAGGCTTTGGACAATTAAACCGTGAGGATCAGGACGTGATTGCTGAAGGATTGCTGCGCCTGTATGAGACGGGAGAAGCCGTACATTTGCTAAAAGAAACGATGCGGCGCGTCTTTCATCGCTCAATCATTTACACCAATTGTGAGGAAAAAGACGAACTGCTCATCTATATCGGCCAAGAGGAGACACCATTGTCACGGATTAAAGTGGATTTGATTCTGGATTTGTTTCTTCCGGCACGTTTTACGACGGAATTGTATTGGACAAGTCATTTCGGCATTTTGGAGGAAGATCCTACGATGAAAATAGACGCTATCGCCCTCTATTAAGGCTAAATGGCTAAGAAAGGACATGTGAACGATGAACGGACCCTATACATACAGGTTGCTAGACCCGCTCACCGATCGAAAAAGCATACGCTTCACGGCGAAATACACGCGGGCGGAATTGGAGCAAATGACGACCTTTCAGTTACGCGGAATATGCGATAAGGAACGACTGGTCGAGGGCTTTGCCAATCGCCTGGCACGTGAAGAGTTGATTCGCGTGATTTTACGTTTTCGGAGCGCGGAAGAGCATTTACTCATCACAAGGCCAAATCCTGGCGGCTTTGAACGCATGGAATCGGCACTACAGCGAAACTGGAACGACCGTCGGCAGGAGAGCAGCGGCATCCGGGTTCCCGCCAAAATCACGCTGTATCAGGGTGTACGCACAGGTCGCATGGACAACTACCGGATTGAATCCGATTTGCCTTGGCTGAGCTCATCTAATGTGCTGCTGGTGAATGCAACAGGAGAACTGTGCGGTGTTTTGAATTTGGTGAAGGATGAGACACGAACAGGCGTATATTATCTTTCTCGTCATCGTGATGCTGAACTGCGAGAGACGTCCAATCATAGTTATAGCCTGCTGTTTCTGCGAAGACAGGAATCAGAATATTTTTATAACCTCTACTATGGAGATAAGCCAATGCTGCCGCTGAAGCTTCAAGGTCACCGGATTCCGGTGGCAGAGCTGATCATTCGGGGCACGGAAACTACAGATGCGGTACTTGCGATTGATTTTGGCACCTCGAACACCACAGCAGGTGCTTATTTGGATAGCTCCTACGTTACGGCTCCTGATACAGGTATGAGCAGCACAGTAAGGCTGAACGCCATCAATTATGTGTCATTCCCCGGCCCAGAAGGGGCAGAAGGCGACTGGATCGAAGTATTGCCGACTGCTATTCGCGTCGCAGATTGCTCCAATCCAGAACATATCCTTTATGTATTTGGGGAGGATGCACTACGTGGATCTGACGTGGCAGGAAGCCGTGCAACAGTATTGCGGGGGATCAAGCGGTGGGTCAACGATTATAAGCGAATTGAGGAATTAATGGATTCCGAGGGGAATACAGCAACCGCTTCCCGCAGTGATATTTTAGCTGCTTTTATCCGTTATGTGATTGCTACAGCCGAGCAGCAATTTAAGTGTCGGTTCCGCAACCTGCACTTTTCTGCTCCGGTAAAGCTGCAGCCCCAGTTTATAGAGATGTTTAGTGATATTTTGCCTGATTACCAGATTGAAGCGGAGGATGCGCTGGACGAAGGGCTGGCTGTGCTGTACAACACGCTGGCAGACCAGATGGAACGAGGGACTTTTGCGGACGGTGAGGAGTACCAGGCACTTGTTATTGATTGTGGTGGAGGCACGACAGATTTGTCTTCCTGCCGATTCCGAATTGAGGACGGACGTATTGCTTACAAGCTGGATATTCACACAACATATGAAAACGGGGATACCAACTTTGGCGGCAATAATCTGACGTATCGGATTATGCAGTTTATGAAAATTGTATTTGCAGGTTATTATGCTGCCGAGACGCGTTTGCCTGACACCGATATTGATGCCCTGATCGGCATTCCTTCGGGAGATTTGTACCGTCATGTGGATGAGTTTGGTGTAGATGCTGTATATGCGGGACTGGAGGAGCGCTACCGAGAGGCAGAGGCCATCTTGCCTACCGCGTTCAAACAGTATGAGCATGCTACACGGGATGAATATCAGCGGGTACTGAGTAATTTTCATCTGTTGTGGAGCGCGGCAGAAAATATGAAAAAGGAATTTTTTCTACGTACGGGGATCTTGCGCAGCCGCTTCGAATCCGAGCAGGTATTATCTGCTGAAAGCGACCTGAACATTGCAGTGATGGACCGTTGGCTGGTTTCAGTCATCGAGAACGGACGGTTTCGTGATGAATATGGTTTGCCTGATGTGGTGTTTAACATTCGGGAAATACAGCAGCTTCTTAAGGCGGACATCTACAATATTGTGCGCAAGTTTCTGGATGAGTTTTATCTGGAGGGACGCTTGCAGGATTATTCGATTATCAAGCTAACCGGGCAATCCTGCCGGATTGACGTATTTCGCGAAGCACTCAAGGAATTTGTACCGGGGCGCAGTATTGAGTTTCGTCAAAAGGCAGAGGACCTCAGCCGGGTACCTGAGTTGAAAATGGCCTGTCTGCGCGGGGCTATCCGTTACCTGAACGCTAAAAAAATGGGCACGATTGAGCCTGTCATTACCAATCATATTCCGGCTATTCCGTACACGGTTAGCGCATGGACGCATACGGGACGCGAGAAGGAGCTGATTGCGAGTTTGGAAAGCAATCGGGTACGCGGTTCTATTTCCCGGCCGTCTCATGCGGCTGAGGTGGAGTTCTTCCTGACGGCCGACGGCGGCAAGCTGCGTCAGCGCCATGTGTATCGTAGTCGGCCAGAAGCTTTTGAACCCATGCCGTATGAGGAAATTGCAGTGCTGTACGGGCGGGATATCCCGCAGGATGATACGGACTCCATCCGTAATGGGGAAACGAAATATTTTGTTTTTGTCGGAGATAGCCGCTGGGGCTTTTATGTAGTGCCGATTACTCGCCGAGATGAATTGCTGCATCTGGGACCCAAACGCTTTTTTGCCTTCGAGAATGATCTCTCCGAGCTGGATTTCTTTGACGGCACGAAATAGTAAATTAAGGGTTTTGCAAAATGCTGAAATTAGAAAAGTACACAACACTTGGAGGGGATAACGTGCTGTATGCAGGTTTTTGGAAACGAACTTTGGCTTATATCATCGATGGCCTTATTCTATGGTTTGTATTTTTAATATTTGGATTGATCTGGATGGTAATTCGGACCTTAGGGGATTGGGTACCGTCTCCGGCAGAAAGCTCTTTGCTCTCAGACGGATCGTCTTCTATTGTTACCATGAAAGTAATAGGACAGACCTTGCTGAATTGGGGAGCTATATGGCTATATTATGCGCTTATGGAATCATCGAAATGCAAAGCCACGGTGGGCAAGCTGGCTCTCGGCATCGTTGTAGTAGATGAGTTTAATCACAAGCTCAGCTTTGGACGTGCTAGTGCCCGCTACTGGAGTAAGCTTCTATCAGTCATCATTTTGTTCGCCGGCTTTATTATGGCAGCCTTTACGGCGAGAAAACAGGCTCTCCACGATCTGATTGCCCGTACCTACGTTGTGGACAAACGCGAGCTGAATTATATCCTTCGTGAGCAGGCTGGGCGCGGAGCTGGAATGTAACATTTAGGTTGGCACACAGATTCAAAGATTCTGATGAACAGCAGGCTTTAAACAGGAGGAGCAGTAGGATGTACGCTGGTTTTTGGAAAAGATTTTTAGCCCATTTGCTAGATTATACTATTTTATTTGTGACTATTCGTTTGATTGATACGTTGCCGTTTGTGACGATAGGGTTTGTCTCTGCGTTCGTAAAAATGCCGAATTTTTCGGAGTTTGTTTCACACTTAGACGATGTGTCGGTGAGAATTTTGGGAGCTATTATTATTTTTGGCCCTCTTTTATTGGATTGGCTTTACCACACCATCATGGAATCATCAAAATGCAGAGGAACGGTCGGCAAGCTGGCTGCGGGGATTGTCGTTGCGGATGAAAATAATGAAAAAATATCTTTCGGACGGGCCAACGCCCGCTACTGGGGTAAAATCATTAGCTTAGTCACTATATTTGTAGGCTATATCATGGCAGCTTTCACTGAAAAAAAGCAGGCGCTGCATGACAAAATCGCTCGTACCTATGTGGTGAACAAAAATTGGCTGGACTACTCTGAGTATATTAAGCAAAATCCATCGCTGACAGAGATGCCTGTCCCGGCTCCTGCACCCGGTGTGAATCGGTTGTCCGTTCCCTTGAATAAAGAAGAGCAGTAATGACGTCGCAGAGCGACCCGGCTGGCGCATAACGTTGCTACGCAATGTCATTACTGAGGTGCCGGGCGACACTTGTGCCGAAATCGGCACGGAGAGGAGGAAACCACATGTTAACCCATATCGTGCCGAAGTTCGAGAAAGGCCGTATTCTCAAAACCGAGATGCTAGAGAACCTGCGGGACTACCCCCGCAGCTTTCTCGATATCCGGTATCAGGATTATTCGGATGGCATCATTACAGGAATGAACGTAACTGTCGGGGAGTACACGCTAACCATTGGTAGAGGCATCGTGAAGCACAAGGGTAGATTGTATCTGCTGGAGCAGGAGCAGGAAGTGCCGTATGCGGCCACAGGGCGGCTGTCGGTGTTGAAGCTGCTCTTTTTGGAGCAAACAGATCGCCCGGATTTCACAGCCCATCATGCAGATATCGTGCTGGAGGATGAGGCAGAAATCGGTCTGGATGAGATGGAGCTGGGCCGATTCAAGCTCAAAGAGGGAGCCGTGCTTCGCTCGGATTATCAGGATTTTGCCGACATGGCAACGGAATTCAATACATGGAGTGATATCCATGCTCCTTTTGCGGGTTTGAAGCAGAGTACATTGCGCCCGGAGACGATGCGCTACTTCGCATCCGAGCTGCTTAAAAGTGGTGCATCCGATCCGATGGATTGTATGTTTGCCCTCATATGCCTGAACTCAGAAGCCGTAGACAGGGAGTCCATTCAGCATTACATCGCAAACCGAAATGGTGCGGAATACAGAGATTATTCTCATGCTCAGTTGCATAGACAGCTAGTTCTTATTCTAGAAGGCGCCGGACGTGGAAAACGAACAGCAGGCCGTTGGCAGGGCGGCGGAGCCGGACGGATGATTGTGGATTAGAAAATCAGGTAGAGGAGTGTGCATTATGAAATATGAGGATGAAAAGATTTTGGATCAGCTCCGTGAGATGGAGAAGCTGAAGAGGCCTAACAATATTTTAGCAGGACCCATAATCATTGACGGTCAATCCTATGTGTTTGAAGAGCGGTCTTTCTTTAAGGATCGGCTGAAAATGCATGTCCCCTCTATCTTTATTCCAATGCCCAAGCATTTGCAAAAGATTAAATATCCTCATGAGCAACGTCCAGAAATGATTTTGACGAATGATTTGGGCAGTGTGGATGTTACCCTGAATCGGGTGGACCAGACGCTACAAGATGAATGGGTGGAACAGCTCACTTCTGGCATGAAGGCAATGATGAAAAATATGAATCCTGCCCATGTATTTTATGAAGAAAAAATAGAAGAGGTACATGGTAAGCAGATTGGCTATTTTGACTTTAAAAGTCCTGCGCTGGACCAGCCCATCTACCACAATATGTTCTACTTTGAGCTGGAAGGAAAGACGGTCATGGGAACATTTTGTTGTCCGTATAAGCAGTATGCTGAATGGCGGGATGTCGCCCTACAGATGATACGCACCATTCAAACGGTTGACGAGGCAGAAAAGGAGGGATATGAATGAGTAACCCCATTTACACCACAGCAGATGTTCAGGTGGCCCCTTATCAGTTTCAACGTGTATTAAGTATCCATCTCATTAAACAGTTAAACGAACATGTGAGCTTCTGCATACGTGGAATTGTTTCGGAGGACAAGCTGGATCAATACGTAGAAAAAGCAGATGAAGATGAGCACATCGAAGTCTTCTTAAAAAGTGAAGGCAAGGAGATCCGGCTTTTTCAGGGAAGCGTCACGAATATTGCTGTAAAAGCTGTAAACGGAGTACGCGAGCTTACGATTGAGGCTAGCAGTGAAACCTTAATAATGGACATTCGCCCCAAACGTCGTTCATTCCAAAAAACAGCGGAATCATATAACAATCTATTTTCGCATGTTACAAGTTCATATACTGATGCAGAAGTGATTGACGAGGCTTCTCATGGCGCAGCTATCGGTGAATTGTTAGTGCAATACAATGAAACGGACTGGGCTTTTGTCAAAAGAATTGCTTCTCGGCTGCATGCTGCTTTAATTCCAATTACGATGCAACAAGGATTGAAATATGTGATTGGTATCCCCCATTCTAGTGCCCCTCAACCGCTGAACGAACATAACTATTCCATAAAAAAAGACTTGAAGGAGCACAAGCTCATGTCCCGTAACGGACTGCCGGAATACGGTGAGTCTAACAGCTTGAGTTATGAAGTGACCAGCAACAAAGTGCTAGAGCTGGGCAGTTCCGTCATTTTTCATAGAAGAACGCTTTACATAGCTAGGGCGGAGACGACCACGGAAGGAAATCTGATCGTTAATCGTTACATTTTACGGGATGCACATGGGTTAAAATGCCCAACCGTCTATGCCTATGATCTTTCAGGAGCCTCTCTGTTTGGCAAGGTAATTGATATTTCCAAAGAAAAAGTAAAAATCAAGCTGGAAATTGATCAAGGCTCGACTGCATCCGGGGCTATGTGGTTTCCCTATTCTACGGTTTATTCTTCTCCTGATGGCAGCGGTTGGTATGTTATGCCGGAAGCAGGTGATCAAATTCGTCTGTACTTTCCGGATGAACGGGAGCAGCATGCTTTTGCCGCCAGTTCTGTCGATCTTGCCTCCTCTGATCCTGTTAAAAGAAGTGATCCTGCGGTTAAAAGTATCAGCACCAAATACGGCAAACAAGTCGTTTTCAAGCCTGGTGCAGTAGAAATTATCAACAGTGGGCAAATGCTCATGCGTCTCACGGATGAAGGCGGGATCGAAATTAATAGTAACAAAAAAATAACCCTGTCTGCTCAGGAAGATATCCAAATTACAGGGGGAGCGAAAATTATTATGGAGGGGAAAGAAGGCGTAAGTTTTATTCAATCCGGAGCCAAACTCGACATCATGGACGATGTGAGATTAACCGGGGGTAAGGTGAACATTGAATGAAGCTCATGGATCGGGATGCTGCGTTGCAGGATTTGCTGGAAAAGCACGTATTTACGGAATGGATACATGATTTGGCTCTTATTGAAAACAACTTTCTGACGCGCCAGCAAGCCATTGAAGACGAGCTTATAGCAGCTCTAGAGTCGCTATGCCAGCTCGCTACCCTTCAGCACGAGCAAGGTCGTAAGGGGGATATTCGATATATTTATATCTCCTTGCTCAGAACTCGTGTTGCGAAAAATAAAGCGGTTTATCGTCTAGATGCCTATGATGAAAATTGGTTTCTGGATGAGACTGAATGCGCTGTGGAATGGTCGGCAGACTTTGTTTTCGAGCCTCTGTTCAATCGTATGACTAAGCTGGAAAAGCTTAAATCAGATTATGCCCGTAAGATCTCGACGATGGATATTGAACAAATTCAACAAATTGAGGCGGTCAAATACCATCTGCTCACTGTAGAGTTCTTGAAAAGCCAGATGCCAGTTTTTATAGCTTCCCCTTCGTTAGAAAGGATGCCAAAAGCAAATGTATGCACGATATTTGCTGGAGAGTATCGAGATGATAGCGAAATATTGTGCCGTTTTACGCGTAGTGAGGGAGCTGAGACACGAAAGGAGGAATCTTCATGGATTATTTCCTCTTAAAACAGGATGTGCGGTATACCCATGTTCCTGCGCTACAAAAGGTGATGGAAACGATTGATCCGTGGAAGCTGTATGATTTGCAGCCGGAGGATATTGTCAAGCCATTGATGTTTCACGTGAAGGCAGATGCAGAAAGTATTTTTATTGATTATCTAGAAGGTCCCATCCCACTCATTTCAGATGCTTTAAAACGCCTTGTCCAGGCCTATGTGCCGGAGATGCCTATGAAATTAACGATACTTACTCAGATCGAACAGAGGATACAGAAGAATTACTATATTCCTTTTGTGGAGCGGCTTGCAGCAGTACATCCAGAAAGCGAATGGAATTTAGATCAAAGTGTGCTTAGAAAGCTGGTATTACGTGCAGATGCTATTCGGGGCCACAAGATATTTAGAATCCAGGAGAGTGCTATCCCGATGATCATCGTCCGTTTGGACATTGCGGAAAGTATATTGCGGCGTGATTATACCGGGATCGCTTTGGAGCAAATTCAGGTGAAATAGGGAGGGAAAGGGCACATGTCAGACAATGAGTATTATGTCGTACGGGGGGCTTGTATGCGTTGCACTTGCGGGACGCATCCTCGAAAGATCAATTTGCCGAACAGCCACGGGGCTTATGTTAACGGTAAACCCATGATGAATGAAGGAGATTATTCTCCTGAGAATGTCCCTCATTTTGGAATTTGTACCAGTCCAGAACAGCCGAGTGCCGAGACTATATATCTGATCGCCGAAGATGGCTCCACAATCTCAGGGAAGCCATGCCTACCAATGCTGACGGATAAGTGGAAAAACACAAAAGAACCGACAAAGGTGGAAGGCCAGCCAGCCTTGACGACCTCTTCATTTCAGACTTGTTTATATCATGGATTTATCGAATTTCATACGAATGGCCAGCAGGAGGAGTAGCTGGAAGGGAGGTTTGAAAACATGATAGGATATGATCAGATTCGAATAGATTCCCCTTACCCCATTCAGGTCTTAAAGGATGTTCAGATCGAGTGGAAGCCGGGTGAGCATGGGCGTATTACACTCACAGGCATTTGTAAGGAGTCGAGTCATGCCACGGCTGCGCTGAATGCGACCTCAGAGGATCAGCTACATGTGTATGCGCAGAATGGACAAGAGGAAGTCAGCTTGTTTAAGGGTGTCGTCCATACGGTAGAAGTTGAGAACCATAATGGAGTGTATACACTTACACTGGAAGGAATCAGTGGCTCATTTGAGCTGGATATTGTCAAAAGAAAGCGGTCTTTTCCTGAGGAAAAACAAACATATAAACAGTTAGTGAATAAGCTTGCTCAAGGATATGAGCGAAGTGATGTCTTGTACCAGACCGGAGAGCAGTCGGTAGGCGAAGCCATTTTACAGTATGATGAAACCGACTGGGAGTTTATGAAACGGATGGCGAGCCGTTTACATACAGTGGTGGTCAGCGACATATGGGAGTCCGCATCGCCGAAGCTGTATTTCGGCATGCCTGCTGGCACCCAGCGAACAATTCGGAAGGATACGCCATATACGGCAAGTAAGGATTTAAAGGGCTATCAGCGGGCAGGCGGAAAGTCAGCCGGGCTACATGATACCGACTTTTTCAAATACGAGATTGAAAGCGGAGAACGGTATGCTCTTGGAGACGAGGTGCAATTTCGCCAGAAAATAATGATTGTAACTGAATTGCGAAGCCGCATGGAAAAGGGGCATTTGCTATTCAGTTATGTGTTGGCCCGCGCAGAGGGCATTCGCAGTGATTTCATCCCCAATCCCAAAACAATCGGAATTTCTCTGGAAGGAGAGGTCATTGCGGTACGGGGAGAGGAAGTGAAGCTGCGGCTGGCGATTGATAAGGATGATGGGGTATCCGAGCCGCATTGGTATCCGTTCGCTCCCCCAACGGGAAGTGCGATGTACAGTATGCCGAAGGTGGGAACACAGGCAAGCCTGTACTTTCCAGATGCGTCTGGTTCCAGAGCAATGATTTTGGGTGCGGTTCGTACAAATGGAGACGGTTGCGCGAAAACGAGTAATCCTAATGATCGATATTTTGGAACGGAGCATGGAAGTGAACTGAAAATGGCACCGGGTCGCATCCATATCATGGGTGATCCGGGTGGGACATTGCAGATGAGTCTGGACGATGCTACTGGGATTGAATTAACTAGTCCCAAGAAGTTATCGTTAGAAGCAGAGCAAGAAATCATTCTGAATACGCCGAAGAAAATCATTATTGACGGAACCAGCCAGGTCATGGCGTATCAAACGGGAGGAAGCACGGGGCTTTCGGTAGAAAACGAATACCACGTGTTGGGAGGAAGCGTCTGGGCGGACGGTAGCGACCGAACTGCATACCCGCCGTTTGATGATGAACCGAAGGAAGGCGAGCCACCTCCACCGCCGCCACCCCCTGAACCGTTTAACTGGGGCAAGCTGGGGATGAATATTTTGGGCGGTTTGGCAGTTGTGGCAGCCGTAGCCGTGGTAGCAGCCATTACGGTAGCGACGCTTGGAGCGGGTACGGTGGTCATTGCAGCGGTAGCCGGAGGAGCGCTGCTGGCGGGTGGCTTGGGTGTAGCAAGCTTGGCCGCATCAGATATCGCCCGAGGGGAAGTGAGCGACTTCAGCGACTATGCCCTGACCGGCTTGAAGGAAGCGGGAATCGGGGCGGTATCTGGAGCAATCTTTGGCCCTCTCGGTGTAGGGGGAACCTTACTGAGGAAAGCAGCGATCGGCGGTGTCACAAATGCCGCGGAAAATCTAGCGAGTCAGGTGCTGAGTGGTGAAAAGATCAACTGGGGCTCAGTAGCAAAGGACGCGGGATTGGGTTTTGTCACCGTAGGCGTACTGGATTCCAAAGTAGGCAAGGCCATTGGCGGATTCGCTGAAAAAGTAGGCAGCAAGGTTACACCGCAATGGATTAGCAAAGGTGTAGATGCAGTCGGAGCAGGCTTTGGCAAAGCTGTAACCAAGCTGGAGCAGTCCGGCAGTAAACTGGGTCAGAAGTTCAATGAGCAACTGAGTAAAATGGCAGACGGCCTCAGCCCCGGGAAGTTGGCCACAGCCAACGGAGCGCCAGTTCCGCACGTTAATAAGATGGACAGCGGACCACTTCCACAGACGGATGTGCAGAAGAATTACAACAAGGTCATGAAGGAAATGGAAGAGAGCGCGGCGAAAAAGGTTGAGGGAACAGTAGGAAGTAAAGAAAAAGTAACTGTTAAGAAGTATGGTGAGTGGAAATATGATAAATCTGGGAAGCAAAAGCATCACCTTAATCAAGATGCTGCATTTAAAAAAGATGGGAATGGCAAACAGGTAATCCCGTCAGATGAAGGATATACTATCGAATTAGAGGGCAATGCATTTAAGGATGTTGGTTCACCACATTTTATGGCACATAAAACTATGGAAGAATTTTTTAATAGATATAGAAAAGGGGATAAAAAAGGTTTAATTCCTACAAATGCTGAATATAACGTAGCATTATATAAATCGTTGAGAAAGGCCGGATTAACCGAAAAACAAACCTTAGATGTAGTGGAGAAAGCTAGAAGCCAACGGTTAAAATATGGTTTACAAGATGATGATCCAATACCAAAAATACCAGGACAAATAAATTCTATATATAAATATTTATTTCAAAAAATAAAACTAAACTGAGGGGAAGAAAATGAACGAAGTAAAGGATTTTTACGATAATACAATATCTAAAATTGACTTTTTCAGTAACTGTGGGGATGCTATTAATGCTACACTCAATGTTAATGTTACGCAAGTACGTAACTGGGTTGATGTTGAAAAAAAAGTTAATTCTACTTGGGATAATGTTAGACTCCAAATAAGAAATCAACTAACTTCGACTCTACATGAGAATTGGCGAGAAGAATACAGACAGTGGAATAATATTACTATGGAGGCTAAATTATTACTTAAGGATGGAGTCCTTAAAAATATTTCTACATTTATAGAAAGAAATAAATTAAACAATTGTATATATGAGAGCGTTGAGTGGGATTTGCTTACTGCAATGATGGAATATGCATATAGCACGTATGTAAAACCAGGCTTTCATACAGAATTGTTGGAAATATATAATTCAGGACATATACCTTGTGGTTGGAAAGGGAAGTGGCCTCAAGGAAGCCTATTGGTATTCTAACAGCCTATGGGAGGACTTCAATACAAAGAGATTGCTTATAAGAGGAAGTGATAATATTGGATATAAATAATCAATTATTAGAACATTATAAGAAATACATTGGTGAGCCAGATTTAATAAATATAGAGACCGTTTCAGAAAGTCTAAATATAAACTTAATCATTTTTCGAGCAAACGACCAAAGAGACTTTCATACTATTATAACGTCAGGAATGAGCTTATTACCTGCACAAGTTTCAGAAGATAATAAAGATTGGGAATATACAGAACTTATCATGTATCTTCCGGCATCATGGCCTGTGGCTAAAGAGGATATTAAAGATTTTAAAGATTATTGGCCATTTGGTTGGCTAAGAAAACTTGGCAAGTTCCCGCATGAAAGAAACACATGGTTTTGTTATGGAGACACTATACCTAATGGGGAACCTCCAGAACCAATTGCAAATGACAATAATTTCACTTGTATGCTATTATTACCTCCCATTCGTGAAGATGAAGGATTTAGCTCGTTAATGTTAAGTAAAGATAAAACAATACAATTTTTAGTTGTTTGTCCAATATATCAGGAAGAAATGGAATTTCAACTATCAAAAGGTTTTGGTGCTCTTCTTGAAAAGTTTGATGAATACAACGTAAATGATATTGTTGAAGTTAATAGATTAAATGCATGTAAATAAGGATATTAATAGCTAATTAAAAGAGCGAGAATAACAGATTGTAAAAAGAATTCACACAATTAATTGGCCCCAAAATTATAATTTATCTTAAAAAACTTATTTCACTCGAACATGAGAGGAATAAGTTTTTTTCTCGTAGAGAATAACCAGTTGTGTGCTATGGTGACACTATAAAATACTGGTGAATAGCCTCTAGTCTCCAAAACAAGCAGTGAACTCTTAGAAGGCTATTCAATGATTAGCTTATTTCTAATTAAATCGACCCTATGAAAGCCTATACATTCTTTTAAATAAAAAAGTTGACATATGTTTAAAAACAGGAAAAAAGTCACTAAGACTAAAGTCTCTTGTTAGATGAATTATGCATTCCTTAATCTGATGAAATTCGACATTTTTTATGCTAGATGGATTGTTCGAAATTAAGCTAGAAGTCAATGGGGTTGTCGCATCAAGGAATAAGTCCCGTTTAGGAATTCATAAGTAGGAAACTGGAACGGAGAAGTAGTGCTATTGCGCAATTGTGCTTGTCCTTTATGAGTATTTCTAATCGTTCATTCACATTTTATTAATTCAGTTCGATTAGATTAGAATATTTGCATACATATGTATAAAAATGAGTATTAAGTCTCGGAAACTCCCTTTGCTACTGTGAATTGACAAAATATGAAGCAGTGGCTAATATGGTTGGGTACACGGGAGATATTGGAATTTATAAAGGGGTAATGAGTTTTGAACAAGAGACTAGATAACAGATGTAGTAACAAAATGAAATGGGGCCAAACGATTTTTGGAGCGCTGTTGGCGCTTAGTCTGGTGTTACTCAGTGGGGGTAATGCGTGGGCCTCATCCAATGAACAATTAAAATGGATTGAGGGTGGCCGAAAGGTAGATCTGGGAAAAATGGCTACGGTTGAACTGGACTCATCTCTTCTTTTCTTGGATGCAGCTAACACAGCAAAGGCAAGCGAGATGAATCATGATAAGCCATCTGGTAAGGAGATTGGGAGTATATTTCCGAAAGATGAAAATCAAAATTGGGAAGTTGTTTTTGAATACGATGAACTTGGACACATTAAGGATGATGAAAAAGAAGATATCGATGCAGATGCCATTCTAGATAGTTATAAAAAGGGGACGGAAGAGAGTAACAAGGAAAAAGCGGAAAGTGATCGCTTGTATGTTACGGGCTGGGATGTCGAGCCTTTTTATAATGAAGCGACCCATAATCTAACCTGGTCTATGTTGGCGGAGGATGGGAACAAGGAAAAGCTGATCAATTATAATGTTCGTTTGCTCACTCGTCAGGGTTATATTTCTGCAATATTAGTGTCCGATCCTGCGCATTTGGACGTAGATAAGAAGTTTTTGAATGAGAATATATTACCCAAGCTGACAGTCAAATCAGGTGAGCGGTACGAGGATTTTAATGCTTCAACGGACAAAATATCCGAATACGGCCTGACCGGATTGATTTTGGGAGGAGCAGGCTTGGCAGTAGCTAAAAAAGTAGGCTTGTTGGCATTACTCATTGCTTTTTTTAAGGGCGCGGGAATTAAGGTTATCCTACTTATTGGTGCTGCTTGTGCAGGTATGTTTGGTGTAATAGGCAAGTTTTTCGCCAAATTATTTCGCAAGAAAAAATCGGAATCTATGCACAATGAAACGAACGCCCAGGATCAGTCAGAAACACTACAGTAAAGATAAAAAAACACTCTATAAAATTGCTGATAAATAGGGGATGATGATTGAGCGCAAAACACAATCTCAGGCAGCCTGACAAGCACACACAGATTATGTAGCTTGGGCAAGAACAATATGAACAGATGATCATGGAGACGTTAGACCCGTGAATCATCTGTTTTTCGTTTTTTATCCCTTGTAATACTTTCGGTACACCGCAGGCGTTGTGCCTTCATACTTTTTGAATATTTTAATAAAATACCCCGGCTCATTGAAGCCGAGCTCGCTACTGATCTGAGATACAGGAATATCTGTAGCTTCGAGCAACTGCTTCGCCCATTTCATCTTCAG
This sequence comes from Paenibacillus peoriae, assembly GCF_022531965.1. Classification (GTDB taxonomy): domain Bacteria; phylum Bacillota; class Bacilli; order Paenibacillales; family Paenibacillaceae; genus Paenibacillus; species Paenibacillus polymyxa_D. The sequence continues at coordinate 4,224,803 of NZ_CP092831.1, read as the reverse complement.
GCGGGAAAGATAGCTGGAAAAGTTCTCCCCCGTTTCCTTCGCAAACAGCCGACTAAAATAGCTTGGGCTAATGTGGCACAAGTCAGCCATGGCTTTCAAAGAAAAAGTTTCACCCTTGTGCTCAAAAATATATTCGAAGGCGGGTTGGAGTACGGGATTTCCGCACGGAATATCCACATCTCCTGAGGAATTCAGATAGGCATCTGCTAAGAAATTATTCATTTCTTTCTTAAGGTTTTCGATATGCTCCAGCGAGTAGCCAGGAAGGATCTCGGACAACTGCGGTGTGGACTGTGTGGCCGACGCCTTCTCGAACATTTCCGCGAGAAGATTTTTGTTCATCGCTTCTTCAACAATATAATTACACAGTAAGGATAACATGTTGGAGATCGTCTGGATTTCCTGATAGGTCATGGATGGCAGATCGGCGTAATCATTCTTAAGTTCCTCCCATTTGGAACTGTACAGTTTTTCATTTTTTGACGTGAGGATTTGCTCCAGCTGTAAGGCACTCGAAGGATCGGCTAAGCGGACCTGACCTGCCATGACGGCGCCGATGTACTTATCGTCGATAATGATCGGTACCGCGATGTCGACGATGTCATAATGACAGAGATAAATATAAGGTTTGTTGGAACGTACCGCTTCAAGTCCACCGCGAGAGTCACATTTTTGGCAGTAGGGAAGGAGATTCTCATCCTGGCGAACCTTCTTGCAGAACGATTGGCATTGACTGTGGCTAGTTACAGGATTCCCTTTATAATCGACGGTGAGAATGGCTAATTGGGTAACGGATGCTAATGAATCCTGCAGCTGCTCCCACTTTTTCAAATCAAAGATTTTCTGGATGCTCAAATGTTCACGTATCAAGATTCTCATCCCTTAATGGTAAATTATCCTGTAAGTAATAACAAAAAAGTACAATTCGTGATCTTCAGTGCAAAAAAATACGATTGTAGATTATAATATATTCCTTGATTCCTCCAATGTAAAGTCTACATGGTTCGGTTATAGTTTTAATCAGAACGAAGCCAACACAATCATAAGGAGGAATTTTAGATGAGAAAAGCTTTTATCAGCCCAAGCAAATATGTACAAGGTGAAAACGAATTGTTGAATTTGGGTTACTATGTGAGCACCTTCGGCAAATCCGCTTTACTGATTGCGCATCCTGCCGATGTGGCGCGGGTAAAAGATAAACTTGATTCCACTTTGGGTAAATATAACGTGACCTTTATTGAAAGCGGTTTTATGGGTGAGTGTTCCAGACAGGAAGTGTCCAGACTTCAGGAAATTGCTACTGCAAATGGATGCGATTGTATCGTAGGTCTCGGCGGTGGGAAAGCGATCGACGCGGCGAAATGCGTGGCTCAAGGGGAAGCGCTTATCATCTGTCCGACGATTGCTGCGACGGATGCACCGACAAGTCACTCGGCCGTTCTTTACACTCCGGAAGGCGCTTTCGACGATTACGCCTATTTTAAGCAAAGCCCGAGTGTCGTATTAGTCGACACCACCGTAATCGCTAATGCACCAACCCGATTCCTTGTATCAGGTATGGGTGATGCACTGTCGACTTACTTTGAAGCCCGTGCGACCTCCCGTTCTTACTCTAGGGTCAATGCCGGACTGCCTAACGGAGTACGCGAAGGACAGTGTGCGCCAGCAGTAGGTACAAATGCGGCGATTGCACTTGCAACGCTATGTTATGAAATGCTGTTAAAAGACGGTGCCAAAGCAAAAGCGGCATGTGATGAAAACCAGGTTACGCAAGCACTCGAAAATATCATTGAAACTAATATTTTACTCTCAGGCCTCGGCTTCGAGAGCGGCGGACTTGCAGCGGCCCATGCGATTCATGATGGACTCACGATTTTGGAAGGCACGCATCATTATTATCATGGAGAGAAAGTTGCATTCGGCACGATCGCACAGCTGGTGCTCGAAAACGCGCCGACGGAAGAATTGCATCAGGTACTTGATTTCTGTTTAGCCGTCGGTTTACCGGTCTGCTTGGCCGATATCGGCGTCGATCATATCAGCCAGGAAGAACTCATGGAAGTAGCTGCAAAGGCCTGCATTCTGGAGGAATCGATTCATTCCATGCCGTTTCCGGTCACAGTGGAGCAGGTTGCAGCGGCAATCGCTGCGGCCGACCGTATCGGGAGCCAATACAAAGCGGAGGTAAAATAGCATGAAAAAGGTCATCAACCGTGCGGAAAATTTGGTCCTTGAGATGTGCAGTGGTATTGCGCTCGCGCATCCCGAGTTGGAATTTCTGCCAAAATACAAAGTGCTCAAGAAAAAGGAATTGAATGCGGAGAAAGTAACGCTCATCAGCGGCGGTGGCAGCGGGCATGAACCCGCCCACGCTGGCTTCGTTGGCAAAGGGATGCTTGATGCCGCGGTCTGCGGTGATGTCTTCGCCTCTCCCTCACAAATTCAAGTGTATCAGGCCATCCGAGCGACAACCGGGGAAAAAGGTGCGCTGCTGATTATCAAAAATTACAGCGGAGATATTATGAACTTTAGAAACGGCGCCCATCTGGCCACTGAAGACGGTCTGGAAGTGGACTATGTAAAGGTTGAGGACGACATCGCTGTAGAAGACAGCCTATATACAGTCGGACGGCGCGGAGTGGCGGGAACGGTACTCGTCCACAAGATCGCGGGTGCAGCGGCGGAAGAGGGCCGGAGTCTGGCGGAAGTTAAAGCAGTAGCCGAGAAAGCCGCTGCGAATGTACGCAGTATCGGATTCGCATTGACTTCGTGTACCGTGCCGGCGAAGGGCACGCCAACATTAGAGCTCGGGCATGATGAAATCGAGTACGGTGTCGGCATTCACGGCGAGCCTGGGACCAGCCGCGAGAAGCTGACGGATGCAGATACGCTGGCAGGCAGAATGGTAACCGATCTCCTTCGAGACATGCAGATCGAAACTGGATTCAGCGGAGAAATCGCCCTGTTGATCAATGGTTTCGGCGGTACGCCTCTGCAAGAACTGTACCTCTTCAACCATTCGGTCACTCGCGAACTAGCAGCGAAAGGGATCAAGATTGATCGCACTTTTGTCAACAATTATATGACGAGTATCGATATGGCAGGTATCTCGGTTTCCATCATGAAGCTGGACAACGAACTGAAAACGCTCCTCTCCCATGAAAGCAACGCGCCTGCGTTCAAGGTGGCTGGACCTGTTGATCATGTCGTATTCACGGATATTTCAACTGTAGCAGACGAAAAGCGGCAAGTATCCTTTGAGGTAGAAACGGATCCTGCCTTCGCGGTTATTGAAAACAACAAAATTACGTTGAACAATCTTACCTACCTAGTCGATAAGATGAGTGAGGTTATCATCAAGAATGAGGTACTTTTCTGCGATCTTGACTCTCATGCAGGCGACGGCGACTTTGGCATGAGCGTTGCTAAGGGATTTCGTCAGCTGAAACGGGAATGGAGAGACATTCTGAATCAAGATTCTTTGACGATGGGAGCCTTTCTTCATTCATGCTCATTCGTCATCATGGAATACTGCGGTGGCGCTTCGGGTCCGATCTGGGGCTCAGCATTTCGCGCAGCGGCACGATCCGCGGGCGAACGAACCGAACTCGCTGTTTCCGAATTCGCAGATATGATGCAGGCTGCGGTGCAAGGCATACAATCAACAGGCAAACGTTCCTTCGGCAGAGGAGCCGTCGTTGGCGATAAAACGCTTATTGACGCATTAGTGCCATGTGCAGATAGCTGGTTGGAGAGCGCAAAATTAGATTTTGACGTGAAGACAGCCTTTGTAAGAGGTGCTCAAGCCGCTGTATTAGGGGCCAAAAAGACGGAAGATATCGTGGCGCGCATGGGTCGTGCCGGAACGGTAGGAGAGAGAAGCCTTGGTTATCCAGACGCGGGGGCTTATGCGCTTGGCGTGATTTTTACGGAGCTTGCTGAATCTTTGAACTGATTCTCTATAAATCCAAGGCGCGAACACTTCGTTTAGATATCCATTCCTGTCTGTAACACTCGCTAATTCTTAAAAATTCAAGGTTTGTTCATTGCAATTGATGTGCATTAGGTTTATAATTTCAGACGGATTCAAAGGGCTTATCCCGGAATCCATGGGAGTTCATCCCATCTGAGCTAGCTTACTGCATGCTCAAATATGAATTAAGCGAGGGATTTACAATGAAAACCTGCTGCACCATCCAAGTTGACGAAGACAGTTTAGTTATTGATTTGCCAGAAGAAGGAACCACGCTAGAGTCCCTGCTCGGTGATATTGAGAGCTGTGGAGGTAGTGAAGAACCTTGGCTGCAACTTATTGACAAGGTAATAGGTAACTCATCTGAGACTGTACTGACAGAGCAAGCGACGGATGGCGGCGATATGAGGAAAGATCAGACGACCAAAGAACCTCAAGCAACTGCTCAGGGGTAATAGGGAGATCATACGTTAAGACGATATTTGTAACATTATTCGATCACATATAAGATCATCTATAAGACTGCTACCGAGCCAAGGCACGGGAAGCGGTCTTTTTTTATTAAAACAACTAAAATTCTCCGAATTTTGCAATGGGTAAATGAGTCTTTTGTCCCTTTAGTACTCCATAGTAGCCAACCAAGTAGAACACATCCCAAAACCGTGACTTCCTGTTCATTTTCTATCATAAAGTCGAAATGTAACATGGAACTAACTATAATAGTAGTATCATCCATATACAGGTAAGTGACCTCGATGTTTGGACCTGATCCTCTTGTTGTACAAAGGAGGGGGCAAAAGAGCGGAGAACAACGTACTGATAAGTCTCATCTACTTTATAAAAAGGAAGGAATGTGTAAATGATGAATGGGCAATGGGTCCTGCCAAGGATCGCAAAAAGAGTAGCAGTGATGCTAACAGCAGTATTGGTATTAACGTTAACGAACGGATTCAACTGGAATACGCAAACAGCAGAGGCTGCCGGGACAACCCCTGTGGAACGTTACGGACAACTTTCAGTAAAGAACGGTAAACTGGTGGATAAAAACGGTAAACCTGTACAACTCAAAGGTATTAGCTCTCACGGCGTCCAATGGTTTGGGGATCTGGTAAATCAGGACTCAATGAAATGGCTACGGGACGATTGGGGCATTTCCGTATTCCGGGTTGCACTGTACACTGAAGAAGATGGTTATATCGCCAATCCTTCTTTGAAAAATAAAGTGAAGGAAGCGATTGAGGCAGCACAGAAACTGGGCTTGTACGTCATTATCGACTGGCACATTCTTTCAGATGGCGATCCGAACATTCATAAAAATGAAGCCAAAGCTTTCTTTAATGAATTTTCAACTCAGTACGGCCATTTACCTAACGTAATCTATGAACTTGCCAATGAGCCGAATGGGAATGTGAACTGGAACAATCAAATCCGACCTTATGCGTCTGAGGTATCTCAGGTTATTCGCGCTAAGGACCCAGACAATATTATTATTGTGGGAACAGGCACATGGAGTCAGGATGTACATGATGCAGCAGATCATCCACTTCCAGACAAGAATACAATGTATACCGTACATTTCTATGCGGGTACGCATGGACAATACTTGCGCGATCGGGTTGATTATGCGCTGAACAAAGGCGTGGGCATATTTGCTACCGAGTGGGGTACAAGCGATGCTTCGGGTAACGGTGGTCCGTTCCTGACTGAATCCAAAGTATGGACTGATTTTCTGGCAAGCCGTGGAATCAGTTGGGCTAACTGGTCGCTGTCAGATAAAAACGAGGCCTCTGCTGCGCTGTTGCCTGGTGCTGACCGTAAGGGCGGATGGCCTGATTCACAATTGTCCGCTTCTGGCAAATTCGTAAAACAGGCGATTCTGGAAGGCTCCAGCAACATTGGTGGAGGCGGAAACAACGGTGGGGATAACGGCGGAGATGGCAACACTGGCGGTAATAACGGTGGTGGCAACAACGGCGGCGATAACGACAACGGAGGAAGTACACCAGGCAGTAACGATCAAGGAATTGTGCTACAGTATCGCACCGGTGACACAAATGCCAAGGATAACGCAATCCGTCCTGAATTTAATATCAAAAATAAAGGGAAAACAGCTGTGAAGTTGAGCGATCTAAAAATTCGCTACTATTACACAGATGAAAGCAAACAAGCTCAGCAGTTTTTTGTAGACTGGGCCAGGATTGGCAATGAGAAGGTAAAAGCAACTTTTGTAACATTGCCGAATCCAAAGGCCAAGGCTGATAAATATGTGGAGATTTCTTTCACAGATGGAGCCGGAACGATTCAGCCCGGTGGGGAAAGCGGAGAAATTCAACCCCGTATTCATGCTGCAAATTGGAGCAATTTTGATGAGACCAACGATTACTCCTATGGTGCTACCCAAAAAGCATTTGCAGACTGGGACCATGGCACTGTATATCAGCAGGGTAAGCTGGTTTGGGGTATAGAACCTTAGGAACCTTAGAATTTAACCGTTATTAACTTTATCGGAATGAGTAAAGAATGGGACTTTTGGGTGCAATTTTTCCAAGGTTTGGAGTATAGAATATGCGCCTTTGGTATATACGAACTGGAACTTTAGGAGGTAACAACTGGAACTTTAGTTTCGATGTGTATACTACCAAAGTACCATATGGTGTTAGACTTTTGTAGTGCTTGAATTACTTCCATAGTGTAGATGGGTTGGTTCCAATGAACCCTTCTCTACGACAAACCCCCGCTGTTGCCATTATAGGCTGGCGGGGGTTTTTTATGTTTCTGAAGCTCAGCCTCCGTTCAACGGCTGTCTATACCAAATCAAAAGCTTTGGCCAGCAGACGGTAGGACTGAACACGTTTATCAAAGTCATGAATGGATGAAACGACCAGTAACTCATCGGTACGATATTGCTCAGCCAGTCTTAGTAGCTGTTCCTTACACTGTTCAGGGGTACCAACAACACGCCATGCTGCGGACTGACGCAGCCGCTCACGATCCAACTCTGTGTATGGATAGGACATTGCTGTTTTCACCGACGGAAGAGAACTCATTTCTTTACCTTGCATGAGCAAAAGGAAATACAAACTAGCACTGGACGCCAGCTGCTCAGCCTCTTCTTCGGTTTCAGCGCAGGCCACCGTAACTGCCGCCATGGAATGGGGCTTATCACCCAGGATCGAAGGCTGAAATTGCTCGTGGTAACGTGCAGTAGCTTCTACACCGCCTGGAGTCCCGAAAAATTGGGCAAAGGCATAGGAGGCCCCCATCATCGCAGCCAATCGGGCGCTCTCTCCGCTGGAGCCGAGCAACCATAATTCAGGAACGGTCGATATCATCGGGGAGGCATGAAGACCGGCAAACCGATGATTGTCAGGCACCGAATCATGGAAGTAGTCGATTAAATCGAGAATCTGCTGTGGATATTGTTCGACAGATTGGTACTTGCCTTCCTGCAGGGCGCGAGTAGCAAGCGGTAAACCGCCGGGAGCCCGCCCTATTCCCAGGTCGATACGTCCTGGATGGAGTGCCTCCAGCAAACGGAAGTTTTCGGCGACTTTATACGCGCTATAGTGTGGCAGCATAATACCGCCTGAACCCACACGAATGCGTGATGTGTGAGCAGCCAAATGCGCAATCAGCACCTCAGGGCTGGAATGCGCTAGTGTTTTGGAAGCATGATGTTCGGATACCCAATAACGGCTGTACCCCAGTTGGTCAGCTTCGCGGGCTAAATCTGTTGTATTGGATAATGCATCCTGAGCAGTACCGCCTTCAGGAATATGAGACTGGTCCAGTATACCCAGTTTAAGCATTTATAATCACCTCTTACACAACTCTATCAGACACAACTCACTAGGTCAAAATTCAAAATGGATAGGTTGGAGTTTGGGGACCTTTTCGTTATAATAAAGGATGTGTAAAGGATGAGAGTACATCCTTGCTAATGGAGAGGGGATTGAAATTGTGTTAAGAACACCTTTAGGGCGTGTCCGACTCATGCTCTGGATTCAAGCTATAGCTTATTTGGCGATACTATTCACCCACCAGCCGCTGCAAGCAGCGGGCATGGCCCAGGCGGTTATGGTGATTGGTAACATATACCGGGTGAGCTTTTTGTTGCTCCTCGTTGCTTTGATCTATGGGAAAACAGCACTGCATTGGTCTATACGGCGGCCTCTTTTTATTATGTTTGCCTCCTTCATTCCGTTTGGTCTGATGATTATGGATTTTGTTTGGGTGCGAAAATGGACAGGGGATTCGGCAGCAGAACAGCGAGCTGCATCGTAATCTTAGAAGTTTTGTTTTGTGTGAGTTGTCGAGGAGTTTGTCTGGCGTAAGCGGGACTGGCCCCGATGCAGCAGAAAAGAACATTACGCAGGTTGATGCGTGGTGTTCTTTTTTTGTGCACCGGAGGAATTATGAAAAATGCTGCACTAAAAATTCAACTGTTTTACGTCTTTGAAAGCCTTCAACCCAATGTCCGGTAAACGGATAAATTTCAATCGTTTTCGGTGATTCAATACGGTTATAAGCGGCGAAAATCGTCTCTGGCATACACACAGTATCCTTGAACCCTACCGATACCATGATCGGGATACGAATACGATGAGCAAGATTCATCACGTCAAAATAACTTAATGTATGTAGCACCTGCTCCAAATGCTCCGGAAATCGGTTAGCAAATTCAGCTGCTTCCGTCAGCGAACTGGTAGAATTCATCATACCAAAATCCATATGACACATATTGGGGATATCCGCTACTGAAATAGCAGCTTTATCGCTGAGCGCAGCCACCATTAATGAAAGTCCTCCGCCCTGACTGGCGCCACTGATTGCGATTTTAGCCGAATCGACATCCGACTGCTCCGCTACCCAATCTACGGCTCTAAGGGCATCAGTTGTAATCGTTTTGTAGTAGCAGGTATCTTTGTCCAATATTCCTTTCGTTACCCAGCCTTTAACCGTACCATGAGCATCAACCAGACGGTCTCCCGTTTCTCCACCTTGACCACGTACATCTACTGCCAATACAGCAAAGCCAAGCATAAGCCAGGAGGAATAATCTTCAGGATAGCCTTTTCCGCCTGTATAGCCATGAAACAGAACGATACATGGCAGCTTTTGATCTCCGGCAAATCGGGGGCGTACATACCAGGCATGCAGAGGCGTATCATCGACACCCTCAAAAGTAACCCGGTAGGCAAGAATATGAGGATATGGCGTTTCTACGAGAGTTTTGAACGCATGTACAGGTTTGGCGTGGACTTCTTCCAGTGTTTTGGCCCAGAATAAATCTATATCATTCGGGGCGGTAAGATCGGGTCGATATTGCTTCAATTCGGCAATTCTTTTTTCAATAACATTCATAATCAAAATTCTCCTTCATATAGAATGAACTTCTCCTTAAGTTTTACCCGGTAAAGTTGACTCCTCTAGCTCTCTCAGTAGCTGATATGCTCTTTCATTAGTGCTTCCGCACGTATCCTCATCAGCATGGAACCCACTGCACACAACTGGGCGCTCAGGTTTGCCAAACAATCGGCAACGGTAATCGGAAGTTAGCTGAGGGCAAGGAACACCAGCTGGTTTTCCATCTGGCATGCCGGGAATAGGGGAAGAAATCGTAATGGCAATGCAGCACGCGGCACATCCTACTCGACACTCCAGTTGGGGTCACTCCTTAATAATCTGTTATTTTTGTAACTTATGCATGAAGTGACATTGATGAAGCCATAATGTGAGGATGGCACAAAAAAAGCAGGAATACAAGGATAAACGCATATGAGACACACTTTTCACACAAGGGGTATAAATAGTCGTAGAGGCACGTAAGATGGTATCAAGTCCCTAAATCAGTGTTCCATACTGTGGTAATATTAACCAATCGTCTTTTGTGTGTTCAAAAGGAGTTCGAGTGGTTAATAATAGAACACAACGATAAAAACTTAAACGAGGTGACGCAAAATGAGTTGGTTATGGGCATTGATTGTTGGTGGTATTATTGGTTGGTTGGCAGGAATTATTGCAGGTCGTGATGTTCCGGGTGGCGTGATAGGTAACATCATCGCTGGTTTTATCGGCGCATGGTTGGGTAGCTTGATTCTGGGAAACTGGGGTCCTGAAATCGGATCATTCTACATCGTTCCTGCATTAATTGGTGCGATTGTGCTGGTCGTGATTGTAAGCTTGATCTTCCGTTCCGTTGGACGGACTAGAGGCTAACCTTACGAATCATTGAATAGACTAGCCCCTATGGGGCACAAGGCTAAAATGGAAAGAAGCTGCTTCCGCAAGGTTCGCAAATGAACCTGTGGGAGCAGCTTTTTTTTGAGGAAAAGTCCTATTGAAAACGCCTGATATGAGGAACACTCAGAACGCCTAGCACGATACACATGCCGATGGTTGCAAACATACCCATGGTGAACATACCACCAAGCTTATCCGCCACAGCACCTACTGCCAGATAGCCGACAGGGAGCAGGGCAAAGGAAAACATTAGATCCAGACTAGCTACACGTCCAAAAGACTCGGCTGGGACTAATTCCTGAAGGCTCGTCTCCCAGATAATCGCAAATATCATAATGCCAAACCCTTCGAGCATCATGCTCATAATCAGTCCTGGCATCCAAGTGACTACAGACAACAGTAGTAAAGCAAGACCGCTGACAAAAGCTCCTATGTAAGCGAGCAGGCCACGATGCTTCCAATGCTTGCGTGATCCATACACAAAGGCCCCCAACATGGCGCCAATACCGCTACTTGCCATCGCAATGCCATATACGACTGGATTGTAGCCATGATGAACCTTGAACAGCCATGGAATGAGTACAGCGATAATGCCTGAATAACAAATATTAATGAATGAAAAGGCAAGAATCGTAATCCATAGCCAAGGATGGCTTTTGAGAATGGTAAAGCCTGCGATAAAATCCTTGAGAAAATGCTGTCCCCCCTGATCTTGCTGTTCTGGATCTACCTGACCTTTGCCGATGATGGAGGCCAAATGAGCGCTCAGCATCCAAAAACAGGCAAAAGATATCAGATAAGCGATAGAATCCAGCCCAAAGCCCACACCCGGTGAGGAAAAAGATACAATGAAGCCTCCTAACGGAGGACCAAGTAGACGGACGGCTTGTATACTAATCTGGCTAAGCGCGTTGGCTGCATTGCGTATGTCCGGTGTGAACACCTGTGCACGTAAGGCAGAATAAGCGGGATTAAAGATACCGTCCATCAATCCGTATAACGCTAGGCCAACGAATAGAAACGGCAATTTCATCCCGCCCGTAAACATCAGCACGGCCGCAATGAACATCAGCCCAAACCGGGCGATATTCGTAAACAGAAGGAGACGGATTCGGTCAATTCTGTCCACAATCATTCCTGCGAAAGGCAGAATAAGTACATTAGGCAGCATATAAACCGTCATCGCCAGTCCCATGATAGTAGTCGAGCCTGTTAGGGAATAGATAACCAGTGGCAAAATGACTGTGGTGACTGAGCTCCCCAACATTGCGATCCAATGTCCAAGCCACAACAAGGTGAACGCTTTGGATTGTTTTAAGGGTGAAGTGAAGGTAGCCCAGGCCGAGGGACTGCCTTCAGGTGAAGTAGAGGATAAGGTTGAATTCTGGGTATCCATGATCACACTCCGGTACATATTTCTAAATTGCATATTAAAACCTATTATACGAAATCTCAAACGTGAGGGTACAGAAAAAGTTGTTGTGAGGGGAGTTATAATGAATAACCTGCCAATGAAAGAGTCAACCTAGAATAACTTTAGGCCACAAAAATATATAACTTACCTTTTTCATAGGGATTATTGGATAAAAGCATTGACGCGTGAAAATGAATGATGTACTATTCAATGACCAGCCGCGTGCTAGGTTATCAAGAAAAGGGAAAGAGTGTGGATACCATGAAAAAATTTAGTTTTTTGCCGATTGTACTCATCGTGATGGCATTGCTGGTTTCGGCCTGCGGTAACAACGATAAAGGCGCCAGTACCCATAATGCATCTACCGGAGAAAACGGATCTAATAATGGAAAAGCAGATACCACTGCTACAGCTACTCTTGAATCTGTAAAAGCAAGCGGCAAGCTAAGAATTGGCATGGAAGGCACCTATGCTCCGTTTACCTACCATGATGCTGCTGGTAAACTGACGGGCTTCGATGTCGATATTGCGACCGAAGTGAGCAAACGCCTGGGTGTACAACCGGAGTTTATCGAGACGCAATGGGACGGCATATTCGCAGGGTTGAACTCCAAGCGGTTTGACACAGTGTTCAATGAAGTATCCATTACAGACGAGCGCAAGCAAAAATATGATTTTTCCGATCCGTACATTGTCTCCAAGGCAGTTCTGATCGTAAGCGAAGACAATACAGACATCCATAAATTTGCTGATCTAAAAGGGAAAAAGTCCGGGCAATCCCTGACCAGCAACCTGACTCAAATCGCGAAAAGCAACGGTGCGGAAATTGTGGCAACAGAGGGATTTAACCAAGCCATTGACCTCCTCACTTCCAAACGGGTGGATGCGACCGTCAATGATGGATTATCCTATCTCGATCTGAAAAAGCAAAAGCCAGACGCACCCATCAAAAAGGTGGACGAATCTCCAGATGCTTCACACAGCGCAGCTGTATTCAATAAAGGCAGCGAAGATTTGATCAAGGAAGTAAACAAAGCGCTGGCTGATATGAAGGCTGACGGTACGTACCTGAAAATTTCCGAGAAATATTTTGGAGCCGACGTATCCAAATAATAAATGAAGACCCAACGTTCGCCAAGTCGAACCGAATCTTCTCAAACCTATCTTTTCAAAGGATGTCTGTACAATGGATGATCGCCAAATACAAATCATTATGGATTCATTATTGCCTCTGCTAAAAGCAGGGGTTTCTTTTACGATTCCGCTCACGCTTATCTCCTTTGCTCTGGGACTCGTGCTGGCGCTGATTACAGCGTTAGCCCGTCTGTCCAAATGGAGAATACTCAAGCTGATTTTCGGCTTCTATGTATGGGTGATTCGAGGAACTCCGTTGCTGGTGCAATTGTATATTATTTTCTATGGTTTACCTTCCGTAGGTATTACATTGGACCCGTTTATTGCTTCAGTAATCGGTTTTACCCTCAGCGTAGGGGCTTATAGCTCTGAAATTATACGTGCGGCTATCATATCTATTCAGGAAGGCCAATGGGAGGCGGGATACTCCCTGGGGATGACGCGCTGGCAAGTATTGCGACGTATCGTGCTACCGCAAGCATCCCGTGTGTCCGTACCTCCGTTGGCTAATTCATTCATCAGCTTGGTGAAGGATACCTCACTGGCTGCGACCATCACCTATGTGGAAATGTTCAGAACGGCTAACCAGATTGTAGCTACCACATACGAACCGCTATTGGTGTATACCGAGGCGGGGGTTATTTATCTGCTGTTTAGCACTATTTTGACTGTGCTGCAAAATTACCTGGAGAAGCGACTAGGCCGTTTTTCCGTCAGATAAAGGAGATTGTACCGGTGATCCAAATTCGGAATATACACAAATCGTTCGGCTCGCTGGAAGTGCTTAAGGGTGTTGACGTAACGTTGGGTAAGGGGAAGGTGCTTGTTATCATCGGTCCTTCCGGTTCTGGTAAAACAACGTTTTTACGCTGCTTAAATTTGCTGGAGATTCCTGACCAAGGAGAGATTCAAGCAGGGGATATTGCACTGAATTTTGCGAAAGGAACGAAGCTCCGGCAAGAAAATATTTTGGCGCTGCGCAAGCGGACAGGGATGGTGTTTCAATCCTACAACCTTTTCCCACATATGACAGCAGCACAAAATGTGATGGAGGGACAAGTCACGGTTCAGAAAAAGAGCAAGGACGAAGCGCGCAAACGTGCATTGGAGTTGCTTAAAAAAGTGGGGTTGGCTGATAAAGCCGAATCCTATCCGCATCAGTTATCAGGAGGACAGCAGCAACGTGTCGGTATTGCCCGGGCAATGGCGGTCGAACCTGAGGTACTATTGTTCGACGAGCCGACCTCCGCGCTTGACCCCGAGTTGGTAGGCGAAGTGCTCAAGGTTATAAAACAGCTGGCTGCCGAAGGGATGACGATGGTCATTGTTACCCATGAAATGAAGTTTGCAGCCGAGGTCGCGGACCATGTGATTTTGATGGATCAGGGTGTAATCGTTGAGCAGGGTACGCCGCATGAGGTTCTGGAACAGCCCACCAGTCCACGGGCTATTCAGTTTTTGAATCGTCTGAGCGGGGAAGTGGAATAAAGGGAAATACAGTATTTATTAAAATAAGCGTTTAGACTGAATAAAAGGCAGCTACAGCCGGGCATTGAAAAATAAGCCTCGCACCCGTAGCTGCCTTTTGCTCATCAGTTGTCTTCTTTTATTTCATTTTTAATGTAAGCAAAAAAGTAATCAACAGAATACAACAGCCTGCTATAAATGGAGCGAACAGATTTGCATCCAATAAAAAACCCGCTAGAGTAGGGCCTAAAATATTCCCAACACTCATATAGGCATTATTCATACCAGCTACATATCCTTGCTCATTCCCGGCCATCTTCGATAATTGTGTATTAAGAGCTGGACGAAGCATAGCTGTGGCAAAGAAAATAAGGGAAGTGACAAGGAAGATACTCCAGAAATCTTTGGCTAAGAGAAATAAAATATAAGCAACAGAGGTGAAAAGAAGCGATCCTTTGATCACTCTTTGTTCACCAAACTTATTGATTATTTTAGCAACAACTAATGCTTGCATACCGACTCCGATCACAGCACCTGCGGTCAGAATGACAGCAATATTTTGCGGCGAGAATTGGAAGCGGTTCGTTACATATAAACCAAGAACAGATTCAAAATTAGCGAGTCCAAAGGTCATCACCAGGACAAGTACAAAGAGCATTGTATATTTTGACTTCAATGATCTCGCGTATTGTTTATAAATAGATTCCTTCTGAATCATTCTTGCCCGTGCTGCTTTCATTTGCTCTTTCGATAAACTTTCAGGCAAACAAAACACTGAAAAAATAACAGCAGCTATAGCAGCACCTGTCGCTGTGTAAAGCGGCACTCTCGTTCCATATCCTGCAAGAAGACCCCCCAGTCCAGGTCCAATAACAAATCCGAATGACATGGCTGCGGCGAGCAGGCTGTTCCCTTTGGCGCGTTCTTCGGTTGTTGTAATATCCGCTACATAGGCCATCATGGGTGGAACAATCAGGGCTGCTGCCATTCCTTCCAGAAGTCTTGAGGTATACAGCATCCACAGCTCATCTCCAATAGCAAAGATAAATTTAGCTATAGCAAAAACAATAACACCTACGAGGATAAAAACTTTTCTCCCATATCGATCAGACAGCTGTCCAGTCAGGGGAGAGAGCAGGAACTGCGTTATGCCATAGGCTGCTACCAATAAACCGATTGCCCGCCCACTGGCTCCAAACTCAATGATCAGTTCCGGCAGGATGGGGGTAATTAAACCCACGCCCACCATAACAATGAAGATATTAATCATTAGAATCCCAAGTATTCTTTTCATGCAAAAAACCTCCTTATCCATTGGTTTCTGGATAGGAGGCAGACATACGAACAAGAAGATACACTGCTCCCGTCAAAGAAGCAATGCTCTTATCGTTAATACCCAAAAGCCTACACTAATCCTATCCAGAAAATTCGTAAGATTACGATTTTTTTCTTTGGTGGAATAGGATTAGTAGATCATTGGCTTAAGGTCACCCTTTCGATACTTTATTGTTTATCAACGTAACATAAATTTCTTGATAAGGCAATGAAAGGATAAATCAGAAGAACCCGACTCGTCCTTCGGCCACATTTTTTAGCCAGTCCTGCTTACGGCTCTTATCGAGCTCGCCTCGCATACCTTTGATAATCAGTTCAATATCGGCTTTTCCCTGCTCATGCCACTCCAGAGCCGTGCTGACATAAAGTTCTCCGAGCTGTGCCAGCGAAAACCCGTCAGTCATGGCTGCCGCCTTCTGTGTACCCGTTTCTCCTGCAAAAACAAGGAAGTTACGCAACTTGAGATATGCCAGTCGCAGCGCTTCGTCAGGCAAACTGATTTCATAAGCCCGGTCGAAACGCCCTGCCCGGTTCATCAGACCCGGGTCGATTTTTTCGGGATAATTGGTCGTTCCGATCAGGAAGATGCCCTCCTTGGATGTAGCACCGTCGAGGGTATTCAGGAAAAAAGAACGCACCTCCTGAGGCATGGAATCAATGTCCTCAATGACCAGCACCATCGGAGCCAGGCGAGTAGCCGCCTCGAACACCTCTTTGACCGATTCACTGGTTGTATACTCCGTAATTTGCCAGTAGGCTGCCGGACCCGGTACACTGCTGGCAATTGATTTTACAAGTGTTGTTTTACCATTGCCCGGATGGCCGTATAGCAGAATGCCGCGCTTGTAAGGAATGTTATAAGTCTGATAGAAGGTACGATCCGCTTCAAAAAACTGATCAAGTGATCGGAAAATATCCCGTTTGATTTCCGCTTTCAAAATCACGTCATCTCGCGTAATTGCGCGGGTTATCGGCTCTGCCTGCCGAGAAAGTCCACGGCTTGTGTCGGTAAACACGGTGACACGCTTCATATTCTGCTTACGTTCACGACCGCGTACTCCCGCGAGGAAGCCTTGCAGCTCCTGGTCGCCTATCGCAAATACGTAATCTTCATTGTACACGCCATTATCACGGAAAAAGGGAACTCGCGCCAGCGCGATGCCCCACTTGGGATAGGCGAATACATTATTACGCATCGACAGATGCACGCCGTATTCAGGAGTCGGCCCGTCATCGTCATACTGGATGGTGCGTTCCTCCAAACGATCGAAGACCCGTGCCACATGCTCCAGGTCGGGACTGCCTGAACGAATATCCTCCTCCAGCAGATCCCAATACTCAATATTGGGATCATCGCTGGCATACAGCACGTATTTTACGCCATAGCGGTTATAGAGTGCTTCACTGATACCGTCGATCAGACGGGCATAAGCGGCATAACCGGTAATGCGTCCATCTGTACGTTCATCAAATTCATAAATAGCTGGGATGTCTATACTCAAATTATTTGGCTCCTTTCAGGGCAGCTAGCGGCTTGCATTTGGCTACAACTGCTGCGAGTCCTGCCCCGGTGACACTTTCGATAATATCATCTACATTTTTGTAGGCTTGCGGAGATTCGTCGATAATGCTTTCCAGTGATGCCTGATTGACCACAATTTCGTCGTCTGTCCCTACACCCAGGGCCCCTGCAAAATCGTCCACACTGACGAGTCGTTTGGTCGCAGAACGCGAACGAATACGGCCTGCTCCATGGCAAATGGAGTGGAAGTTATCCTGACCGCCCGGTAAGCCTACCATAATATAAGAGGCTGTTCCCATAGAGCCGGGAATCAGGGCCGGATGCCCTGTCGCCTGATAAGGCCGCGGATTGTCGGGGTGTCCTGCTGGAAGAGCACGCGTAGCACCTTTACGATGCACAAACACACTACCGTGATCCGGATGGGATTCCTCCCAAGCATAATTGTGCATTAGATCGTACAAAGTACGCAACTCGCACTTTGTACCAAAGACATCGCGAAAGGCTTCACGCACGGAGTATGCGATGAGATGTCGGTTCACCACGGCATAATTCAGCGCCGAATACATCATATCGACATAATGTGCAGCTTCGGGATGGTCCAGCGGTGCGAATACCAGTCTCGGGTCAGAGGTACCGAGTCCGAGACGGCTCATCGTCTTGGCAATGGCAGATGAACTAGCCTGGCTGACTGCTCCACCCCAAGCCCGCGATCCAGAATGAATCATCACAGCCACCTGACCGTCGAACATCCCCCAAGCTTCAGCTGTTTCACGGTTTTCCTCCGCGATTTCAATCGCCTGAATTTCGACGAAATGATTGCCTCCACCCAGTGTGCCGAGCTGTCGGTGAGCCCGGTGCCATGTACGGTCTTCGACAAGATTCAGCACCTCCTCGTCAAAGGAGAACTTACTGTGCTCTACATGGGTGAGTGAGGTGGATTTCTTAGGAGTGTAGCTGTCCGGAATATATTTGTTGGGTAAGCCGTGTAGACCCTTGCGTACAATATGCTCCAGTCGGATATCCGAATAATGCCCGCGTTGGTGGGCTTCCATGGGCAAATATTTGTCGATGGTTTTGACCAGCTTACGGCGCAGCTTGGTTTCCTTCAAAGCATCCTTGTGCAGATTGGTCAGGTGTACGCGCATGCCGCAGCCAATATCACTGCCGACGATGGAGGGAGATACGTAACCATCCTCCATTCCCCATACAGCAGTCGTACCGATGCAGGTTCCGACGCCTACATGTACATCTGGTGTGTATCCCATATAGCGGATACCTGGAATTTGTAAATTGTTATTAGCCATCTCGAACACTTTGTAATCCAGTGAGGAGAAAAGTTGCTGAGAAGCATAGACGGTTAGATCACCTGCCGGAAGCTTCATCAGATGGCTGTATGGTCCTTCATGCAAGGACGAGTCGGTTGTATGTTGTATATTCATATAAATGGGTAGTTCCCTTCTTCAAGTAAATTCATAAATACTTGCATAAAAAGATTTAAAAAACAAAAAAAGCCGCAGACTTGTCGTCTACGGCTTCTTGCACCGAAAGTGTTATTACATTTTATGATCAACACATCATAAATACGTAAAATAACTTGTTCTTCCAATAGCATAAAAAAATAAAAAAGCCTGGCTAATCACGCCGTCAGACAGCGTGATATCACCCATCATGTCGCCCGAACGGGGCCGATGAGACGAAAACTCAAATATGTGGTTGTATCATGCTGCCTGTCTGTCGTTATCATGTAAAGCACGGTCATGTCTGTCGGCCCCCTTTTCTTAAAGTTAATTGCTATGTTAATGGAAACCTGTGGAAGCTGTCAACCCCTGAAAGGTAGAAGTGTGGAAAAATGTGACTTTACTCATGGTGAAGTGTGAGTAACATCATAGTTCAATTGGCCCGAAGCTGTTATTGTACTAAATATTCAAATATTCAGATATTGTTGATCGTTTATAGGACAATTCTGTGAGGGGGACGGAGCAGGCATGGAAGGAGATCTCCAGAAATTTAAGGCCGACTTTTTCAAAGCATTGGCTCACCCTCTGCGCATCCGCATTTTGGAGGTGCTGAGTGAAGGGGAACGGAATGTGAACGAGCTGCAGACTGCGCTCGGTTCTGAAGGTTCTGCCGTATCGCAGCAATTGGCCGTTTTACGAGCCAAAAATTTGGTGAACAGCTTCAAGGAAGGTACATCGGTTGTGTATTCACTACGTGATCCGCTTTTGACGGAGCTGCTTGCAGTGGCGCGACGGATTTTTGACAATCATTTGGTCGAAGCTATCTCGTTGCTGGAAGGTATACGTAACGAGAAGTAATGCTATTACAGAAAAGAAGGGTTACAGGAATGAAGTGGATAGGAAGGTTCGAAGGCTATAACGCAGGGGCTTTGCGAAAGGATCTCATTTCCGGAAGTATTGTAGCGATTGTGGCGATTCCACTCGGTATGGCGTTTGCCATTGCATCAGGAGTAAAGCCGGAATATGGGCTGTATACGACCATTGTTGCGGGAATTTTGGTTTCGCTGCTGGGAGGATCCAAATTCCAGATCGGAGGACCTACAGGCGCGTTTATTCCGATTTTGCTAGCTATTGTCATGCAATACGGTTATGAGAACTTACTCATAGCCGGTTTTATGGCGGGCATTATGCTCATTTTAATGGGTGTACTCAGGCTGGGGGCATTGATCAAGTTTATTCCCAAGCCAGTAACGATTGGCTTTACGGCCGGAATTGCCGTGACGATATTCAGTGGTCAGATTGCTAACTTTCTCGGCTTGCGCGGGGTAGAGAGGCATGAAACTTTTCTGCCTTCCATGGCAGAGCTCATCCATCGACTTCCTTCACTGAATGTGTATAGTATCCTGACGGCTTGTATCTGTCTTGCCGCGCTTATTTTGGTGCCTAAAAAATGGCCCAAGATACCCGGATCACTGGTTGGTCTACTCTTGTCAACGCTGGTGGCAGCTTTACTTTTTCCAGGGCAGGTGGCTACGATTGGCTCTGCGTATGGCGCAATTCCAGCATCTTTGCCTGAGCTACATATTCCTGCGGTGACGTGGGATTTGATCGTGAAACTCTTGCCGCCAGCACTTGTTATTGCAATGCTGGGAGCTATTGAATCTCTGCTTTCAGCGGTGGTAGCTGACGGTATGACGGGAGCCCGGCATAGCAGCAATCGTGAACTGGTTGGACAAGGGATTGCTAATTTGCTGACACCGCTGTTCGGCGGTATTCCTGCGACAGGTGCAATTGCCCGCACCGCCACAAATATCCGTAATGGTGCTGTTTCTCCTATGTCAGGCATCGTACATGGGTTCGTGGTGCTCCTCATTCTGGTGCTTTTTGCACCTTATGCATCTAACATTCCGTTGGCCAGTATGGCTCCGGTGCTGATGGTAGTAGCGTGGAATATGAGTGAGCGCAAGCATTTTGCGCACATTCTCAAAACGCGGACAGCGGATTCTATTGTGCTGGTTGTCACCTTTTTGTTGACGGTTTTTACGACGCTGACAACGGCTGTGGAGGTAGGCCTGATTCTAGCGGTTGTATTGTTTGTTAAACGTATGAGCAGTACACTTTCAGTAGACAAGGTACTTCCTGATCCTTCTGTAAAACATGAAAAAGTAGGCGCGCATATGGTTACAGATCAGCATGATTGTCCACAAGTGGCTATTTACAATGTGGAAGGCCCTCTATTTTTCGGTGCAGCCTCGGTATTGGAAAACTCAGGTGTGGGAGGCCGGACGGATCACCTACAAGGGATTTTGTTGTTACGTATGGGAAAGGTTCCTTTTATGGATATGACGGGAGAAGGTAACTTTACTGCATTAATTCAGAAATACCGGAAGTCTGGCGGGACAGTGCTTGTTTCCGGACTCCAGCCTCAACCGCTGGCATTACTACAGAAAACTGGATGCTACGACATGATTGGACAAAAGCATTTTTTTGAACACACAGGAGAGGCCCTTACGGCTGCTCTTGCACTGGTGAATCAGGATCATTGCTGTGGATGCAGGCAAATGGCTTTCCGAGAATGTACGAGTCTGTGCCGCAGACCGCAGCCAACCAAATCATCCTTTCCAGATGGAGCCGTCTCGGTTCCCATACCTGTAAATAGCGGCAGATAACACTCTTTTAAGTTTCTTGCTGAATGTCGAAAAATCTCTTCTGATCTCCGAAACCAAGTGCACAATGAAGACTTGCATTTGCTTCGAAAATGGAAGAGATTTTTCTTTTCTTCAAGGAAAAAAGGAATAAAATTCAAAAAAATGCTTGAATATCTGATTTTATGACACTATACTAGATTCAAAAGATACCATATGTTTCATTCTTTTGTTTTAAATTGTATTTTAATACTTGCACATTAACCTCCTCGATTACTTCTAAATTTCTTATCCTACCTTTCTCTTCATTTTTTTCACTTATCATTTTCAAACTTGTCCACCTGTTTCTACCCGATGCTCGTTTTTTACGGTCTGCACCAAGGGTTGTTCACCTCAGAATGATGATCTATGGATTTCACCCCGGCGGAATCTATATTTTTTAAAGGAGGTGAGTACCAGAGGCTATTTTGTGAGCTTTTGACGTAGCTGTCCGGAAGGTTGTCCTTGAGAATTAAAAAACCAAGTAAAGGGAAATGGAAAGTATTGATTAAGTCGAAAAATATCAAAAAGACGCTGTCGGTCAGTTTTACCGCTCTTCTTGCCTTTTCTCTAATTTCCCCGGTATATGGGGATTCCAGCACAACCACCTCAGAGGAGGATCAACCATTTCCGCCAAGGTTTCAGCCAAACTGAACCAACAATTCAGTGCCAGTGAGTATGTCACCTATCTGGTTAAATTGAAGGATCAGGTGGATACGGAGTCCGTTGCCAAGCATGCTTTCCAAAAGGCCTCTGCAGAGCAGATTTCACCCGCTGCTGCTAAGCTTTCTGTACGTACAACAGTTGTGAACTCTCTCATGGATACAGCAGAAAAAACGCAACAATCCGTGGAAGAATACTTAAAGAAAGAAGTTAATAACGGAAGCGTCAAAAAGTACAAGAGTTACTTTATCGTGAACGCTTTTGCGGTCACCAGCACCAAAGAGGTCATGGATAATCTGGCCACACTTCCTGAGATCGACAAAATTTTACCGGATGAAAAGCGGGAACTGCAAAAGGTAGAAATAGATAAGGATGCCCAGCCTGTGGTTGAGGAATCTACAGCTGACCAAGTGGTTGCAGATCAGGCCGCTGTAGATACGGCTGTGACGGAAGAGAATGCGCAAAAATCGGTGGAAGAATCCGTATATAAGGATGCGGTAACGCCAAGCCGTGTCGAGTGGAATATCTCTAAAATCAAAGCACCACAGGTTTGGGCCAAAGGCATTGACGGCAAAGGCATTGTTGTCGCCAATCTGGATACAGGCGTTGAATATACTCACCCGGCGTTGAAAAGAAAATGGCGTGGTCTGAATGCTTCCGGTCAGGTCGTGAATCCAGAACTGAGCTGGTATGATGCGGTTGATAGAGCATCGCTGCCAACTGATTCAAATGGACATGGTACACATACGATGGGTACAAGCGTTGGCTCGGACAGCAACGGTACGAATGAAATCGGTGTTGCTCCTGGCGCCAAATGGATTGCGGTTCGAGTATTCAATCCAGATACCACCGACTCCATCTTACTGGACGGTGGACAATGGATTCTTGCTCCTGTAGATAAAAACGGTAAAAAGCACCCTGAGCTTGCACCGGATGTGGTGAATAACTCTTGGGGCGGTGGACCTGGCCTGGATGAATGGTATCGTCCAGTCACCAAGGCGTGGAGAGCGGCTCAGATTTTCCCTGAGTTCTCCGCAGGCAACACAACACTGTCCAATCCGGGCGGACCTGGGTCTGTAGCCAATCCGGCAAATCTGCCGGAGGCTTATGCGACAGGAGCCACGGACGTTAACAACAAGCTAGCCAGCTTCTCGCTGCGCGGTCCTTCTCCTTATGGCGAAGTGAAGCCTGAAATTTCGGCTCCTGGTGTAAACATCCGTTCTTCTGTACCGGGCGGAGTGTATGAGGGGGGATGGAACGGTACCTCCATGGCAGGCCCGCATACTGCCGGATTAGCAGCATTACTGCTTCAGGCCAAACCATCTTTGACCGTGGACCAACTGGAGGATGTTATTTCAAAAACAGCAACTCCGCTGACAGACAGCCAGTATCGGACTTCACCGAACAATGGTTACGGATATGGTCTGATCGACGCGCTTGCTGCGGTGAACTCCGTACTTAAGTAAAAATAATCAGACAGGATTAAGAAAGTCTTCCGAAAATCCCTTTGAGCGGCTCGTACAGAAATTGCATACACCTGCTAACCGTGTAATGCACTAATTACGTAGCCGCTAAAAAGGGGTTTTCGTACATAAAAGAATATAAAAGTCATAGAATTTCAAGAAAAATGCAAAAAAATGACTTGTATATCTGTTTTGATAACTTTATACTATTCCATAATATATGATTATATATCAATTTTTAATATAAACTGTAATGATATAACATGTTTTTCTTCGAAGTTCTCCTGCTTTTTCTCCTTGGTTTCTACTGAATTTCATCGCTCTTCTATTGGGATTGTAAACTCACCTATGAAGTACCGCCATCTATGAACAGCCAAATATTTTTGTGCCTCTATATTCTATGAAGGAGGTGGTCGCCAACCACATCGTGTTGTGCAACCCGTGTGTTTGATATGTAAGGTATGAGGTCTTACTCTGTACAGGTTATTCCAGAAACATTAAACCTAGTAAAAGGAGTGGAGAAGTAATTGATTAAACCTAAACGATTCAAGAAACCACTATCTATCGGACTATCTTTGCTTATGGCCTTTTCCTTTGTTCAACCTGCTTTGGCGAAAAACACACCGGATGGCTCCAAGCTGGAGCTGAAATCAGCCTCTCACAAGATCACGACCGCGAAGGTATCTCCGAAACTGACCAAACAGTTTGAGGAGAATAACTATGTTACCTATCTGGTCAAATTAAAAGAACAAGTTGACACTAACAAGGTTTCCAAAAATGCTCTCCAAAAGGCCTCACTTGAGAAAGTAACACCTTCCGCTGCCAAAATGGCTGCACGCAGCCATGTGATCAGTTCTCTGCGCGAAACGGCTTCAAGAACCCAATATGGGCTTGAAAATTATTTGGATAAGCAATCAGAGAGCGGCGGAGTGAAGGAATATAAAAGCTTTTTTATTGTCAATGCATTGGCTGTAACAAGCACCAAGGAGGTGCTGGATCATATTTCGCAGTTGCCTGAGGTCGATAAAGTCTTGCCGAATGAAACGCGTTATCTGCAAAAGGTGACGGTTGACAAGCAAGCAGAGGGGGCAAATGCCAAGACGGCTGAAACAGCTGAAACAGCGACAGCAGCAACGGCGAAGTCTGCAACGGTAGAGAAAGCTGTAGAACTGGAGAAGGACGATGGCAAAACATCGGCTAAGCCTGGCAATGCAGGTAAGAACGCTGTAGACCCATCTACGGTGGAATGGAACATATCCCATATTAACGCACCACAAGTGTGGGAAAAAGGAATCGACGGAACCGGAATCGTAGTTGCCAATCTGGATACAGGTGTAGATTATACACATCCGGCCCTTCATCGCAAATGGCGGGGTCTGGACGCGGCAGGCAATGTCGTGAATCCCGAGCTGAGCTGGTACGATCCGCATAGTCATGCGACGCTTCCGGTCGATCAGGAAGACGATTCCCATGGTACGCATACGATGGGCACGATGGTCGGCTCCGAGGAGAACGGAACGAACCGAGTGGGCGTTGCTCCTGGTGCGAAGTGGATTGCAGTTCGGATTTTTAATCCGGAAACGACGGATGCGATTATACTGGATGGCGGTCAATGGCTGCTTGCGCCAAAAGATGCTCAAGGGAATCTTCATCCCGAGCTTGCTCCAGATGTAGTGAACAACTCGTGGGGAGGCGGACCGGGTCTTGATGAATGGTTCCGGCCTGTGGTTCAGGCATGGCGGGATGCTCAAATCTTCCCCGAATTCTCTGCAGGTAACACCTCTCTTTCCAATCCGGGCGGACCTGCCTCAGTAGCCAATCCGGCGAACTATCCGGAATCCTTCGCTACTGGAGCCACGGATAGCAATGATAATCTGGCCAGCTTCTCATTGTTAGGACCCTCACCCTATGGTGAAGTGAAGCCCGAAGTTTCCGCGCCGGGTGTTAATATCCGGTCATCTGTTGCTGGTGGCGCCTATAAAGGCGGATATAACGGTACTTCTATGGCGGGACCTCATGTTGCGGCCCTTGCAGCGCTGTTGCTGCAAGCGAATCATTCGCTTACCGTAGATCAACTTGAGGAAATTTTGATGAATACGGCTACACCACGAACGGACAGCACATATCCTACTTCACCAAACAATGGCTACGGACATGGTGTCATTAATGCGCTGGATGCGGTCGGTTCGGTCATGCAGGGTCTGGGCTCCGTGTCTGGTAAAGTTGTAACGGGTGGCGACGATCTGGAAGCACCTGTTCTCGAGCATACACCGCCCGCTGCGGCATTCGAGGGTATTGATATACCTCTGACTGCTCATGTAACGGATGATGTCGGCGTGACAGCCGTTGAGGCATTTGCCAAAACAGCGGGTACGTCAAACTATGTATATATTCCGTTGGAACGGACCTCCGGCGACAGCAAAGATGGTACATATCAAGCATCCATCCCGACTTTTTTGGTGGATAGCGCTGGTCTGGAATACTATATTCGTGTAAATGATTACGGTAATAACGGATTTGAAACTGAAGTATATAAGGTGAAAATCTCTAAAGGGGTAAAACCAGGCTACACACAAGACTTTGAAAAAGACATTGCCGGTATTAATATCGGTGGACAGGGCAGTGTTTGGAAATGGGGAACTCCAACAAGCGGCCCTAAAAGCGCACATTCGGGTACAAAGGTCATCGCGACCAATCTCGAAGGCCAATATCAGACCAACTCCAACAGTTATTTTATGGCCCCTCCGATTGATCTGACCGAGAGCTCAAAAGGGGCACTGGTCAGCTTCAAGCATTGGTACGATCTTGAAAACAATTCTGATTTCGGCAAAGTGTACGTAGCAACCACAAACAATCAGAATGCGTTTGAGCAGGTATTATCATTTACCGGCGCCAGCAACGGCTGGAAAACACAATATCTTGATTTGCGGGCATTCGCGGGTCAAAAGGTATACCTCCTGTTCAACTTTACTAGTGACAATACGGTTGTGAAAGATGGCTGGTATATTGACGATCTGTCGATTCAGGAGCCAGACACCGTTGCACCTGCTGCGCCGAGCAATTTGACTGCTGAAGCAGATACTGTGGGCAACGTCACGCTGGCCTGGAATGCTTCCTCCGATGAAGATGTGAAGCAGTACAAGGTGTATCGTTCTACCCAGTCAGGTAAAAATTATGTTTCCGTCGGTACAACCTCAGCACTGACATTCACAGATACCATCACGGTCGGTGGAGCGACCTACCATTATGCAGTGGCGGCCGAGGATTATAGTGGCAATGAAGGAATCAAGTCGAATGAGGCTTCTCTGAGAGTAGACGTGCCGGATACGCTGTATAGCGATCATTTTGATGGCAGCTCGGATAATGGCTGGACTCATTCCGGCACCAAAGATGAGTGGGAACGCGGCATTCCTAAGGAAGTAGGACCAGAGAGCGCAGCGTCCAGACCCAATGTGTGGGCAACCGATCTGGATAGCAATTATGAGAACGGAGCTGAATTTTCGCTGGTTTCACCAAAAATTAATTTGCAAGCTGTACGCAACGCAACACTGACCTTCAATCACTGGTTTGAAATTGAGGCTGGCTATGATTACGGTTATGTGGAAGTGTCCAAAAACAATGGTGACACGTGGAGCGAGCTGGGCAAATTCTCTCACAATACGAACGGGAAAAAGTGGGCTCCAGTTTATTACAATCTGGATAGCTACGCCGGCAATGAAATCCAAATTCGCTTCCGTTTGAAATCGGATAACAGTGTGAACAAGAACGGCTGGTATATTGACGATTTCCGTGTGCTTGGCATTCCAGCTACGACAGTGACTAAGGACATCGTACCTGAGTCGAATATCAAGCTGGAAAAAGCGGAAGAACAGTTCCCGCTGTACAAAATTACAAGTACTGAAAAGAGTGAATTCCAGGAGAAAGTGAAGCCGGCAGAAACAACGGTGGAACGTGGACGTGTCGGTCTCGACAGTCTTCCAGCCAGCGCTACGGTTACGGTATTGGAAACCGGACGTTCGGTAAAAACGGATCCGACCACGGGCAAATACAGCTTCACCCATGTAGCCGGCGACTATACGCTGAAGGCTGAAGCCTACGGTTACGTTCCTCAAACGAAAGCAGTCACGATTGAGAATAACAAAGTCATCAGAGCAAACTTTAGTCTTCAGGCCATACCTCACGGTACGATTCACGGGGTCATTACCGACAAGCAATCCGGTGAACCGATCCAAAAAGCGAAAGTGTTGGTGGTGGAGGATGCACGCATTGCTCCGGTAGAAACGAATGAGGCTGGAGAATTTACGCTGGACGTGCTGGAAGGAACATACACGTTGTCCATTGCAGCCGAAAATTATTATAGCGACAGTGTATCCGTTACTGCTCCTCCGAACGGTAGTGTGGAAGCGAATGTCATGTTGAAACCTTTTATCGGGTTCCAAGGAGGCATTGCTTACGATGACGGGACAGGAGAAAATGCTAGAGCCTTTAACGCGGCAGGCAATTCATGGGCAGTCAGAATGACACCTGAGTCGGAAGTGACTCAAGTGACAGGAGCATCGCTTTTGTTCTGGAACTCTGCCTTCCCGAATCCGGGAGGAACGGCATTCCAATATTCTGTCTATGACGCCTCCGGTGCCGCAGGAGCACCTGGACGATTGTTGGCTGGTCCATTCGACGGGACTGCCGTACGGGATGAGACACAATGGACGACGGTACAGCTCCCAGAGCCGGTGACGGTTCAAGGTGACTTCTACATCGTATATACACAGTCTGCTGTAGGCACACAGTCGCCGGGTCTTGCTACAGATGAAAGCAGTCCCAATGCGCTTCGAAGTTGGCAAGGTGTAAGCGGCACATGGAGCCAATCACCTGAGGAGGAGGGTAACTACATGATCCGGGCTATCGTCAGATATCCGGTGAATGCTCCAACGATTACGACTCCTACGAAGGCTACCTATACGCAGGAAGAGACGATTACCGTAACAGGAACTTCTCCGGCAGAAGGAGCCGATATTCAGCTCTTTAACGGTAAGGAGCTGGCTGGCACAACGAAGGTGAAGGATCGCCAGTTCAGTTTGTCGGTTGATCTTCAACCAGGTGCTAATCCGCTAAGTGTCCAAGCAGCGGTATACGGCAAAATAACGGATCGTTCCGAACCGGTGGTCGTGACACTTGACCAGACTAAACCGGGTCTGATCCTGACTTCGCCAGATGAAGGAGCCCGTACGAATGCGGGTGTCGTGAGCGTCACCGGTACGGTGTATGACGAATTCCTCACCGATTTGACGATTAACGGCGAGCCAGCCGAATTTGGAAGTGACGGCACCTTTAACAAGCGATTGCTTATCAACGAAGGTGAAAATCAAATTACGGTGACGGCCAAGGATCTTGCCGAAAACGAAACAACCGTTACGCGCTCGGTGTATGTCGATACAGCTCTGCCGAAGCTTGAAAACATTAGTCCTGCTGAGGATGTGCGTATTACTCCAGGACAGTCGGTACGAGTATCCTTTGACAGTGCATCCGGTTTGGAAGCGTCCTTCCATGTGGAGCTGCCTTTCAACCTGTCCACTTTGGGTCGCAACGATATTCCATTAAATGAAACTTCGTCAGGCCACTATGAAGGTACTTATTTCACTTCATCTTCTCTGAACCTGGAAGGCGGAGTCATCGTGATCCGGGTAAGGGATGCAGCGGGAAATGAAGTGGAGACGGAGGCACCGGGAAGATTGTATGTAACCAATGGTGGAGGACAGAACCCTGATCCGAATCCACCTACATCCAATGAAAAGCCAGTAGCCATTATTCAGGCTAATGAATCCGCTAAGAAGAACAAAAATGTACAATTTAACGCCAAAGCTTCCCGTGATGTAGACGGTGAAATCGTCAGCTACAGCTGGAATTTTGGCGATGGCGATACGGCAGTCGGTTCCAAGGTGAAGCATAAATTCACCACAGCTGGAACGTATACCGTGGAGCTAACGGTGACGGATAATGACGGCGCAAGCGGTAAGACTGTGCATACGATCACGATCCGTTAACACCCAGTAGGAAATGGAATGCTTGTTTTAGAGTATCAATGAAGGCCCACAGCAAGCCACGGTTTATAGAGGCTGCTGTGGGCCATTTTTAATTGTCGAACCGTTCAGGAAGCGATACAATGAGTAGAACTCTATAAAGTGAATCGTTTCACAATAATATTTTAGCAGGAGAGGATCATATGATTCATTTGCAAAAAGAAAGCGGACGTATCCGTCTTGTACTGGATGCCTATTTTATGGGGGAAGATATCGTTGTACTCATTTCTGGCGGTGATCAGCCCCATTTGGGAACGATTACAGCAGGGGCCAGACTCGAGCCGATTCAAACTGTGCAATTGCAAAATCACAAGGAGTTTTATATTACCGAAGAAATTGCAGTTCGCTTACGAAAAGAGTTTGCGGGCAATTTTGCCATTTGCTGCGGGACACATTTGGACCATGCATCCAAGGACGAAATCCGAGTGCTGACAGATATGGCCATACAACTGGGAAAAGAGCTCATTGGAGAACTCAAGCAAGCACGCTAGTAGCAACCTTTTTAAGTGAACTCTCGAAAGAGCAGATTGCGATAGGGGTATTTACTAAAGGAATACTTAAAAAGCAATGCAAAGCCATCGTCCTCAATTTGTACGGATTTCAGCGCAGAGGATGGAATCAAACTACGGATCATGACATGAACTGCACGCTGGTCTTGTCTGTTGATCGCTTTGGCTAAGGCAGAAGCAAAACATGGATTACGTGCCAATTCGCGATACAGCGGAAAAACGGCTTTTGCGATGGCGCGATGAACTCTCGGCTCAAATGTAAACTGCACAGTCCCCGGTGGAATCGTTGTTCCATTCGTATAATAGAGCATCGGTGGCTGAGCTAAAAAGGAAATAAAGTAGCCGATGCCGTTCGTGCCTAAGCCTTGTTTGGCGGCAAATGGAGCTACTGAGCAGAGAAGGGATTTCATCCGATCCAAATTCGCCTGAACGACAGCTCGTGACCATTGAACTGCAAACGCACGGCGAGTTGCTATAGCTTTGTAAAATGGCAGCATAGCAGTGGATATTATCCTAAGTGTGTTTGCATTTAAACGTTTGTGAGGCGAGCGCTTTCTGTGGGATGTTGCACGATATAGCATAGCTCCGACCTCCTTGGCAGGATGCTCTCATGGAGCACAATTGATCTGTAACAGGTAAAATACTGTATGCCCAGTTACCTCAAAAAGTGCTAATATCGCTATGTTTCTTCTTTTTAACGTTCTAATTTAAAAATTCGAAATAAGTACTGTCCTGATTTGTAAGATTGTGGTACCCTAGAACTTATATAATTGCTATTTTTCGTATTGGAGTTGAATTTAACAGATGAGTGATTTGTACAAGGAGCCTCGATCTTCCGATCCTTTTCAGGAGACGAACGATTATAACGCCCCATTTAACCCGCCCCCAGTAGTTCCACCTACCAATAGTAAAGCTGTTGCCTCGATGGTGCTCGGGATTTTATCTGTTGTCATTCCCTATCTTGGGTTGATTATCGGAATTGTGGGTATTATTTTGTCCAGTCTTTCCCTGAAGGAAATTAATCGTCATGGCGAGCAAGGCAGAGGTATGGCCATTGCTGGACTGGTATGTAGTATTATCGGTACACTGATTTATACACTGATCATCATTTTTATAGTTATTGTTTTTATTGTAGCGGCCTCCAGTGGCGATCCGGATATTTTTTCAGACATTTAATGAATTGAAGAATGCTTGAGTCAGACAAACCATTCACGATTTGACTATTGGATGCTATGATAAAAGGAGTCCAATGAAGGAGAGTGAAGCCGTATGGCACGTACTCAAACACAAAAAGCGCTAAGCAAGGCAAAACGCGCTGGAATCTATTGCGCGGCACAGAGCCGCAAAACAAATGACCATTATGGCGAGATTTCACAGCACATACGAATGAAGCCGACCAAGCAGGAACAATTACAAAAGGTCAAGCACAAGAAGCGAATCGTTCAGAGCGACGCTTCTTTTTTTTGTCTTTAGAGAGAACAGCAGTGTCCTTTTCAGCGTGGATTTATAAAGTAGCAGAGAAATGATTGTATACAAGCGAAAAGCGCCTTTCTGTACCGAAAAAGGACTTGATAATAATTATCATTCTTGTTAGAATATCATAAGAAAGAAGGAACCCGGGCATGGGCTCCTTCATTATAAAGCTAGGCTTGAAATCAAAGATTTACTTGGCTTCGAAGGTTTTGCAGTCTGTTTCTTCAGACTTGTGAGTGTCTTCTGGTCTGTTGCTTACGATGTAAATGGAGCTAGCGCTGCATTTATTCTCTTGGGCCCAGTACGTACAAGAGTTGACTTCACACAGAACGTCTTTTGCCATGTTGTGCACCTCCTTATATGGGTGTGATGGGCTGAGCAAATAGTATCACGGTCAGTCAAGGTAGGACTTGTCCAACTGTGTTTACCCTCTTGTTAGGAAGAGGGATTTTGCTATGCCTACCTGTACAATATCAAATGAAATTTAAAATTGCAATGATAGCATCATTTGCAGTTCAAAGCGGACATAAGTGTCCCTTTTAATTAAAAACAAAAGCTGTCCTCCATGCAGAACGAAATGTTTCTCTGCTGGAGAACAGCTTTTTTTGTTTTTCTAACATAGGGACAGCACTAAAAGACTTAGCGCACGTTAGGAATATTTATGATGGGATCAATATCAGCATCATAGTCCACACCTTCGAACTCAAAGCCGAACAGTTGGAAAAATTCGCGACGATATCCTTCAAGATCTGACAATTCGTAGATATTGTTGGTCGTCAGCGCCTCCCATATCTTCTCAACCTCTGCCTGCACGTCTTCGCGCAGTTCCCAATCATCAATGCGAATACGTCCTTCTTCATCTACAGGAGTTTCTGGTGCGTACAGACGCTCAGCAAACAGGCGGTAGCTCTGTTCTACGCACCCTTCATGCAGCCCTTTTTCCTTCATTACCTTATATAAAGCAGAAATATACAGAGGAACGACAGGGATAGCGGAGCTTGATTGGGTAACGAGTCCTTTGGTGACTGCGACGAAGGCGCGTCCGCCTGTAACTTTCAGCTGATCGTTCAGCTGACGTGCTGTCTCCTCCAGATGATCCTTTGCACTTCCGATACTGCCCTCTCTGTAGATGGCTTGTGTAATATCTGAACCGATGTACGAAAAAGAGAAGGTCGTTGCAGTATCGGCGAGCACGCCGCCAGCACGCAAGGCGTCAATCCACAATTTCCAGTCCTCACCGCCCATAACTTCTACAGTTCCTTGTACCTCTTCTTCTGTTGCGGGTTCGAGCGTCACGCTGCTGACTTCCCCGGTGTGGAAGTTAACGGTCTTGTTTGTGTAAGGCTTACCAATAGGTTTAAGCACGGAATTAAACGTTTCGCCTGTGCGGGGATTTGTACGGCGACCTGAAGCGACACTATAAACCACTAGATCGACTTGTCCCAGTTCTTCGCGAATGGCTTCCACCGTTTTGGCTTTGACCTCATCCGAGAAGGCATCTCCTGTCACGCTTAAGGATTTAAGCCCAGCTTCCTGAGCGGCTTTTTCAAATGCAGCAGAATTGTACCAGCCTGCCGATGCTGTGCGTGTAGCCGTAGCATTGCTAGGACGATACACGCCAATTGTATTGGCACGCGCACCGAAGGCGGCAGTAATGCGAGAAGCCAATCCATATCCGGCAGATGCCCCGATTACAAGTACATTACGGGGGCCTTGGATAGCAGGACGGGCCTGTACATAGTCAATTTGCTCCTGAACATGTTGGGCACAGCCCACCGGATGAGCAGTGGTGCAGATAAAGCCACGTGTTCTTGGTTTGATAATCATGTTATTGTAATTCCTCTCTTCTTGTAGCGATCTTCACCCTTACTATTTTAACTTTTAACTATTTTTTTTCAAACGTGGATTTTAGTAAGTATCCTTTTTACCCAAAAGTGAATCTCTGTACAGGGTGGCAAGTGCCTAAGGGTCTGCATATGATGCTGTAACGATAAACATGAGAAGGGAGAGAGCTGCTTGAAGAACAAGAGCCGAAAAACCAACAGAAACAAAAAGCCGCTCTATCGTGTAATTGACCCGGATATGAATGAGTTAAGTATGATACAACGCTCAAAACCACTGCCTGCGGAGAGGGAGACAGAAGCAAGACTTCATCAAGTTGCTTCTCCGCCTCCCCCAACTACAGAGGAGTCGGAGCTAAAGACAGTTGTCGAGCCTGAAGTCGAGGCTCTGCACGAGAAAGAAATTGAGGTTGCAGATGTAGAGGAGACTCCAGCTTTGATGGAAGAACCCCCACTGCCAGAGCTAGAGCCAGAGCCAGAGATAGAGCTAGAGCCGGAACCAGAACCAGAACCTGATCCAATTGATGTGGAAGAAATTTTGAACAATAAGAAGGCTCCGCATGTAAACAATGCTTTCATCTATACAGACGATTTGAGTGATTTCGCTGTGACAGGTGAAAAGATCGCTCCCGCTTCCATAGATTCTAGCAAGCTGAAACAAGAGAGTATCCAAACGGAATTTCTAGCAGATTATGCTGTTCATACAATTAAAATAGCTGACGGTGCTGTGACTGCTTCGAAGATTGCTCCCGACTCCATTACGGTCGAGCATCTGTCAGACGCATCAGTGGCAGGCAGTAAATTGCAGGATCGCTCTATTAGTGGTGAAAAACTTCGTGATGGCAGCATCACTCCAGAAAAGCTGGCGGATAAAATTATCAGCGGCGATCATATTGCCAATGGCTCGATTGAAAGCCGTCATTTCAAGCAATGGATCGTGTCTTCAGATATGCTTCAAGATCAGTCGGTCACCTCCGATAAAATTCGCAGCGGTACGATTCAATCGAACAATTTGGCGAATGAAGCTGTTGATAGCTCCAAGCTGGGCGATCAGTCTGTGACCACCTCCAAATTGCGGGATGGGGCTGTGGATGGAACTAAAATCCAGGCAGGCAGCATTGAGAGCGCGCACCTGACCGAGCATGCCGTTCATGCAAGGCATTTGGCCCCCGGTTCGATTAATCGCAAGCAGCTATCCGACGGAATTGTGGGCAGGGAACAATTGGAGGAAGGTGTTGTCAGCGGGCGTCATCTGGAGTCTGAGGCAGTCACCAGTACGCACATTCAGGCAGGAGCGATTGAAAGAAAGCATCTGGGTCCTGGCTCCATCGGGGAAGAGCAGCTTGGAACGGGCCAAGTAACAGCCCGGCATATCGCGGATCGGAGTATTCAATCCAATAAACTGGCAGATCAGTCTGTAGGCTCATTGCAGATTGTTGATCAATCCGTCACTTCATCCAAAATATCGGATCAGAGCATTCTCCCACACAAAATTGCCGATGAGGCAGTACTTACCAGACATATTGCAACAGCAGCCATACAAGGACCTCAGATTTCTCCAGAGGCAGTTTCTTCCGTGCATCTTCAATCCGAAATTATTCGGAAAGATCATATTGCACCAGAGGCGGTTACGGAGCAACATTTGCATTCCGGGGCTGTGACAAGCGAGAAAATAGGGAAGGGTGCAGTTCTGGATTACCATGTGGCGAATCAGGCTATCAAGGAAAATCACATCGCTTCGAGCGCTATTAAGTCTGACAAAATCGCTGACGAGGCGGTTATAGAAACTAAAATTGGCACAGGGGCGGTAACCGGAAATAAAGTTGCGTCTCAAGCCATTACCCACGTACACATTGCAACGGGAGTAATCCGTGAAAACCACCTTGCCGACAACAGTGTGGGCGGAAAGGCGTTACAGGCTCAATCGGTGGATTCAACCCATTTGGCCCAGAGCTCTGTACAGAGCAAGCATCTTGGGGAAGACAGTGTCGGAACCGCGGCGTTGCAAGAACAGTCCGTTACCGCAGACATACTAGGCGAAGGCGCTGTTCATACCGCGCATTTGGCCAGTGGCGCGGTATACTCCCACCATTTACAGGATCATGCCGTTACTTCGTTGAAACTATCGCCGGAAAGTGTGGCTACGGATAAAATTAATGATTTGGCGATTACTGCGCCTAAGCTAGCTGAGGGCAGTGTCACTTCCTCCAAGCTGTCTGCTCGTTCGGTGCAGCCATGGCATATTACGGATAAAGCAGTACTGAGCAACCATCTGGCTGTTGAAGCAGTGGAGGCGAATCATCTGGCGCCGGAATCCGTCACCTCCAACCATTTGCAGTCTGCTTCGGTCCAAACCAAACATCTCGCCCCAGATAGTGTGTCCGGCCATGCACTTCAGTCGGAAAGCGTCACTTCCGAGAAGTTAGCGGCTCGGGCTGTGCAGGCTTCCAACCTGGCGGAAAACAGCGTGGGACCCGGGCATTTGGCTGCACAGGCCGTACAAACCAGACATTTGGCCGCAGGATCAGTAGAGGACACGATATTAGCCCAGAATGCTGTGAAGTCTGAGCATCTTGCAGCAGAATCCATCCAATCCGAGCATTTGCAAAGCGGGATCATTCAGGGAGAGCATATTGCATTGCAGGCTATAGCGACTCAAGCCATACAGGATGAAGCGGTTACCTCTGCCAAACTATCAGAGGAAAGTGTAACCTCTACCAAGTTGTCACCCCATGCAGTGCAGTCCGGGCATATTATGGATGAAGCTGTACAAAGCAACCATTTGGCCGTGGCGGTTGTGGACTCGACCCATCTGGCATCTGGAGCGATCACCTCGGTGCACCTACAGGCCTCCTCGGTGCTAACGAGACATTTGGCTCCGGATAGTGTGTCCGGTCGTGCACTTCAAGCGGAAAGTGTAACCTCGGAAAAGCTGGCAGCCCGCTCGGTACAAGGAATGAACCTTGCAGAAGGCAGTATCGGCCCTTCACATCTATCTGTGCAGTCCGTACACACGCGGCATTTGGCAGCTGGAGCGGTACAGGATAGAGTGCTGGCAGAGGGAGCGGTGAAGTCCGTGCACATTGCCCCGGAATCGATCCAACCACACCATCTGCATACTGAAATCATTCAGGGCGAGCATATTGCATCCCAGGCCATTTCGACCGATGCTTTACAAGATGAGTCTGTGACATCTGACAAACTGGCAGATGAGGGCGTGACTGCCGCCAAGCTGTCGGCCCATTCCGTACAGTCGTGGCACATTACAGACGAAGCAGTGCAAGGAAATCATTTGGCAGCAGAATCCATCCAGTCGAACCATCTGGCACCGGAAAGTGTCACTTCAGCCCACTTGCAGTCTTCGTCAGTGCTCACGAGCCATCTGGCCCCGGATAGTGTGTCCGGCCGTGCGCTACAAGCGGAAAGCGTCACCTCGGAAAAGCTGGCAGCCCACTCGGTGCAAGGAACGAATCTTGCGG
This sequence comes from Paenibacillus peoriae, assembly GCF_022531965.1. Lineage (GTDB taxonomy): Bacteria > Bacillota > Bacilli > Paenibacillales > Paenibacillaceae > Paenibacillus > Paenibacillus polymyxa_D. The sequence continues at coordinate 4,188,069 of NZ_CP092831.1, read as the reverse complement.
AAGACAGCGTCGGCCCGTCCCATTTGTCTGCACAGTCGGTACACGCCCGGCATTTGGCAACTGGCGCAGTACAGGATACAACGCTGGCAAAGGGAGCAGTGAAGTCGGTACACATTACCGCGGGGTCAATCCAGCCACATCACCTGCACACAGGAAGCATTCAGGGCGAGCATATCGCATCCCAGGCCATATCGACCGATGCTTTGCAGGATGCGTCTGTTACCTCCGATAAATTGGTGGATGAGGGTGTGACTTCCGCCAAGCTGGCGGTCAACTCGGTACAGCCGTGGCACATTACAGACGAAGCAGTGCAAGGAAATCATTTGGCAGCAGAATCCATCCAGTCAAGCCATCTGGCTTCCGAATCCGTTACCTCTCGCCATTTGCAGGCTTCCTCAGTGCTTACGAGTCATCTGGCGCCAGATAGTGTATCCGGTCGTGCACTACAGGCGGAAAGCGTCACCTCAGAAAAGCTGGCAGCGCGCTCGGTGCAAGGGACGAATCTTGCGGAAGGCAGCATCGGCCCGTCACATCTGTCTGCACATTCCGTACACAGCCGGCATCTGGTAGCCGGAGCGGTACAGGATAGAGCGTTGGCAGAGGGAGCAGTGAAATCCGTGCATATCGCTCCAGAATCAATCCAATCACACCATTTGCACCCTGGAACCATTCAGGGCGAGCATCTGGCATCTCAGTCGATATCGACTGATGTTTTACAGGATGAGTCTGTGACATCTGATAAATTGGCCGATGAGGGTGTGACTGCCACTAAGTTGTCGGCTCACTCGGTACAGCCGTGGCACATTACAGATGAAGCAGTGCAAGCTAATCATTTGGCAGAAGAGGCCGTTCAATCGAGTCATCTGGCGCCGGAATCTGTCACCTCAGCCCACTTACAGTCTTCGGTGATACTTGCGAGTCATATGGCGCCGGATAGTGTATCCGGTCTTGCGCTACAAGCGGAAAGCGTCACTTCGGAAAAGCTGGCAGCACGCTCGGTACAAGGGACGAATCTTGCGGAAGACAGCGTCGGTCCTTCGCATTTATCTGCACAGTCGGTACACACTCAGCATTTGGCAGTCGGCGCTGTGCAGGATACAGCGCTAGCTGAGGGGGCAGTGAAGTCAGTACACATTGCCCCGGAATCCATCCAGCCGCATCACCTGCACCCTGGAACTATTCAGAGCGAGCATCTGGCATCCCTGTCGATATCGACCGATGTATTACAGGATGAGTCCGTTACGTCTGATAAATTAGCGAATGAGGGTGTGACTGCTGCCAAACTGTCGACTCACTCGGTACAACCGTGGCACATTGCGGACGAAGCAGTGCAAGCCAATCATTTGGCAGAAGAGACCATCCAGTCGAGCCATCTGTCACCGGAATCTGTCACTTCAGCCCACTTGCAGTCTTCGGTGGTACTTGCGAGCCATCTGGCCCCGGATAGTGTGTCTAGCCGTGCGTTACAAGCAGAAAGCGTCACCTCGGAAAAGCTGGCGGCACGCTCGGTGCAAGCGACGAATCTCGCGGAAGGAAGCGTCGGCCCTTCACAATTGTCTGAGCATGCCGTACACCCCCGGCATTTGGCACCTGGTGCAGTACAGGACAGAGCGCTGGCAGAAGGGGCAGTGAAATCCGTGCATATCGCTTCGGAGTCCGTCCAGTCGCATCATCTGCAAATGGGAACCATTCAGGGTGTGCATATCGCCTCACAAGCAATACCGACCGATGCTTTGCAGAATGAGTCCGTTACGTCCGACAAACTGGCGGATGAGGGCGTGACTGCCGCCAAGCTGTCTGCTCACTCAGTCCAGCCATGGCACATTACAGACGAAGCGGTGCAAGCCAATCATTTGGCAGAAGAGGCCGTCCAGTCGAGCCATCTGGCTCCTGAATCCGTCACCTCTGATCATTTGCAGGCTTCCTCGGTATTTGCGAGACATCTGGCCCAGGACAGTGTGTCAGGTCGTGCGCTTCAAGCAGAAAGCATCACCTCGGAAAAACTGGCGGCACGCTCGGTGCACGCGACGAATCTCGCGGAAGGAAGTGTTGGTCCTTCACAGCTGTCTGAGCATGCCGTACACCCTCGGCATTTGGCACCCGGTGTTGTACAGGACAGAGCGCTGGCAGAGGGGGCGGTGAAGTCCGTGCATATCGCACCGGAGTCTATTCAACCGCACCATCTGCATCTTGGAACTATTCAAGGTGTGCATATCGCCTCACAAGCAATATCGACCGATGCTTTGCAGAATGAGTCCGTTACGTCCGACAAACTAGCGGATGATGGCGTAACTGCCGCTAAAATATCTCCTCATTCGGTCCAGCCGTGGCACATTACAGACGAAGCGGTGCAAGCCAATCATTTGGCAGAAGAGGCCGTCCAGTCGAGCCACCTGGCTCCTGAATCGGTCACCTCTGATCATTTGCAGGCTTCGGCAGTGATGACTCGGCATATTGCGCCGGGGAGTATATCGGTTCACGCGCTCCAGGCAGGCAGCGTGAACGCTGAGAAGCTTGCACTTCGGGCGGTGCGTGCTTCGAATTTGGCAGAAGCCAGCATAAACTCCGTGCATTTAACGGAGCATGCCGTACACGCTCAGCATTTGGCCGAGGGGGCGATCCAAGGGTCCGCACTGGCAGAAGGCGTGGTGCAGTCCAGGCATATCGCGCTGGATTCAGTCCAGTCGGAGCATCTGCAAGCAGGGGCTATTCAACCACAGCATGTAGGCTGGCAGGCGGTGGTTGAGGATGCTATACAAGAAGGAGCGGTAACATCCAGCAAGCTGGCAGATGGAACGGTACAGTCCCGTCATGTGGCTGAGGAGGCTATTGAGAGCCACCACATTGGAGAGGAAGTTATTGATTCGCATCACCTAAAAGCAGGCTCAGTGACACGGGCTCAGCTGTCCACAGATATTCATCTCTCGGGACTTTTGCCAGAGGAAGGTATCAGTGGCGACAGACTTCAGGCAAACAGTATATCTCGAAACCATCTGCAAGCTCAGGCCGTCGACAGCGAGGTGCTGAGCCCGGGAGCTGTGGGAGCAGAGCATCTGCAGGCCGCTGCGGTACAAAGCCATCATGTGGCAGAGCAGAGCATTGAAGGCCATCATCTGGTGGAAGGCACTGTAGGCTCACGTGAGTTGGAGCTGAACGCAGTGAAGCCGGAGCATTTGAGCATCACTCCGGTTCGTACGTGTGCGAATCAGCCCGCATTGCAGCAGTTCGGCAGAGCGCCGTTTCTTTTGAAAGGCAGTGAAGGAGAGACGGAAGTGACCATTGTATTCGGGGAGACTTTTGTAAACCCGGACTACACATTAGTAGCGATGACGAACCACCCTCTCTTTCATGCGACGCTGAAATCTCAGACGCCGAATGGAGCAGTGATCGTCGTAACCAAGTGGAACGAAACCGCGCATAACTACGGTATTATTTCCTGGATCGCCATTGGCTAGTGAAGACGGTTATTGTAAAACTCATAGCGTGCAGACTCATGTATTTTCTAAATACAGAGCTGCACGCTTTTTCATATACTTTTCACACATTTGCTCCACAATTATGCCGAATTCTCCTGATAAGCTAAAGATACTTTAAAGGAGAGGTGATTCAATCATGAAAAAATGGACTAAAAATGCAGCAGCCGTATTGACCGTAGTAAGTGTACTGGGAGGAGCAAGCAGCGCATTCGCCGCTACAGCAACAACGACTCCAGCGAGCACTGCACCAGTAACCAAAGCTCCTGCGGTTATGACACCAGCTACCAAAACACCGGCAAAAGCACCTGTGACGAAAGCACCTGTGGTAAAAACACCGGTTAAAAAAGCTGTAACAGCTCATAAAACAACAACCAAAGCAAAGAAAGCCCCTGCCAAAAAATCCGTTGCGAAAAAAGCGGCAAGCCACAAAACAAAAGCAGTGAAAGGGCAGCACCGTACAGTTAAACATCATGCCAAAAAACATAATGTTGTTAAACACAAAGCAACAGCTCATAAAACTCGTACACATCATGTCGTAGCTAAAAAAGTGACCCACAAAACTCCAGTTAAAAAAGCAGTCCCAGCAAAAACAGCTCCAAAAGCAGCAGCCAAAGTAGTAACAACCAAGAAATAAGTTTGATGCGTAGTTAGCACTCAGCTCGCCTGGCATATACAGCAGCGATTCATGATAAGAAAGACGGGACCGGGAACGGTATACCCGTCTTTTGTCTATTCTGCTAGGCTTCTGTTAAGCTTAAAGAGAGGATGGAAGCATCCAGAACAACGGCAAGGGGTTAAGGCCATGACAAAAATAGTAGTAGTGGATGACGATGTGTTCATTCTGCAATTAATATCTGAATATTTGAAAAAAGAATCCTACGAGGTGACTTCCTTTTCCAGCGGTAAAACACTGGTAGAGCATATCCGTACGAACCGTCCGGATTGTCTCGTTCTTGATATTATGATGCCTGGTATTGATGGGCTTTCTCTACTGACTCAGCTTCGTGAGTTTACGGAAATGCCGATCATTATGATCTCTGCCCGTGGAGAAGAGAACGACCGTATTCACGGGCTGGAGCTGGGCTGCAGCGATTTTTTGACCAAGCCCTTTAATCCAAGGGAGTTGGTAGGAAGGGTCAAAGCAATGCTGAGACTGAGCAAGGCCGGAATGTCTGCATCGGACGATAGGCAAGCGGCAGAAAACGCAGATCTATGCCATGCGGGCAATCTGTATATTTTTGCTGACTTTCGTAAAGTCACAGTGGACGGACAAGAGCTGAATTTAACCTCACGTGAATTCGATCTGTTGCTGTTTCTTGCGAATCATCTGGAAAGACCTTTTGGCAGGGAACATCTGATTCAGCAGGTGTGGAGCTATGATTTTATAGGTGATGTGAGAGTCGTGGATGATCTGGTCAAACGGATTCGTAAAAAGTTAGCTGAATATCACTCTACGCTCGTCATTAACACCGTATGGGGTTTCGGATATAAAGCAACGGTTCAGGAGTTGTAATCATGCGTACGATGAGAGCTAAAATACTGCTTTCCCTGTCCATCGCCATGCTTATTACCGTCTGTATTACAGTGGTCTTATTCATCAGACTTATCGACGACATTCTGGTGAATCAAGCCAAATCCAAACTTCATGAGCAGGCACGCAAAGCCGTCCATATTATGAGTGATGGAGGCTTTGATCGACTGGATAATGCTGAATTTAACTATGTTATCAAGGGCGTGCTTTTATCTACCGATTACTTTATTTTAAGCACGGATAACCACATCATCGACTCAAGCGTTTCTGGAATGGAAGGCAAAAAGATCGAACATTTGCTTTTGATCCGCCAGGGATTTTTTGCATCGGTTCATCCGTCTGCCCAGGATCTGACCGCTACACATGAAGGGGTGGCTGTGCTTCAAGGTAAAAAGGTACTGTTTACGAATGAGGAATTGCCCGGACAACCTTTTCGTATTTTTGTATACTCACCCTTATCTTCTTTGAGAGCCCTGTATGTACCGTTAATGAGAACCACATTACTGTCTATCATCGCGGGTTTTTTAGTGATTCTCGTCATTGGTCTGATGGTGGTCTCGCGTCTGGTGCGTCCGCTCAAACGATTGAAAGAGGCGGTTGGCAACTATGAGCCGAATCAGCCGCAGGATAGTGATTTTCCACAGGCGGATAAAAGTGAGATTGGCGAGCTGATCGGCACCTTTCATTCCATGTCCGCCCGTATTCAGCAGCACCATCACGGTCAAATTGAATTTCTACAAAATGTATCTCACGAGCTAAGGACACCGTTAATGTCGATTCAAGGCTATGTATATGCCATACAGGATCAAGTGGTATCCCAGGACGAGGGACTGAGTATCATCAAAGTGCAGTCCCAGCGGTTAATTGACATGGTGGAAAAGCTGCTGCAGCTATCGAGGCTGGAGGCGCTGAATGAAGAGTGGCCTGTCTCTCTGGTTGATCTTAGAAGCATGGCGGAGGATGCTGTTCATCTATTGATGCCGGTGGCTGCTGAACGTTCTATCTCGCTCCGAGTGGAGGGAGAGGGTCTGCATGTGGCCGTTCCGGCCGAGCAATTGTTCCGCATGATATTGAATTTGCTGCAAAATGCAGTTCGGCATACCTCTACGGAGGTTGTCATTCATTTGGAGACAGGGACAACACCGGAGGTTGTATGGGTTATACATGTGGATGATGATGGGGAAGGGCTGACCGAACAAGAGGCAACCGAGGTGTTCGGAAGATTCTATGCGGGCTCGAATGGTGTCACAGGTCTTGGATTGGCTATTTGTCGTCAAATTGCTACCCGGTTGAATGGAGAACTACTCTGCACACGTTCGCCATTGGGTGGAGCACGCTTCAGCTATATCCAGCGCATGTTATAAATGAGTACAAAAATGGTTAAAAATGATCGTTTTTTCGGAGAAACATTTCATTTATCTAACATCGAATGGAAGTTTTTCGGTGATATTTGAGATATAGCTTGACTGGTAGGTACTAAACTGAGTAAAATTAATCGTATATACCTTGACTCATGGACGTCGTTTTTTTAGATAGTGGTCAATAATAGTGATGAATAATAAATGAAAGAGTGATGAGATGAACCGCCTTTTGGAAGTGAAGGACTTAACGATATCTTTCAAGACCCGCCAGGGACTAGTGCAGGCCATTCGTGGCGTAAACTTTCATGTCAATAAAGGAGAGACGCTGGCGATTGTGGGCGAATCCGGCTCAGGTAAAAGCGTAACCTCACAAGCTGTTATGAAGTTGATTCCGACCCCTCCGGGCATTTATCAAAAGGGTCAAATTATGTTTGACGGACAAGAGCTGATTAATAAAACGGAAAAGCAGATGCAAAAAATTCGTGGTAAGGAAATTGGCCTGATTTCTCAGGACCCAATGACTTCGCTTAACCCGACGATGAAAGTGGGCAAGCAGATTACGGAAGTGCTTTTCAAGCATGAAAAAATATCCAAGGATGCTGCTCGCAAGCGGGGTATTGAGTTGCTGAATCTAGTAGGTATTCCACATCCAGAACAGCGTTTTAACCAATATCCGCATGAATTTAGTGGCGGTATGCGTCAACGTGTCGTCATTGCGATGGCATTGGCTGCTAATCCGAAACTTCTGATTGCCGATGAGCCGACGACTGCGTTGGACGTAACGATTCAAGCTCAAATTTTGGAACTGATGAAAGATCTTCAGAAAAAGATTGATACTTCCATCATCTTTATTACTCATGACCTCGGTGTTGTAGCGAAGATGGCTGATCGCGTTGCCGTTATGTACGCAGGACAAATCGTGGAAACAGGTACGGTTAATGAAATTTTCTACAACCCGAAACATCCATATACATGGGGCCTTCTCGCCTCTATGCCAAGTTTGGACAGCCATGGTCAGAAGCTGGCAGCTATTCCGGGAACACCTCCGGATCTGCTTCACCCACCTGTAGGGGATGCTTTTGCAGCTCGCAGTTCTTATGCTATGAAAATTGACTTTGAGAAAGAGCCTCCACTCTTTCAATTATCCGATACGCATTTTGTGAAATCATGGTTGCTGCATCCAGATGCGCCAGCGGTTGAGCCACCAGATGCGGTAAAGGCTAAGCTTCGCAAGCTGGATAACGCATTTGAAAAGCCGGTTTTGGTAGAACAATACGGTAGTTAATGTGCGCTATAATTTGTAATTAAAAAAATGAAAAATAAAAAAAAGGGCTGTTCTCTCCGTGTGGAATCATTCTACGGAGAAAACAGCCTTTTTGGTGTAAAATCGCAGGTTGTATGCGTCTGCGGTTATTTGTGTTAACGGGCAGTGTTTACAGCTTACCAGAGCCAGCTTGGGAAGTGACTTCTGCCTTCACACTGGCGGATGGGGAAATTTTATCATTCAGCGATGGTTTCCAGCCTACAGAGGAGCTAAGACCCGCACTGGAGCCTGCATTAACAGCTTGTCCATTCAGGATTGTGCCCGTATCTGACAGGGCAGTTCCACCAAAGACAGTCACGATTTTAGCTGCAGATAAACCGGCAACGTCAATAACATTGTTTTCGGCGAAGATTTTGGAGGATTTACCTGCGCCCCATATATACAGTGAAGGATATTCGGAGCGTTTTACATCACCTGTATAGTAATTGTTGTACAGATGGACTTGTCCATACCGCACGCGTGGTGTGCGTTGTACCGTGTTTTCATAATAATTGTGATGCAGGGTTACACGTAAAGTCCCTTCATCTGCTGTTTTACTGTCGCTGTTGCCAATAATCGATGATTTATCATGATCGTAAAAATGATTGTAAGAAACCGTAACCAGATCGCCCTGGTTAATCACATCGAGAAGCCCATCATGATGCTGGTATTCTTGACCGTAAAAGGAGCCGTTTTGGCTATCTGGGTGAGATCCATCATTGAAGGTATTGTGGTCTACCCATACATGTGTGGCGCCGTTAATTGTAATGCTGTCATATTCCGAATTCCAATTGCCTGTGCTGCCGTCCGTTGGGTCCCATTGAGGAAAATAATCGTAGGCATCCTGGAACTCAATATTACGGATAATGACATTATCTGTCCCTTTTTTTAGTTGAAGGTTCGCGCCGTTAATGACGGCATTGCTACCCTGACCGACAATCGTTGTATTAGAAGGAATCTCAATGACGACACGACTGGCCTGATTTTTTTGTGAAGCCTCACGTGCCTTTTCCAATGTGCCGGACGGAGCCTTTTTACCCCAAGTGGATGGGTCATAAGCTTTGAGGTAGGCGTCAAAATCATATTTAGAGTCCTTGTAATCGTTCAATCCCAACGGCTTGTTATTGTCATCGACGTTGGCGTTGATCGTGCCTTTGACATAAATGATTTTAGGCGTACTATTGCTGTTTTTGCCCAAAGCATCGACTAATTGCTTGCGATTCGTTACGGTGAAAATATTAGAAGAAGAGGCTGCAGCTCCGCCTGTTGTGCCTGTAGAAAAGGCTGCCCAACCGTTTTTGTTACCAAGCGTTTCTTTACCAATATCGCTGGCTGCATGAGCAGGTGAACCAAGAGGGGACAGGGTAGTGAATAGCAGAGCTGCTGCAATTCCGAGTGAAAATCTCTTTTTCATAAAATACCTCCGTATATTGGATGAATAGAGTAGACAAACGAAGGGAGTCCCGGGTGCTCCTGTGGTTTCTACATTTTCTATCATACTTCGTGTTCCAGTATTTGTTAATATAATAAAAGTTACATACTAAAATTTTTGTCGAATTTTTTATATAATTCAATAGACCCCTACTTTTTCCAATCAAGACGTATATGTAATAATGAAAACGTTAACAATCACACGGAATAGGAAATGTATATATGAATATATGGAATTGTTTTTGTGTTTTTTCTCAAAATGTTAACGATTTCAATCTATACATTCTGGAAGGTCGATTTATAGATTTTTGCAGAATCCTCAGGTAAAATGGCTTGTAATAAAGCTGAGGAGGAATGGGCATCATGGCAGAGCATTTAGCAGATATCTTGAAGTTGTTGAAGCAAAAAGAGTGGGTAGATTTGTCCCACGCTTTTTATCCTGAAATCCCTCATTTTCCAGTATTCGATAATGTTCAGGTGGATACCCTGTTTACCCACGACGATGGCTTTTTTGTAAAACAATACTGCTTTCCAGGTCAGTATGGGACTCACATTGACGCACCCGTTCATTTTGTGAAGGGCAAACGTTACTTGCATGAGCTTTCATTGAAGGAGCTGGTTTTGCCGCTCGTTGTCATTGACCGTTCAGCAGCCGTTGCAGCTAATTCTGACTATGAACTTACGGTTGCGGATATTTTGGACTTTGAGAAAGAGCATGGACGCATTGCTGATCAGTCCTTTGTCGCTTTTCGCAGTGATTGGAGCAAACGTTGGCCTGATTCAGATGCCTTCTCGAACAAGGATGACGCCGGAGATGCACACTGTCCGGGCTGGTCGCTAGAGGCGCTACGCTTTTTGGTAGAAGAACGGAATGTGGCTGCCATTGGACATGAAACGCTAGATACGGATTCTTCTGTAGCTTATCGCAAAGCTGGCAAGCTGGTAGGGGAATATTACATATTGGAGCAGGATCGGTATCAAGTTGAGATGCTGACAAATTTGGACAAGTTGCCCCCGACGGGCGCGGTCATATATAATATCGTTCCGAGCATTCAAGATTCCCCCGGATTTCCAGTGCGCTCCTTTGCTATTTTGCCTTAATCATACAGTACCCAGTCATTTGAAAACGATTGTATATTCATCTTGAGCTTAAAAGACCGATTCAGATATCGACATCTGAATCGGTCTTTTCTAGCTTATACGGGGTAATGTACAGTGTGAATGACCGTTCAGTCCATCTTGAATCAAAAGGATGAAACGTCTTAAGTGATAATTGTTACGGTAGGGGCAGAGATGGTGGGCTGAGTTGATATGGTGGAGGTTGTGCCGCTAAAATCAGATATTTCTATGACAGCGGGGACACCTGGTGTAATATCTACAGAGGCAATGACCAGACTTGCCGTGGTCAGGGTGAATAAGGAACTCTGCTGAATAACTCCATTAATATAATAATTAGCAGAATCAGTAGCCGTTAATGTTGGTAAAGCAACTACTGGAGCGTCGGCGTCATCTACGAAGCTTGCAGCAGGAATAGTTGTTGTTGTTGCTCCGATCATCCCGGCTGTAATTGTTGCAAAAAAACGAGTCACGGCTGGGGTTACAGTCGTGCTTATGGCACCACCAGTTGCTACGGGAGCAGTAGCTACTGCTGTGTACACAGGTTTTATGATGGGCATAGTTTTCATCTCCTTTCTTTACTGGTATGAGCCATTCGGTGGCTCTTAATCAATAAATGATTTCTCAACCTATTCGGAAACGGCATATTAACCTTTCTATTAATAATAGGGTGAATGGAGAAGGCCTATTTTGCTACAAATACAGATGGAAGCGAATACTTGGAATCGGCATCCTACAAATGCCTAAAACCCTAAAGAGGGATATGCATACAATACATAAATAAGCATGTGAGAAGGAGGTGTATACGACTGGTATGAGGAGACGCGATTCATCACTAAGAAGGCAAGGAAAAAGAACCGTACATTGCAAGATCAACAAACGTAAAAAGTGTAAAACAAGTTATTCACTCAAAGGTAGAACAAAAACGGGGTTCCATGCCAAAAAGCATCCAAAGCTAATCATGCAACGGAGATGTAGAAATACTCCTACCAAGCGGAGGCGGAGAATGGGCAAGACGGGAAAGCCGGGTGTTCCAGGTTCGGCAGGAGCACAGGGTATTCCTGGTTTGACAGGGAAGCAAGGCGAAGCCGGGTTAACAGGGGTACAAGGTATTCCAGGTTTAGCAGGAGCACAAGGCATACCGGGAACTGCGGGAACACCGGGAGTCCAAGGAATACCAGGAATACAGGGTCCAGCAGGAACACGGGGAGCGCCAGGTCCGGCTGGCGTCCAAGGTAGTTCAGGTGCAACAGGTGCACCCGGCCCTACTGGAGCACAGGGCATAGCGGGCCCAACCGGAGCCCAAGGAATAACAGGCCCAACCGGTCCGGCAGCTGACATTTCAAATATTGAAATTATACCCATAGCCGAGCGATATTTTTATTTTGCACCTGCTACAATTGAGTCTTCAATCACGATTATGGCGGATCAATTTTCTGTAGATGGTGTACAGGAGCCCTTTCAGCGGTTTAATGTCGGAAGCAACAGTTATGCCAATCTATACATTAATGGAATGATACAAGAAAGCACATTGTATAGACTGACACCTGAATCGCTGACGATTCGCCTTAACGAAGGGGAGGCAATTTCCTCCGGCACACCTATTATTGTGGAAATTGTTCAATTTAGTGTGCGAGCCAGTGGATGATACTGTTCGCGGTGAGGCAACCCAGAGGCAGATACAGCTGTTTTTGGGGCAACGAGCCTTTGCGTCCGACATGCCAAAGCTGAAGACCGGCCTTGGAGCTTTGGTTATGGATGGCGTGCACGACTTTTTGCAGCGGGGAAATGTGCTCGTCGCTCATATGCCAAGACTGCCTGAGTCTTTTCCCTGCTGGGTGACTGCATGCACCTTAAGCATAATGAGTCCCGCCTGCCCGAGCGCCCGTTTTATTCGATTACATATCTATTTTATATGAATAAAATGTGGCGATACACGTATCATTAATTGTATTTATGATCATTCACTTATAAAAACATGGTATTTAGGTTTAATACAATATATTTCAAATGAAAGT